>JAEYWL010000037.1 GCA_023428915.1 Verrucomicrobiota bacterium
ACCCTGATTGCTACCTTATAATAGGCCATATTCGAGATTATTTTCTCTCTAGGAGCTCGCAAAAATCAGTAGGTCATATTATTAATATGGCCTACTGATTTTCAGGGCTTCGTGCGAGCTCCTAGAGGAAAAGAACTCGAATCTGACCCTTATAAGGTAGCAATCAGGGTCTTAGGGACAAGGAGACTTTGTCCCTAAGGTCCCTGGCGTCGTTATGGTCCCTCTCCTAGAGATACTGGCATAACACAAAATGTAAGCTTAAATCACCTGAGATTACCTGGCAATAGCCCTTAGGTCGCTTATATGCTCTTCAATGCTTGATTTATCCAGCAGGCATAGATCTTTTGCCTCTTCTGCTATTATGGCGCCATTTAACTTTTCAGTTAAGTGGGGCCGTAATATGCCTAAAAACGCAGGACTGGCAAATAGATATAATCTTGAGAACAGACCTTGCACATGTGCTTCGCAAAGGAATCTTGCTATTTCTCGTGCAAATTTTTCCATTTCTTGTGATTTTGGATCGTGGCGTGATTGATACGCATGCCTGGTGACACCTCCCTTTTCAAAGTTGCGTCCTTGCCTATCAGTGACCAATTCGCTGTCGCGCAATCTACTTTCAGGATGACTTAAGGAAGTTAATTCCTTTATCTCAGGAAATTTTACCAGGCGGAATATTTTTGCATCAGAACTATTAGCAACTAGAACCCATGTTTGATGATTCATACTACACCTATGAGGTTGACGGGGTTTATGCTAAAACTGCGAAAAAACACTTTACAAGACCCTTTTAGAAAGTCATACAGGGCCCAGTCATGAGATTTACTTTATGCCTTAATTATACTATATTTTTTTTAAATATTGTAGCCGTTTAGCTTATATAGATTTTACCTATATAAAAGGCGGTTTATTAGAGTGTCATTGGCAAAGTAGTGGTAATAATCAAAATAGGCTTGGATCGTATTTTTAACAAAGAGGGGCAAAGCATGGTATGTTTAAAGTCCTCTATCAATCATTAATAGACTTCTTGCGTAATTAGCTTTGCTTGAAAAAATTGAAGTTTTTTGAGCAGATTTATCGAAAAATTTTGAGAGCATATGAATACATATGGTCGAAAAATTTAGCGATATAGATGCCAAAAAAGGCAATTTTGGCAAGCAAATGTAATTACACAAGAAGTCTAATGCAAAAATTTGCTGATTTCAGCTGCATACATGTATGCTGGTCCAAAAAAATTATAGAGCAAAAAAGTAATGCTTAATAACTTAATGTTTAGAGCTTTCATATAACAACTCCACTGTACTTAAGGAATTTACTTTATTCCTTATATAAGCATATTACTATTTATTTTATTTAATTTTCAATATTTTCTTTATTGATTTAAATGAATATTTTTTTTAAAAAGTAAAAAAAATGGAGTTTTATGAAAAAATATCTAAATTTCCTATTAATCTTAATGCTTCCCCCCCTTTTGACTGCATCTCCTCTTCCTCCAGATAATCTTCCCTATATGCCTTGGAATCACCCACGCCAGTCAATCCCAAAAGGACAAGTCTATCATTCGTTTTATTATAGTAAGGCGCATGACAATCTGCGTGATGTCTGGGTGTACACTCCCCCGTACTATGATAAACACAATCGCAACTCCTACCCTCTGCTAGTAGTCTTAGATGGCGCTGCCTATGTAAGGGATTGGATGGCTGCGCCGGTAATTTTAGACAATTTAATTGGAGAATGCCGTTTACAACCTATGGTAGCCTTATTTGTTGGCAGCATTGAGCAGCCGGTCAGGGAAATAGAGAAGAAACCATGCGATGACAAATTCGCTGATTTTTTGGCTAATGAATTAATTCCATGGCTTGCAAGCATGTATAATGTGAGTCCCAACCCAGCTAAAACTATTATTGCCGGCTCAAGCATGGGGGGATTAGCTGCCTGTTATGCTGCTATGAAGCACCCTGAACGTTTCGGCAACGTCATTTGCCAATCCGGAGCTTTTTGGTGGCGGCCCGATGCTAGTTGTAATGAAGAATGGTTTATTGAGCGCTTTGCTAAAAATCCAAAAATCCCCACTAAATTTTATTTAGATGTGGGCAACCAAGAGGTAAATTTAAACTACGGCAGTCCTTCCGCATTACAGGCAAATCGAGACTTCCATAACATGCTGAAGGAAAAAAAATATTGGGTCTATTATCGGGAGGTCTGCGGCGATCATGAGTATGACAGCTGGCGGGCCACTTTTCCAATTGCTTTACAGGTAATAAACTTTCAAGCATTTCCTAAACCTTATTATTCCCCTTAACTACATAGCGTTTATTTTGTTAAAAAAATAGTTTTAATAATTAAAATTTAGTTTAAATATAAATTTATATTTGATAGCCTAGTATTAGACATGTAATGTATTTATAAAAAAGTAATTTTATGAATAAGAGTAATTTTATGAATATTAGATATTTAGTTTTTACATTAATAATGCTTACAAGTTTTAGTGCTGCATCTCTTAATGCTATTGCACTCGGTACTAATTCCCAACAAAGCCTCGGGCTTTCTTTCGGCCCTACTTTTGGGTATACTTTTTTGGCAACGCAAAATTTTAAAATCACTGCTCTGGGTTATATCCCCCCTCCCGGTAGTACCGGCTTTGTCACTCAAACCGTGGATTTTTGGAGTAGTACTAAAGCAGCATGGGGCAGCTCAAATCCTGGCATAAACACTAAACTTGCTTCTGCTGTTGTAGTGTACAATGGCCCTACCTCTTTCTCCTCAGCAGGCTATTGGTATGCACCTCTTGCAACACCCATAACAATTGCCGCGGGTCAATATTACTCCTTATCTGCCAGTGTAGCTATAGCGACCGGAACGAGAATGGGATATTGGACCCCTATAAGCGGCATTCAAATTACTCAGGCAATTATGGGGTTTACAGCAGGGTCTATAAATACCAATTATGCTTCCTCGATAGGCGGAACTGCCAAGCCTATTAATGTAAATGCCTGGCTAGAGCCTTTGGCTACACCAGAACCTGCTACTTATCTAATGTTAGGGTCATTAGTAGCAGTTAGCTCTATTGCGATTTATAAGAGAAGAAAACTGGCCTAAAAAAACTGGTTTTCTGATCTGAAATCCCTCAATTGTAAAATTGAGGGATTTTTTTGCGAAAAAAAATTCGCCAATTCTTCTTATTTACCGGAATAAGGAAATGCGAACTTTAGAAACAAACTTTCCTTATTGATTTAAAATTTATAATAATTTAAATTAAAATTAAGATTATGTGTGTTATTTTAAAAACCAGACAGCGAAAATATTAAAAAGAAGAATTATTATGAATATAAAACTCATATTAATTGTACTAAGTTTAATTGTAGCTAATTTAAGTTATACACAGGTTCAGGCAGCTGCATTTGCAACAGGGACCCAAGCTGGCGGATTTTCTGTTGGAGCGGTTTATGGCTATACTATTTTAACAACGCAAACATTTCAAATAACCGCCCTTGGTTACAAAGAACTAGGGGGCACTTGGGGTAATAACCCCTCACGTACCGTAAGCTTATGGAAAAGTCCTGTTGGTTCATGGGGCTACAATAGTTCAGTTATTAATACTCTGCTAAGCACTATAAATGTAGTAAAAAATGGACCCACTTCGTTTTTATCCGGCGGGTATTGGTACACTCCTCTTGCCACCCCTGTAACGATTACCCCGGGTTATTATACTGTTGCTGCCTCTGAACCAAGTTTTAATAGTGTATTTGGAACCTGGTCCCAACTTACTAATGGAATTAATATAACGCAGTATATTACAGGTGATAGTACCTCCATACAATCAAATGTTTTTGCTTTTACGAATGGCAGAATACCAATTGCCCCAAACTTTTGGCTGGCAACCCCTGAACCCGCTACCTACTTAATGCTTGGATCTTTAATTGCGATAAGCGCTGTTATACTATATAAGAGAAGAAAACTGGCCTAAAACAACTGGTTTTCTGATCTGAAATCCCTCAATTGTAAAATTGAGGGATTTTTTTTGCGAAAAAAACCCGCCGATTGGCGGGTTTAAAGACTATACTTTGTTTGCTGGGTAACGATTGTCGTAGATTAAGCGAGCTACCGGAGCAGTATTTCCAACCACAACGAGAAGTTGGAAAGCAAAGGTGGCAGTCAGTCCAGCCCAGAAGCCTAAGCTGCCTGAGAACGCTATCATAGCAACTTTGGTCACATCGCTTGCGATTTTTAAATAGCAAGAGCTGTGTTTATGCTGTTTTTGAATATCCCCTAGGATCTTGAAAATCTCTACTAGGCCAAAACTAACTCCTATGACTTGTGTCCAGCATTTGATGTGATTCACAGTGACTTTTCCTGCAAATTCAAATACTACCGCAAAAAAGCGCTGGGTGCCTGTTTTTTGTGCAATAAAAGCAAAAAACTGGATAACCGGCCTGATGAATTTGGAACCAGCGGTAATTTTATCTACAAGCTGTTGTTTTTGCAGATACAATAAAGCTTCAAAAGAATCACTGACGGCCAAGAAGACCAAGGATATTTTACTAATAGCATTTGCTTTAGAATAGTCCCTGCAGAGTTTTTGACCGCTGCCAAAAATATGGAAAGCGCCAAACGTTTCAGCAACAGATTTTAGCGTAGTTTCTGCAGCAGTTATGCAAATCACTTTTGATTCAGATAAGACTATTTGAAAATTATTGCAGAGCCACTTTCCCATGGAAATGTTGGCTGATATCCACTTGGTTGTTTTTTCGAGCCCTTTTGTGTTTTGAACTAAGAAAGCCACATCATTAATTACTGTATAGGCAGTTTTTTTAACTTCTTGCAAGGCCTCAGTAAAGTTAGCCGGTCCTGGAATAGTGAGCGGCTTATAGTTGCCGTAGACAGCAGTAGTATTCATAATATCCTCATATTCTCAAGATTTAGCTTATTTATTTACTTTGTGGTACATCTTAACAGCATCCATAATGGCGGCCGTTAGTCGCAGAGCAATGACCAAACCGCCGGTCATGCTTGCCAGCATGGCTAACTGGAATAAAATTTCAGGGGCTGCATGGGCTAGTTGCAGCTTGGCATCCAAAATTTCTTTTCCTTGTATCCAATTATTCACACTTACAATACCTAGTAAGAAAAAGCCAACAACCGCTGTTTGACGGGCTACTCTTTCCAAAGCAAGATCTTTTACACACACGAAAGCGCGCACCCCAAAAATTGACGTGTTGCCTATTTTCGCTTGTACAACTCCCCAGCTCACAAGCTTTAAACGATCGCCTACCAGCATCATCATGCTGCAGACATTGCTTGCCATTAAGGAAACCATTCCAACAAATTTGCAAATCCCTTCATTCCAGAGTTGTTTTAAGGCCCCTTCAGCAATCTCGCGAATATCGCCAAAAGACTGAACACCGTCTACATACTCATCTAGAATATCAAGGGTTGCTGTAATGCGAAGAGCCTTTTCGCTAACATAAACTTCAACTGCAATCGCAAGTGCTTTAAACACTTTTACTATTTTTTGTACAGATTCTGCGCCTTTGTCTGAATGGGTCACCATTCTAGCTACGCCATTTGCCTGGCGAATGAGAGGAACTTCTGACCAGGAACGCTTATCATCTTTTTTATCGTTGGGCTTTGGCTGCGGCGGCAATGGCTGCGGCTGTCCTGGCGCTGGAACGCGAATTGGTGGAGTCATCTTATTTTAGTCTCCTAAACTACTTAATTCAGATGGTTCCCAGGTTGTAAGCATTTAACCCCCTGGAGGTAAAACTATACCAGTCTCTTTACTTTGAGTCAATACTAAATAAATATATTATTAATAGAGTTTATTTAAAGGGAACTAGGATTGTTTCATTATTTTTTATCTTTCGTTTTTTCTTAAAAAAAGATAAATCGGCAGTTTCTTTTAGACGAATATAATTGGGCAATTGAGAAATGGTTGTGTCTGCGGGAATTTTAACATAACCTGGTTCTGCGATTGCTCCTTTAACTGTGATGGTAAAAAATTTAAACGGAATCTGCACAACTTGGCCATTGCGTAGTTTTTTTTCTAATTTAATAGCCTCAAGATCTGCATCTTCAGATAAATGTATAAGAGGAACAAGTTCTTTTACAGTACTGCCTATTGGCAGGCTAATTTCACTAGGCCCAACAATTGCCCCTTTAACATACACTAGCATATGATCTGCGGGAATATCTTGGATCAGGGGCAATTGTGCAGGCGGGTGTCTGATAGAGAATAGCGTCAAACTTGCTATAAAAGCTAAAATGACCACTACGCATATCCATTCATGCGGCCAAAGCTTCGCGTCCATACTGCAACCTAAAATTTTGCACGTGCCCGAAAAAAATTAGCAATCAGGGTCTTAGAAGGTAGCAAGTCGGGTTTAAATATTAAACACAAAGATCGCAAAGACACAAAGAATTAAGCTTGTGTTACCCATGTAGGTGAACCATTTATTACCTATGCTGGTGAGTCGTACCAGCAGCAGTTAGCGCTTTAGCGCGGTTATTGTGGATGTCATATACGGTCTTAATGGTTTGAGTTGCCACCCAGGTGGTAAAGGTAAGCAAGAATGCTTGCGAGGTTGTAGCCACAACAGCAACACCCAAAGAACCGCTCAATATAATTACAGCTAGTTTAGCGATATCGCAAGCTAAGGAAACCATGCTCCTTTTTTTCTGGCCATGCTTTTTCATATCCTGAATAACTGTCAAGGCATCAAGAATGCTAAATATGCAGGCAAAACTCTTAAACCAGTTTTTTACGACACTAAGGGTAACTGGACCCAAAGCTGTGCGGCCAAAGGTAAGCGCCGATTTACCTAAATGAGGCAGGGTTAACACAACCAACGCTTCTGCACTGGAGCAAAGATTGTCGCCAAACTTGGCGATAACCTTTAACTGCTTCCAAATTGTTTGGGAGGCAAATGTTTTACAATCATTCACGCTATTGAAAATTTTAAAAACACTGATAAAACCGTTTATGCTTTTTATGGTATCCTTAAAGGTCACATTCCAAGTGATGTCAATAATTTCCTTTCCAGCTGCCGCCATTTGTTCTTCAGCAAATTCAAGGGACATAATAATAGCACTAAAAATGCTGTTGATTAAACCCACAGAGCGCGGATTGGCAGCTATTTCTTTAAGGTCATAAACGATTGTTGCAGCTGTGAGAGCAGCCTCTTTACATCCTGCAACAATGATATTATATGTACTATTTTGCTCTGCATAGGTTCTCGGGGGGCCATGAACAGACAAGTTATTTTCCATAAACTCCTCCTTTAGCTATTGTTGTTTATCTATCATACTTAAAACAATATCTGCCAAACAAGCCAACACTCCTGCAATGATAGCGCCCGGTCCTCCTATGGCTCCCGCTATAATGGCTAACGTTAAGCCTAACTCTGTTGCGTGCACGCTAAACTTCGCCAAGGGCCAGAAAAAATCCGAGCGGCTGAGGATCTCTTGAATATCTTGCATGATATTTAAAGAGTAGACTGCAGCCGTCAAAAAGTTAATGCCGCGGGCAATTCTCTCAGCTGCTACTGTTGCCAGTTTAAATAGCCCTAAACGTTCAGCTAAAAATATTGGTACAGTAAGCACATGCAGGGCAAACAAAGCAATCCGCTTAGCTCCTGCTACCCAATCTCTTCTATCGATGATATCAATGATATCTCGATGGATCTTGATCCCAATCATCTTGCCGTTGCTATCAAATTTCGGTTCAAAGATAGATAAGAAATCGATAAATGCCGCTATGGCACCCGCAAAATCCATAAAGGTGTCCAAAGTCCTAATCGTCCTGTCAAAATTAAAACTTCTGGCAAATCCTTTACCAACGAGTTCAAAGCCCAGCACTATCCTTTTAAAAAGGCAGGCTATGGCACTCATGTTATCCAAACCATTTTCCCGATCTGTCACATAATCTGTGACAGCATTTAGAGGCGATGCAATTGTATACTTCCCTCCTACTGCCGAACGGTTCGAGTCAGTTGGAAGAGCGTATAAGGGTCTTAGAGTTAGACCTCCTGTAGCTTCCATTAGCCTCCTTTTTAATTAACTAGTAATTTAATATTAGATTATTATATTAACATAACTGATTATTGTTTAAAATGGTTCCAAAACATATTTATAGTAAATTAATCATACACTAAAGAAGGCTTAATAAAAGATTGAATTTGATAAAGAATGAAGAACTAAAGTCCGAATTAGGCGCTTAAAGGGGAGAAGGGACCTTAACGACACCATGGACCTTAGTGTCCCTGGTCCTTATTGTCCTTGGGGTCCATAAGGTCCCTGCTAGCTCTTGGAAATAAACAAGTCTATGCCTTTGGCGATGCCCAAGGCGATTTTTTTGAGGTAGTTGGAGTCGAGCAGCTTCTGCCTTTCAACTGGATGGGTTAAAAATCCCCCTTCAACCAAGACAGCAGGCATATTTGTTTCCCGTATGACTGCAAGGTTGCCATGCTTGACCCCTCTGGATTGGGCGTTGGTCTGTTGAACAACCTGGGCGAGTACAGCCTCCCCCAATTTTTTAGATGAATTCGTCCGGGCTTTATCTGCATCGGATTTATAAAAAAACACCTCTATTCCCTCAGCTTTATCTGTCGGAGCAGAATTGTAATGCACGCTGACAAAAAGTACCGGCTTTAATTGATTGGCCATTTCTGCGCGTTTATCCAATTCTATAAAGGTGTCATCCTTGCGCGTAAGAACAGTCCGATAGCCCATTTTTTGCAAATATTGAGCCACTAAACGCGCTGTAAACAGGTTTAAAGCTTTTTCTTGATACTTAGGCTCTTTGGCAGACTCTGTGCCTAAATCCTTTCCTCCATGGCCTGGATCAATTACGATCAGCGGTGCAGCAGGAGAAACAGGCTTATATAGCGGGTCATAGTCATCAAGCGGCGGAGGCGGGACTGGTTGTACCGGCTTGTAATATTGTATGGGGGCCGGCGGAAACGGCTCGACTATAAACTCTTCCTGGACTGGCGTTCTTCCGCAGCCAAACAGTAATGCTGCCAGCAAAAGGGCTGATAATGCACGCATATAATATTTGCTCATAGTTTTGCCTGCACCATGCGGCTGCATAATTCTTTTGCCACTGCGCGGTCATCAAACTCTATTGTCCGATGGGCAAAGATTTGGTAAGTTTCATGTCCCTTTCCCGCTATTAAGATAATATCATCGGGACCAGACATTTCAATGGCCTTTTCAATAGCTTGTCGACGATCAAATTTTACGCAAAAATTTTCCAAAGAGTTAAAACCGGCAATTATTTCGCGAACAATTGTTTCCGGGTCTTCTGAACGGGGATTATCGGTGGTCACGATTGTAAAATCAGAGTATTTTTCTGCAACAGCTGCCATTTTAGGCCTTTTCGTCTTATCGCGATCTCCGCCGCATCCAAAAACAGTAAAGAGCCTTGCCGGCTTGAATTCCCTTAAAGTTTCAAGTACATTCCTCAAGGCATCTTCTTTGTGCGAGTAATCAACAAAAATCTTCAGCCCTAATGGGTTTTCCACTTGTTCTAAACGGCCGGGAACAGCAGGAAATTGCTGCATGCATTTCGCAATTACAGGCAGGGAGGCCCCTTTATGTATTCCGACACAAGCGGCTGCCAAACTGTTGTAAACATTAAACCTGCCAACCAATGGAATATGGCACGATACTGTTTGGCCTGCGTAGCTTAATTCAAAACTTGTACCTGCAGCAGCTAGCTTGATGTTCTTGGCTTGCACATCGGCTGTATTGTTAATCCCATAGGTAAGCTTGGCGGCATTGCAGGCGGAGGCAACTTGTTCATGCCAAACATCATCGACATTAACAATAGCAAGCTTAGGGCCTTTTTTCTTATTCGTTTTCAAACCTTTAAAAAGCTTTGCTTTTGCCTGGCTGTAAGTGTGCATGTCTTGATGGTAGTCGAGATGGTCGCCTGTTAAGTTGGTAAAAATGGCGGCATCGTACTCTATATTTGCAGTGCGCCCTTGATCTAAAGCATGTGAGGTCACTTCCATAACAGCTGCTTTGCAGCCCTGCGTCAGCATTTCCCGCAAAAGCTTGTTGTTGGTAATCAAATCAGGGGTCGTATGGGTGGGCTTATAATGCAAATTGCCGATAATATACTCAATTGAACCGATCAAGCCGCAGGGAACATGCAAAAATTCAAGAAGATGTTTTACTAAAAAGGCTGTCGTGGTCTTGCCGCTTGTCCCCGTAATACCTACCATGAACAAATCATCCGAGGGATTTTGGTAATAATTTGCCACGAGCTGGGCCTCGGCTTCAACAAGTGATTGCCCTTGATTTTCCTGATAAATAATCTGTACAAGATCTTTTAACGCCGGATTATAAATATCAGTAACCACTGCCACTGCACCGGCGGCAATGGCTTCAGAGATAAAGGCGTTGCCGTCTTGGGTCTTGCCGCGTTTGGCAATAAATAGGTTCCCGGGCCCTACTAATTTTGAGTTGGCGCAGATGCCCGATATCAAAACATCTTTGGATCCTTTCACAGATAGGCTAGGAATGTCTTTTAAAATTTTTTTAAGCTTCATTTGCGCTATTTATTCCATGTTTCATATATTTCCTGCAACAATCTAGTTTCTTTAACCCAATCTGCCTTCTGAGGGTCATATCGAGGATCTCCTGGATGATATCCAAAAGGATCATCGGGAGTAATCCCAAGGTATTCCAATGAACGTTTGGCAATTTCCCTGAAGACCGGGGCGCAGCAGGCCCCTCCGAAGTGAGCCTTACCAACACCTGGAATAAAGCCGAATTCCGGTTCATCAATAGTCACTAACAATACAAAAGCAGGCTGAGAAAGCGGAGCAAACCCTACAAATGTCGACACGTGCTGTTTATCAGAGTAGGTGCCATTCACTATTTTTTCTGCTGTGCTCGATTTACCAGCCTCGGTAAAGCCTGGAATATCGCCGCGGGCTTCGCCGCCTTTTTGCTTGGTGGCAAACTTCATCGCTTTTACAGTCTCGGCAACTACTTCATCAGCCAGTACTTTTGGAAAAGATTGTATGCGATCCGGCGTGGTATTATCCAGTAAAACTTCCTCCTCCCCTGTCTCTAGTGTGCGCACCACTTTTTTTACCAAAGTCGGCTTAACAAAATACCCTCCATTGGCAAATAAAGCATAGGCCCTAACCATCTGCAGGCTATTTGCCTGCACATTGTGCCCCATCGCAAGAGAGTATGGAGTGGGAATCGACCATTCCAATTTGCCATTGGGATGCTTTTTTCCGGGCGTGGGCAGCAAGCCGCTGGTTTCAGAGGCATATTCCACCCCTGTCTTTTTTCCCATGCCGAATGTCTCATGCAGCTGCTTGCGGTACCAGTCAATGCCCAATGTTTGAATGACCCTGTCAATAATCCTCCCCATGTAAATATTAGAGGATTTTTGCAAAGCCATGTACATATTGAGATATTTGTGGTAACGAGTATCCTTAATGGGCTTTGACCTCCCGGGAAAAATACCATTAGCGGTAGCAATTTTTTCTTCAGGATGGAATAACTCAGGCCTGCCTTGTTTGCGCATCTCTGCATTGGCTGTAAGGGCCACGGCTACGGAAATAGCCTTAAAGATGGAGCCGGGCTCATTGGCATCGGTTAACGCTTTTAACCGCGTGTGTTCTACAAGCTCAGGATCATTATAGAAAAGCCGGTAGTCCGGCGGATAAAAAAATGGGTATTGGGCAAGAGCTAGGATGTAGCCGGTTTTTGGTTCCATCATCACCACCCAGCCCGATTTGCCTTTGGCTTTTTTTACGCCCTTTTCTATTTCCTCTTCAGCAATTGCTTGCAGATAATGGTTGATGGTTAAATAAACATCGGCGCCATTTTGCGGGGTTTCAAGCACTTTTCCCATTTCCAGGGCATGCCTTGGAGATCGCATTAAGCGCCTCACCCCCTGCCTTCCCTCGAGGATGCTTTGAAAATAGAGCTCCAATCCTCCTGTCGGCAAGGCCGCATGGGTTTTCTCATCTTTGGTGCTTTGCACTGTATGCAATACCTGGCCAAGCAATTTTCCAAAAGGGTATGAGCGTTGGTAGTCGGAAACAAAGTAAAGGGCATTGCGGGGAATCCCCTGTTCTTTAGCAAAAGGCAGCCACCACTGTTGAATTTTTTCTTTTGAATCGGCATCTAGCCACATAGCTAGTTTGCGGCTGCGGCTGTGCTTTTCAAACTGCTTGGCCAATTGCAGCCGCTCTTCAATAGTCAAATCCAGCTGGCCTTCCAAAAAGGCAATAACCATTGGCCGCGCATCATACGGAATAGAAAGCGGATCAACATATAGGTGGAACTTCTGCACATCGATAACAAATGGCTGCGGCTTCTCCGGATGCCCTTGCTTAATGCCTGTATTGGAGTAAAAGACACCTCGTTTATAGGGTTCCTTGACTAAGAAATAATGTTGGCGGGCAGCTTCCTTCGTCCATTTATCTCCCTCAACTATTTGGATCTTATAGAATTGCGCCACCAGAAGGGCAAACAATAAAAATAATCCTATAGAAATGCCCAGTAATCGTTTGCGGGGTGAGTACATAAATTAGTAATGCCATCAGAGTTAATTAATGAATAATAATTTTTTTCATTATTTAACCATATCTTTTTCTTGTCTTAGCTTAACCAAATCTTAATTTAAAACCTTAGTTGTGCCTTTTCAAGCTTACTAAAGCGCTAATTACAGAATAATCCGATTTTTTATATTTACATTTATTTAATATAGAATTGGTTATTCGTTAATGTTTATTATTTAAAATAATATTATAAACAATAAACAAAAGCGTTAAAAAATGAATGTCACATCAACTAACTTCAATAAATTAAAAACTATTAATGAAGCTCTGGCTGATCCAGCTAAACTGATGACTCATGATTTCTATGAGGTCTTAAAAGGCCGCAAGGTCAGAGCTGATAAAAAAATAAACCGCAATCGTGTGGTCGAGTTAATTCAGAACAATACTAAACAAGCCCTTATGGAGATGGCAGGAGCTACTCCTGGAAATTCCCTGCACTTAGTGCAGGGCAAGCAAGAATTAGATAAATTGCTAAAGGAAATGAAGGGCAACCTCGAGAAATATACCGACAGTCAAAGACCTTATGCATATGCAGTTCGTTTCGCTGATCCACATTATGAAGATTTAAAAGAAGTTTCAAACGAAACAGCAGATCTTATCCAGAGAGCTATTGCTCGTATAAACACAAATTCAAGAGCTTTATTTGATCGTGATGCCGATCTACTTTCCTCTGAGATTGCTCAAGAGCTGCAAACTGCCACCGATCATTATTTAGCCGACGCCTTAGGTATTAAGGGCCAAATCAATCTGCTGGAACTAGACAACTTAGACAGGCTGGATGTTGAAGAGAATGCCGCCGAAATTGCAGAAGTCGTGCAAGGCGTCCTCGTCAAACAGCCCTTAGAAAAGTCTAAAGCTGTTGGCGATGCCAAAAATCTTGAAGGTCATGTTAAGAAAATCTCCGCCGGCATTGAAAAAAGAATTAATGAGATTGCAGAAAAAAAACTATTCCACGGCCTATCTAATTCCGATAAGGCGCAAATGCTTAATAGCAAGCTGCAGGAGGAGCTGAAAACACAAGCTACCCTGGTAGAATTAAAGAGCAACCGCCTGACAGTCAATAAAGCCGGCGTTACTGAAGCTGTTAAAAGTTACATTGTGACCCCTTTTGATGATAAAGAAGCAACCAAATCCGCTTTATTCAAAGAAGAAAAGATTGGCTTTTTCCAAACTATCGGCAACTTCTTTGCTTCCCTGTTCAAGCCTAAAGATCCAGAAGTGGATATTGTCCGCTTGCACATTAAAGCAAAAGTATCTGCCGCCATTTCTCAATATTATGGCAGCTCCGACAATGCCACCAAAAAGGAACTCTATCTGAAGAGCCAATTATATACAGAACAGCTAATCGAAGAGATAAAAAATGAATTAGCGCCGCGTTTTGAAAGCGAGAATCCAGCTGTAACTGCGCAGCTGGATGAGCAAGCTTTAAGGGATGTAATCCAAGCCGCTTTGGTTAAAAAGCTGGGTTTAAAAGACCGCCTTACCAAAAACTTGCACTACAATAAACAAGCCGCAGATATCAATCATATCTTTACTACAGCTACGCAAGCCATTGAAAAGGATATCAAAGCGAACGAAGGGACTGCAGCCCAAGAACACTATCGCAAAATTGAGTTGGTGTACAAAACTCTGCCTTCTTTAAAAGCTGAAAAAGAAGCCCTGGAGGAACTGGCAAAAATCCCTGAAACCGATGACAACCGCGAAATGCTGCAAGCCATGTGGAAGCATTTGCTTGCTTCTTCCTACCCTGCAAAAGAATTAAAGCACAGCGCAGCAGTGGAAAAGTATCGCAACTACTTAGTGGTTAAAGATGCAATGCCGGAAGGTATGAGAGAAGATCTGGAGTTGTTTGCTTTGCAGCATGTAGAGACCCTTCTCAAAGGTACCGATATCCGCTTGATCGTGGACAATGCGAAAAAGGCCTTAACTAAAGAAGAAAAAGAGATTGTCGATATCGTTGCAGCTGGTATTGCTGGTCAAGAATTGACAGCGACTCAAGAAGAAAAAGTCGGCCACTTCATGACGAGGACTGTAGCGAATACCCGCATCAATAAAATTATTGGCGAAATTGTCGGTAAAAAGAAAAGTTTTATCAATGAAGTGGGAGACACTATCATCCAATTAATTTTTGAAAACAAAGAGTTGAATATTCCAGCCGATGAAGATTTTGTTAAGGAGGTTAAAGAACACGCTGGCCTTAATTTTTTTGAGCGTAAGTTAGGCTTACTTGCCTTCAAAATGCAAAAAGCAGGAGTACCTGAACTAAAGGCTACTGATGAGCAGGTTCAAGCTATGAACTTTATCCGCTATCTAAGCTGGAAAACTAGATATTTAGATCAAGCAGTTAAGGTGGTGGAAAAATTAGGACGGAATTATAAAAACTACAAAAAAGGCGCTCCTATTAATCAGCAAGACAAAGTCAGCTTAAAAGAAATGTCTATGCTGCGCAACGTCATCAGATTAAGGGATGAAATTAATAATAAGGCCGATGACTCGTTACATGAGATCATCGCAAATAATGAAGTATTTAAAAACAAGGTATTCCAAGTAGCGGAAAAAGCTGATGATTTGCTTGCAAAGGTCGGCAGTCAATATGCTGATCAAGCTCCAGGGCACTATCGCAGCGGCGACTTAGTGGCAGAGCACATGGTGCGCTCCAGAGTCTTATACGACACTAGAAAAGACCTAGAACACCAACTGCTGGAAACTTTTGTCTCTTCTTATCAACATGGCGCAGTATTTGCCGTAGATAAAAAAGCTTTATACATTTCTGAACTACAACGTAGTCATGAGTTTAACAAAGTTGGGTATGAACATTCTCTTGTAAATGATATATGGAGGCTTGACCCTTCCCGCTTAGTTCAAGGAAACACTTTAACTCATGTAATTGAAATGTACCGCAGCCTAGGGATCACAGACTGGCGCGAAGCCGTGAGAAAGGAGTTTGAAAAGCAGAGTTTAGCGATCCATAAAAAAGATTATGAAAATCTTGAAAACAATACTAAAAACCGTTTTGTAGCTGGAACGCTGGATTGGGTACCTTTTGGCCATAAAGGCAAGAAAGTTACCGACTGGGAAAAAGAGGTGAAGGCAAAGTTGGAAAGTGAGGAGCATCAAAATATGATCTGCTCTGAGTTTGCCACCAACACGACTATTTTAGCCTTAATCGAAATGGAGAAAGCCTTAAAAGCAAAATTGGTAGAGCATTATAAAAAACAAAAAAACACAGCTCTTGAGGCTCATTATCAAAAAGCAGACACACATCTTTTTGAGATCCCATATCCAAGAGATCTCAAGTTAGACACTGTGCACCCCGGCATGATGGTGGATCTACTGAAGAAAAAAGGCTGCTTGCAAAAAATAGAGCCGCCTAAAATCCTCAAAGCGATGTTCGCCGTCTAATAAAAAAAAA
>JAEYWL010000039.1 GCA_023428915.1 Verrucomicrobiota bacterium
TTCCCTTCGGCTCGCTTCGCTCGACCTTGACATCTCAAGAAATCCCTCTTTCATCCGCCTTAGAATTGGCTCTTCAAAGGAAAAAAAATTAAGTTTGTGTTACCTATGTGGGTGAACTAAATGTTACCTATGTTGGCGGTCGTGCATTTGAACAAAAAATTAATATTTATTAAATTCAACTCACACTTTAATTAAATAAAAAATTGACATTTAAATTAATTAAGTATATGCTTAGTATATGTTTAATAACTTTAAGGAAAGATAATATATGTTAGCAAACAATAATTTAAACAATACATCTTTTTCTATAATTGACAATACACCCTATTACAATCCCTATGCTGAGCTCAATACTAGAATAAATACAGCGCAAGATACAATGAGTAAGTTACAGGCTATTCCTTGTGCCGGACACATGCTAGTTTCTCCTATTAAATCCGTATTAAGCAAAGCGGAAATAGCTGCGGGTTGCGCTTTTTGTCTTATAGGTAATTGCAAGAAAAATCCTACTCAAGAAGAAAGTTATGTACTTGAAGCAACACCACTTAGCAATGAAGGCTATAGTCTTATGCAAGACGGCCTAGAGCATTGGATATATTCTGCACTCAATACTGCCTCCTGTGGTTTAGTAGGGCTGGGGCTAGAACTTAGAAAACTTATGGTAGAAGATTCTAATTAAACAAATACGCTTCTTTCTTTTATTCGGGCGCTTAAAGGACAAATAGACTTTAGGGACACCAGGGACCTTAGGGACTTAATAGACTAAGCGCCAGTTATTTATTTTTAACGCCTATAAAGTTTATGTCCCTGGCGTCCTTGGTGTCCCTAAAGTCTATTTGTCCTTTAAGCGCCTAATTCGGACTTTTGCCTCACCTAGTCCATGGGGCGGCTGTTGTAGTACTCTAGTTTGCGCAGGAAATTGCCGTCTTGGTCGAAGAGCGTGGCAGTCCCCTTGCCTTGCATGATGCGCGAGACCGGGACTCTGTCGCCTTTGCGGAAATACTCCCCTTTGACTAACTTGTCTTTATCGTATTCTTCAATCATCATTAAAGAGCCATCGGTATACCAGGCAGTCAGAAGGCCGTTTTTGTTGTTGGCGCTCATTTCGCGCTGGCTTTCCTGCACCCCATTTTGATACCAAGTTTTTGCCATGCCCTGCATCTTGCCTTCAGACCATTGAATGGAGAGTTTGGGTTTTGGCTCAGCTGAGAAGGAATCGCTGTAGTATTCCATTTCCAGGCCGTGCTTAATGCCATCTTTGCTGTGGTATGAGCCTACTAAACGGCCTGCGCCATTGAACAATTTAATTTCGCCTTGCTGTATGCCTTGACGGAACTCCTGCAATTCAGCGACGCCTGAGCGGCCAAACACAGCCCTGAAGCCATTGCCATTGACCACTTCTGAAACCTGATTGCCCAGCTTGTCGTAGTAGCTGCCCATAATAAGCAGCCCGTTTATATACTGCTCTTCAGCAGCCGGCATATCCGGCTCCCAGTATCTCTTGCTTAAGCCATGCTTGATGCCGTTGACATATTCAGTGGTTTGCAAGAGCTGGCCGCAATCTAAAAAGGTTTCAACGGTGCCTTGGAGTTGGTTGCTGCAATAAGGCTCTTTTTTCCATATAGACCCGGAGGGGTGATAATACAGCGCAGTGCCTTCAAGAGAGCCCTTATCGTATTGAAATTCGGCGATTAGGTTGCCGGATTCGTCCCAGGCAGAATTCAAGCCGTCGAATAGCCAGCCTTTTTGCGCTCCGGGAGTAATATCTGCGCTGCCGCCAATCACCTTGGCTTCAATGCTCAGGACGCCATTGGCATGCCACTCTTGATAAGTGCCCAAAGCTCTTCCATTCACCACTTCTAAATATTGATGCAGCTGTCCATTGGGGTGATAGCTGGTAATGTAAGAATAGACATCCCCCATTCCATCTTTGCCGTATACGCGCAGCACTTTTTGATACGGCTGGTTGCTTTGGAAATTGACGTTATCGTAGTTTTTAAGGCGGTCAGGAGTACTGATTGTCTCTGAAAACCCATTGCGGTCAATAATATTGATGCTGGTCAGGGGCGGAAAAACAGCTTCTTCTGTTGGGCGTATACAAGCCGTTAAAAACAGGCATGCGCTATAAATTAGGGCCAAAGCTGTAGCCGGGTATCGTCTATATTGGGGCATATTAAGTAAATTCACGTTTTAAAAGTTTAAGATTTAACTGAAATATCTCGTGCTTATCTTCAAGCTCTCTTTTATCCAGTTTAAAATCGATTATAATCATTTGCGGGCGATCGGCACCTGGTGCATAAGGGCCGATTTCCACTCCTTCTATTTTGGCCAATATTTCGATGATATTATCTACATTTACCTCAACGGGATGAACTAATGTTTCCAATGTTTCATTGAAGTATGGCAGTTTTTGCACAACTCCTTCAGTAAATACGATCGTGTTGCTGTTCGTGAGAAAATCCAAGCGTCTTTTAAGGGCTTCATTGTCTACCACGTTATTTTGCGAGGCAATTTTTTTTAATGTTTCGACTTCCGGCTCTAATAAACGAATGGATTCAATCTGCTTATCGATATAAAAATGGTCTGCCTGTGCATACTGGTCCCTCGTAGAAAGATTTACAGCCTGCTTAGCCTCTCTTGCTAAAATGCTTTCTTGAATAAACGCTATCTGTTGTTCTACTTGCTGAAAGTCTGAGAATCGGTTAAAAAGCAGAAAAGCCGTGAAAATAAGCGGCAAGGCTCCGGCCATCAAGGCATAGGCGAGCAATCTTTTTAGAGGTATCCCGGCAAACATCTAACTGCTGACCATTTGTGAGGGGTAAACTGTCCTATCTTTTAAGAAAAAAGAAGTGCGGTATTTATCGCGGCTGGAGTTCCACTTAATCTCTTCTTTAGGATTGACGAACTCATTAGGCGCCAGCAAGGCATCATGGAATTCGCGGGCCAGCTTTGGTGTTGCAGCGGTAAATTCCAATTCAACTTTAATTTGATACTTTTCCTGCTTCTTTGTTTGATCAGGCCGTTTGACCATGCTGTAGCTAAAACTCTCCAATGAAATTAGCGGGTAGCCGGGCTTGCCGCGTTCTGCCGGCTGTACAACTTGCGGGTGCTGGCTTAACCAAGCCAGCACATCACTGACTCTTGGTGTATTTGGCAATAAAGGGTAGCTTTCTGGTAGCTTATCTGATTGTTCATGCAAGTAAAACATACGCTGTTTAACCTCATCAAGATTTAGATCATGGATTGTTGCAGCAATCGCCGGCAGCTTTCTGGCTGAGCGAAATTCAAGCTCGCTGTTTGCATAACTCTTATCCATAGAAGAAAGCAAGCTTAAATAGCTGGCCTTTATGGCCTCAAGACGATGCTCAGCCAAAGCCTCTCCTGCAAGATAAAGTCCCAGCGAGACGGAAAGTATGGCTATTAGATAGCCAATTAAGGGCAGCTTAAACCTTTTCCAGGGATCAGGATAGGCAAACTCCCCTTTGCGGAAGTTTTGCGGCAAGGGGTAGTCAGCCAAAGCACTTAGAGCTAATCCTATCGGCAAAGCATACTGCTCTATTTCAGCGCCGCTATAGCCATCTTGCCCTGGAATATCTGAAACCTTGGCATTGAGAATTATCGCTAATTTTTCTTTTAGCTGGGGAAAGCTGGCGCAAGCGCCAGCAGTGAGCATTTGATTGATCGGAAGAGAGCGGTTTTGTTTGGCGAGAGAAAAAAGCTGCTGCGCCATTTTTAAAGCCAAATTATCCAACCCTTCTTCATTAATGCCGATGCACTCGTGAGGCAATGTTTGTGCTGCCAGAATAACCCCGTCGCGGCATAACACAGAGCTTATGACAATCTCTCCAACATACAGTACGGCAACCACGCTGCCTTTTTGAGCTTGAAAGTGATAAGCGTAAGCCGCTAACGCTACAGGTACAGAGCTTACTGTTTCAGGAACAATCGAATAGTCTGCAAGGAGATCCAAATGTTCTTGTAAATGGTCTTTGCGTACAGCAAACAAGGCGAGTTGCGTTTGCGTTGCTGTTTTCGCTGCAATCATATGTTCCAAAACAGCATTTTCTATGGGATAGGGAAGCAAGGGTTCGGCTTGAAATGCTAAAACCGCCTCTATGTCTTTTTTCTTAGTTAACTTCAACTCGAGGTTGCGCACTAAAACATCAGTGCTTGGCAAAGCAGAAGAAATATGAACGGATTGACTTAACTCGCTGAGAGGGCAGCCATCTCCAACCTCTTTATTTTTAAAGAGTTGAAATAGCCTTACTATTTTTTTGCCCCCTCGGCTGCTTTGTACCTGGGCGCCGCGCAAACACTCGCTGTCTGCCTCTATACCAAGGCTTTGGGAAGAACTAAGTTGGTCAAACATCTAACGATTAGAAAAACACATTTAAAATGACTTTTACTTTATTACAATAGCATTTATTCTAGTTTGTAAGTTGTTTTAGTTCTATCTTTTTTATTGGTTTGGAATTTATGGTTTTACAACTTGTAGATACATTTTTTTGGGTATACATGATCATGCTCTTTGTGAGGATCATGGGCTCATGGTTTCCGGAATATCAGGGCCATAAGTTTATGCGCTTTTTGGCTTATTATACGGACCCCTATTTAAATATTTTCCGGAAACTCATCCCTCCCCTCGGCATGCTGGATTTAAGTCCAATTGTCGCTTTTTTTGCTTTGCAAATCCTTGAGTATCTTGTGAAATCCCTTCTTTACGCAGCAGGCTTATGACCTTTTTAAAATGCCCCTTTACCTTCGGCAAAATTCAACTGCCTAATAATATCTTTTATGCACCTTTAGCAGGCTGTTCCGATTTTCCTTTCCGCCAAATGAGCAGCCGCTACCGTCCGGGCTTGCTATATTGCGAAATGGTCAAAATGGAAGCCCTGACCCGCAATGATTCGGGCACATTTCATATTCTCGACTACGATAAAGAAATGCATCCTATCGGAGCTCAACTATGCGGCAGTAAACCCGAACTGGCTGGACAAGCCGCACGCATGCTGGAAGAAATGGGCTTTGATGTCATCGACCTAAATTGCGGCTGTCCGGTGGATAAAGTGA
The DNA here is from genome assembly GCA_023428915.1 of Verrucomicrobiota bacterium. Classification (GTDB taxonomy): domain Bacteria; phylum Chlamydiota; class Chlamydiia; order Chlamydiales; family JAEYWL01; genus JAEYWL01. The sequence goes on from JAEYWL010000039.1 coordinate 5,071, forward strand.
CTAAGGATGGCAGCGGGTCGGGACTGTTAAAGAACCCTGAATTGATCGGCGAAATCTTAGCCAACATGGTCGCTGCCGTCAAAGTACCTGTTACAGTAAAGATACGGGCTGGCTGGGATGATAAAAATATCATCGCTCCACGCATCACAGAAATTGCTGAGGCCGCTGGCGCAACTGCTATTTGCATCCATGGCCGCACCAGGGAACAGGCTTATAAGGGGCCGGCTAATTGGGACTATATAAGAGATTGCAAACAAGCAGCTAAACACATCCTGGTCATAGGCAATGGCGATCTTTTTGACGGCCCTAGCGCCAATAAAATGTTTGCCCATACCGGTTGCGATGCCGTATTGGTTTCCCGTGGAACACTGGGCAAACCCTGGATTATAGAAGAAATGATAGCGGAGATTATGGGCCGGCCTCTGGAGGAAAAAAGCCTCGAAGAGTGCCGCCAGGCTCTACTTGCCCACTTTGAATGCATTGCCGGTTATCATCCTGACCGCCGGGCCGCCATTGACATTCGTCGCGTAGGTTGCTGGTATCTAAAGAAAACCCAGGGCACCCGCACCTTTAGGGATTTGATCAGCAAGGTAGACAATATCGAAACTGCCTATCAGATCATTAAGGAGTTTCCTTTAGGAGAAGCTATTGCCGAGGCTGTTGAAAATCAGCAGCAAGAAGAATGTTGTTTCTAATGGCAGAAATAGAATATCAAGCTATTTTTAAAGGCCGGGTGCAGGGAGTGGGCTTTCGCTGGACTGCACGTAGTTTTGCTCTCGAATCGGGGCTGGCAGGATCTGTCAAAAATTTACCTGATGGCACTGTAGAGTTAATTGTTCAGGGGCCGCAAGAAAAAATCGGACAATTAATAAAGCGTCTTCTCGCGCATTTCCAATTAAGCCAAGACGATGTGCAAGGGCATTATCAAGAGGCTTTGCAACTATTCAATGGCTTTCAAATTCTGCGATAAATATCTTTCTTATTAGGCTTCTTATTGCCGCTCTTTTTTTCCAACCACCACTCATCAAATGGAGTAGAGCGTATTTGCACAGCCAGCTGTCTGGCGGCTTTAGTCTCCAGCCTCTGGGACACGCTGTCAAACCAGACTAACGCGCGAGGATTTCCGGTATCGTACTCTTTTTTCAAACAAAGCAGCAGTTCTAACTGGTCTGCATCATGTACCAAGACAGCCTCTATGCTTTTCTTTGCGCGGTATTCTTGAATATAAATGGCTAATTGCCTGCCCACTAAGCCATAGCGGCTAAGCTCATCAACTGCTTTATCTTCATTGGCACGCACATACCGTTTATTTACGTAATTTAAGTCGCTAGTACGTGCCTCAGGCAAATCGTGCACAAGGCTAAGCATGAGAATTTTTGCCCGGTCTATTTTTTCTTTTGAGAATTCCGCCAAAGCATAGCTGATGAGGGCGGTCCTGTAACTATGTTCAGCAACCGACTGCTTACCTGATCCTAAAAAAGCAAACCCGGAACGCGGCGTTTCTGCCAGCATGCCGATTTCGTTGAATAAATGTATGATCTGTTCCAAAACCACCCACGACCTTGCCGCTGCCCGTGCTCTTGCCCGATTTCAGAGATTTTTTTTTAAAATTGTGAATGAAAACATATTAAGATCATTCTCAGTTTTTTTATAGGAATTTTTTACAAATTAATGGAAGGTTATTTCAAACCAAGATCCTGCAAAAAATTATAGAGGTCATGATCGTTTAATCTCCAAGCAATGTGCAGATAGCCGCCCTTACTGATGGTAATATTTTCTTGGCCGGCCTTGCGAATATGCTCGATTACAGCAGAGATGCACTCAAAATTTCCCCGCTCAATGACTGCATCGAGGGTCGAATAGCAGGCAGCATCCCTAAGAGAAAAATCAATGCCGGGTTGACTAATTATATAACGCAGCAGCTCGGGACTGGCATATTTGGCAGCCTCAACTAATGGAATGGTGCCACTTTGATCCTCTCCACACAAATCAATGCCTGCTTCTACCAACATTTTTGCAATTTGTCCGCTGCCATTGGCAAGGGCTAAGCACAACGGATTTAAACTCGATCCCTGCAAGTTGATCTTAAAACCTAATAAAGTGGAGACCTGCTGAACAGAATTTACCGAAACAGCATGATAAAGGAGGTTCGCACCTTCCTCATCAACCAGGTTGAGATTAAATCTGGGATCTAACTGCAGAATCTTGTTAAATAAATCTGAATTATTGAGGGCGGCTTTTAAAATATAAAAAGGCCAATTCCCATCAACAATCACCTTATGGTCCCATAAAAGATCTATCCCTTCTAAAAAACTCTCTTTTACAGCATTATAAAGTAGATTGATGTGCGCGTATTTGTCTATGTTTTCCCCTTTTTCTATCAGTCTCTTAGCCACGTATAACATCTTATTATTTATAGCCAGGCTTAATAAACAGGTGCCGTCAATCAGCTCCTGATTTAAAAGCAAGTCAGGTTCGTCGGCCAACTCTATGCTTAAACTTGTTAAGCCGTCCTGTAAAGCCATGAACAGCAGGGCGGTTTTTTGATTGGCTGCCAATACCCCAAAATCAGCAAGCGTCAATATGGCTTTATGCGCACTATTAAAATAAGTTTGCATAAACTCCGGCAATTGCAAGCCATTTTGCCTTTCTATCTTAAAGATGTTCTCAAGGATTTTTTTATTCTGTTCGCGGTTTTCAAGAGATTGTGAAACAGCAAAAGCAAAATAAGTTTCCAGCATGAATACTTCTAATGAAGTGTAAAACTTTGCGTTCTCAAATTGTATAGTGCACTTTGGCGCCCCATCTACCTGCTCTATAAAACCTGCAGACCATTTGCCGCGATGCAGCAGAACAAACACATGCGAATAAGTGCTATTGCCATCAACCAATTTTTGAATAAAAAAACCTTTTGCATATCTGCCTGAATACTCAGGCGTAGATGTGGTTGGAATTTTAAAACTATTGATAAACTCTTCGCAGTCTATAGGAAATTCCAATTCAATACGCTTTAAGTAATGCTGGCTATTTCCCTGATTCATCGACAGTAAAGCAGGGCAAGGGTCGCATAGTAATAACGTTGGCAATATGATCGCTTCATGCAACTCGGCATAGTCTCTGTCGATTATCATCCGATGCTTAGACTCCATGAGATGCCGATTCAAATTCATTCTAGTTAAAGAGGCTGAACAATCTAAAATATCCAACGTCTGCATTCTCTGATGGTAATTGCCCTTATGGGGATAAAGCAATTGATGGGTGTCTACCAAAAAATCCACTTTTCCTTGCGTAGCTAATCGCATAAATTCTTTGGCCGCTTTAATTGTTTGCGGCCTGCGGCTTCCATGCAATGCATGCGCACCATTAAAGTAGGTTTTATTGTCTACAACTTCCCCCCTTACTGCATATTCTCCTAAACCGCGGGTATACACAGCAAAATTAATCTGCCGGCCTTCCTCCGGCAATAAAAGGGCAGCGGCTAATTTGCCGCTGGACCTGCATGCATTGACTGCCAGTGATTTCACATTTTGCCGATTAAAAAATTCGACTAATTCCGTAAACTGCTCACTGGATAGGCCTGAAAAATATTTTTCACCGCCCGCATGTCCATGCAAATAAATATGCTTGTCGCCTTTTGGCCTTTCGCTAAAAAAATATTGGATATCAAGCAAATTTGCAGGCTGGCTCGAATGATGAAGAGCCTCTGTGAAGCTTACGGGCCTTAATTGTAAAGGATTGAAGCCTAAGATTCGCAACTTAACGACTGCATCTGTATTAGGCAAAAGGGTCTTCGGGATAAAAAGGATCAATCCGGCATTGGCGACGCCATCTATCAGGCAAAACAGATCCCAATGATAAGCAGTACTCTGGCAAGTTCTAAGGGCCCAGGCAAATGGGGTATCGCTTTCATTCCATATCCTTACTTGCGAACCCGAAATGAGTTCCCTGGAAGCGATAAAGGGATAATTTTCCTGTATCAAGCAGGTAAATTGCCTGAAAATGGCCCCATTGGCATCACCATTGGCGGTTGTTAAAATCGAAAGGTTTAATGGGGGATAAGCGGCTTCTCCAGGCAGTTTAGCGACTTCATTGAGCTCTTGCACATTGACCGCTAGCTTGAGCAAAGCTTCGTCTTTACTGTTTAGATCGCTTAATTTTTTAGCAGTACGTAATAATTCATGGGCCCGATAAGCGGCTTGGTACTCCTGTTCGCTATTTTTTAAACAAAAGCTATCTAGACCTTTTAACGTAATTTGACAGAGGTGTTGCTCTCTCAAACTGGTATGACCACTTTTCAAAAACGAATTAATTTCTGATCTAATATTATTAAAATAAAATTCCACAATTATAATCTAACTTATAATTATGAATTTTATTTAAGTATTTGATTAACAAGTAGTTAATTATAAACTATTTAATTAAAACATCCAGAGAGAGAGATTACTTAATAAATAATAATTTAAAATTACTCTTTGTCTCGATTTTAGGAATTTTTGCTTACGTAATTAATTATCAAACTAATTTATACTACTCTCCAATGCTGTGAAAAATGATTTGAATGTTTGGTTTCTGTCGCCCTTACGAGATTGTGAAAAATGACGCAAATTGAATAATTTCTGCCGACCCTTCGACCCTCGTATAAAGACGACATAAATCCATATGTTTTAAACCCAAGTTGTCCCCTAAATCACGCTTGAACAGGCCTGCAC
>JAEYWL010000090.1 GCA_023428915.1 Verrucomicrobiota bacterium
GGTCTTAGCTCCAGCTTGAAGGGTTCGACAAGTCGAACCGGTAAAAGCGGCGACGAGTCGCCGCACTCCAAATGCCTGGCAAAAAAAAAAGCAGAATCCCGAAGGATTCTGCTTAAAGCTTGACGCTTAAGCCAAAGCTTCTTTGGCTTGGCCCACAACAGCTGCAAAGCCTGTTGGGTCGCTGATGGCCATTTCGGCCAAGATTTTACGGTTTAACTCACATCCCGCTTTTTTCAGTCCATGCATGAACTTGCTATAAGAAATTCCATGAATTTTAGAAGCGATACCGATTCTTGTGATCCACAGGCTTCTAAAGTCACGTTTTCTTAGCTTGCGATGGCGATAGTTGTACGCCATGGCTCTCATGACGCAGTCACTTGTTAATCGCAAATGGTTGCGGCGATCGCCTACAAAACCTTTCGCTAGCTTATGAATTCTTTTTTTGCGACGATGTGAAGCCACTGCATTGGTTACTCTTACCATGACTATTCTCCACTGTTATTATGCTTCACGATGATTTATAACACACCCATTAAACGCTTGTAGGTCTTTGCCTGCGTTTCAAATACCAAACCAGGATTGCCTAGCTGGCGTTTGCGCTTAGCTGATTTATGGGCTAATAAGTGTCTTTTACCTGGTCTTCTACGCAGAAGTTTACCGGTTCCAGTCACTTTAAATTTGGCTGATACAGCCTTTTTCGTTTTCATTTTAGGCACTGTAATTCTCCTTATGAGCAGCTGTTAGGCTCATTTCAGTTCAGAGGTCTGGGCGGGTTAGCCGCTTTCTTCTTGCCGCCAGGGGCAAGAACAACGCTTAATATTCTGCCCAACATTTTTGGAGGCACTTCGGGTGTTGCGACATCCTCGAAATCCTCGCAAATTTTCTTAATCAGTTTTTCCCCAATCTCCGCGTGGAGCATTTCCCGTCCGCGGAAGGTACAAGTGATCTTTACTTTATTGCCTTTGGAAATAAACTCTCTGGCATGGCGCAATTTAATTTCGAGGTCGTGCGGATCAATATTAGGCTTGATCTTGACCTCTTTAACTTTAATGACATGCCGAGATTTTTTACTCTCTTTTTCCCTTTTAGTTTGGTCGTAGCGAAATTTACCGTAGTTTATGATCTTGCAAACCGGCGGCACCGATCCGGGAACAATCTCCACCAGATCCAGTCCAGCCTCTTCCGCCATGGCTAGAGCTTCATGGATTGAAATTACGCCAACTTGTTCGCCTGTTTGGCTGATCACACGCACTTTCGGTGCGCGAATTTCTCTGTTAACTTTCAACTGTTTTTTACCTCTCTAAAGAGATTCAGGTATTTTCTTTTTGGTCATCCATTCTGGCAATATACCAGCATGATGCTCAATTAGCAAAGCGATAAAGCGTTCCAGCGACCCAAAAAGCGACCAACTGATCATAATCGGGGTATGCTGACCCTGTTTTGCTTCATAAACCAATCTCATACGTGAAGGCAGCTGGAGGAAAATCTCAATACGAGGGCCCGGCCACTCACGTCCTAAGGCGTCGCTATAAACTACCTCTAAGAAAGGACTATGAAGCTCCTGTTGAGTCTGAGACTCAACAAAATCCATTTTATTTGCATGCAAAGCTTTGTGGAACCATTCAACGCTTCTTTTCCAATCCGCAGTCTTACCTGCTTTTAAGGAGGTGGCGGAATACAAAGCCCACTTGCATTTTAAATCAAAGATTCTAATCGTTCCGGCAATGAATTGCAAGGAAGAAATTAGTCCATCAACTACTTGCTCTGGGGTGCAAAATACTGTGGCCTGGTCGCGGCAAATAGTGCGTGTCTGGCAAAGCCCTTCGAGTTCGTGATCAGCAATTCCGGTAAAAATTTCCCGGTATTCGCAAATTTTATACGGCAACTCTCCTGCGCGGCGCAGCTTAGCTTGAAAAATCATAGCATGCTGCGGTGCCATTGATTGCACAAGGTGATAATAACTTCCCCCGACTTCCAAAGAGTCGAGCTGAGAGATTGTCTGCCCCAGTTTGCCGGCTTGCTCTTCGAGCAGTAAAGGTGTATGAACTGTCTGAAAGCCCGCAGCTAAATGCACCGTCCGCCACCAGTCCAGGAGTCCTTCACGCAGTTGCGCTCCTTTGGGCAGCCACAAAAAAGTGCCCGGGGCCAAATAAGGATGCCGGGCAAATAGTTGCTGCTGAAGCCCCAGTTGCATATGATCCCGTGCTTTAGCTTCGCCTGCCAGCCTGACCTCTTGCTTCAACGCCTGTTTGTCAAAGGCTGCAACACCTTCTATGCGAGTAACTTGAATCTCTTCTCCGCCAATTACTTGAGTAATAATTTTAAGGGACAGCAGTTTATAGGCCGAGAGTTCTCGAGTTGAGGCCACATAGGGCAAAGGGGCTGCATCGAAAAACTCGCCGCATTTAAACATTTCGACAAATTGGGCGCGCTCTTCTTCAAATAGATCCGCGCGAATCTCTTGTCCAAAATGGCGGTACATCTCCTGTGCATTTTGCTTCATCATCGTGGCATGGGCCACTGGCAAGTCAGCCATAACCAAAGCCCGATAGCGCTCTTCTATTTGGGGCAAATACTCGGGATTAATCGCCGGCTCAAAGAAAAAATCGTAATAAAATCCTAAGCGGGAATTTCCTCCTCGCAGCAATTGCGCTTCCGGAAAAAGGTCCAGCACTGCAGCAGCTAATAGGCGGGCGGCTGAAGAATTAAGTTGCGGCAAGCTTAAGTTGGAAATAATGGCACCGTGGTCTGGAAATTGATGGGATATAGCTGACTCGAACAGCTGACCTCCACGATGTCAACGTGGCGCTCTAACCAACTGAGCTAATATCCCGGCTAGATGGAGAGACTATAGCAAGCCCGAAAATTAAAGGCAAAAGGAAATTTTCGAAATCGGGCATGGGCACGCACGAGGGCACGGGCACGAAAAATTGCTAGTCCTGACTCCTCTTCTTCAACACAAAATCCCAGATGGCTCTCTTAGCGGCTTCCGGAAACCTGGGCAATTTGTCAATCTCCTCTTGAGTTGCCTCAAGGAGTTTTTTGATGCTGCCAAAGCGGCGCAAAAGGGCTTTCCTGCGCCCGGCGGCAATGCCGGGAATGTCATCAAGGCTGCTGCCGAATGTTTTTTTGCTGCGCCGTTTGCGCTGGAAAGTAATGGCAAAACGGTGGGCCTCATCGCGAATCTGCTGCAGCAGAAACAGCACCTGGGAATTGCGTCCCAAGACTATGGGGTCTTTAACTTCTTTTACACATACCCTTTCAGCCGTTATCCCCCGATCGTGCCTGCCTTCTTCCTTTACCAGCGAGATTGCATCCACGGTAATAATTTCCAGCTCTTTAAAGACTTCAAGGGCAATATTCAGGTGCCCCTTCCCCCCATCCACTACAAGCAGGTCAGGCAGGGCATTAGCTTCTTTGAGTTTAGTGTAGTGGCGGCATAAGACTTCGCGCATCGCGGCATAATCATCAGAAGCGCCTGCGGCGCGCACGCGATAATGGCGATACCCCTTGCTATCCTTTACCCCTTCCGTAAATGTCACGATAGAGGAAACTGGTTCGCTGCCGGAGAGGTGGGAATTATCGATGCATTCAATTTTTTTAGGGTATTGTGAAAGGTGCAGCAGCTCCTGCATCTCGAGCAGGGCATTTTCCCGGATCTCGGCCAAATCTTTTTCTTTATGGAAGGCTGCCTTGGCGTTCTCATTGGCCATTTCCGCCAAAGAACGCTTCTCTCCTCTTTGCGGAGCCAATATGACAACTTTGCGTTTATGGCCATTGGTCAAGATCTCCGCTAACGTATCCCCTTCAACCAAAGGCAGCGGCAAGATAATTTCATGGGGGAGCTCGGTCTTGCCGATGTAATGCTGCATCAAAAAGCTCTGCAGCAGTTCCTCATCATCTTCGGCAATATGGGAAAAGTCAAAATGCTTAGCTCCCATCAACTTCCCGCCGCGCATAAAAAGCTGGGCTAAAATTACTTCTGTGCCTTGCCTAAAGAGGCCTAAAATATCGGCATCGCCTCCAAGAGGCTTATCTACTGTTTGTCCTTCAATTGTTTTCTGTATATGGCGGATGGACAGTTGCAAAGCGGCAGCTTCCTCAAACTCCAGCGCTTCCGCTGCCTGCAGCATCCGCTGCTGCAAGTTTTTTAACACTTCCTGGTTTTGCCCCCGTAAAAACTGCGCAGCGCTCTTCACCAGCAAATCGTATTCTTCTCTTGAGCATCTTTGCACACAAGGAGCCACACAGCGTTTCATATCGTAGAGAATGCAAGGGCGGGTGCGCCTGGCAAACTCCTCATCAGAGCATTGCCGTAAAGGAAAAATGCGGCGCAGCATATCCAGGGTTTCGCGTGCGCTATGGGCGCTGGTATAGGGGCCGAAGTACTGCCCATCCGCCTTGGGCTTGCCACGGTAGCGCACCAACTGCAGCATAGGCCAGGCATGCTTGGTCAGCTTGATCGCGATGTAGGTTTTATCGTCTTTTAGCAGCGCATTGTAACGCGGCTGGTATTGCTTGATGAGGTTATTCTCTAGCAGCAAGGCCTCTTTTTCAGAAAACACGACAATCGTATCGATCGACTCCACCTTTGACACTAAAAAAGGCACCATGGAACGGCCATCCCTGCCCGGAACAAAGTATTGCCGCACCCGCTGCTTGAGATTTTTGGCCTTGCCCACATACAAAGGATGCCCGCCGCCGTCTCTCATGATGTAGACGCCAGGCTGGGCAGGAAAATCTTCTGTCTTCTTGATATCGAACGGCATGGCCTATTCTATGGTCTCTCTCTCTTCCAGATCATTAAGGATTTTTGAACCGAACAATACGCTGCGGAATTGTTTAATGGCTTTTTTCTGCGGCGGACGGAATTTTCCGCCTTTTACAGACGGCAGCAGCAGCAGCCTGACTGCCGCCTTGCTGCCCTTTAACAGGTGCGCCAGCTCCAAGGCCTGATCCGGATGGTCATTCACTCCCTCCAAGAGAGCATATTCGTATACAATTTCCGCCTTGGTTTTCTTCCAATAGCTGCCAATAACTTCTAAGAGATCTTCCAGAGGATATTTTTTGGCATAAGGAATCAAAGATTGGCGCAGCTTTTGATTCGGGGCATGTAAACCCACTGTGAGATTCGCCGTGACTGCATCCCTGATGAGATTTTCAATCCCGTCAATAATCCCTACAGTATTCAGCTCTATCCGTTTTGGGGAAATACCAAAGAGCTCGCGATCCAGAAACATATGGATCGCTTTTAAACAAGGCTCGTAGTTTTTCAATGGCTCGCCGCCGGCACTAAAGGTAACGGCCGTTATTTTTTCACTGCGCGGCAGCAGCCATTTATTGAGCTGCAGCACTTGCTCTACGATTTCACCAGGCCGCAAATTGCGGTAAAAAACGGGATTGCCTGCTAAAAAAGCATAGTGGACAGGGGTGCCCACTTGAGTGGAAATGTATGCGGTCTTCTGCCCCTTGCCTTGGATAAATTGCGAAGATACCGTTTTATCGTCAAATAGCTTCCACAAAAATTCCGCCTGTTTACCCTCTGGCGGGACTTCTGCGGAAGAAAGTGCGGGCAATTGAAACGCTTCCTTAAAGCGCAGCCTGTTGGCTTTGCTGAGATTGCTCATGCTATCCCAATCTAAAACCATTTTATGATACACCCACTCTTGAAGCTGCTTGGCATTAAAAGCGGGAAGATCTTGTTCCTGGCACCAATCTGCCAGTTCTACCTTAGAAAAGTCACAAAAATTTTTCATTTTATTAATTTGTTGCAAATTATTGATTTCTTAACATTCTTTGAACAAGAATTTTACAACAATTAAGAATAATACAAAAGTCTGTACTACCGTATTTGAAATTTTATTGACACAATTTAAATACGCAGGTACCTTAATATAAGTGTCTCGATTGTGTTTTAAAGGAACAGGTTGAGTCCTTAAAAGATCCGAAAAATTGCTCCATAACTGAGTGAGAAGCCTATTTTTTCCAGTTATAAGCAGCAAGCAGGATCCGAGCAGTGAATGATCCTCCAATCATTTATGGCAAACCCCTTAAACTTACGGAGTAAATAATGATTAAACGATACATTTCTATTTGTGCACTCTCCTTCTTAGCATTGGGAGCAAATGCCTTCGCTAATGAAGAAGTAAATGAAAACACACTAGTTACCCATGAAAAACTATTTTCTGAAGACGAGCAAGCGCTAGCCGATAATGAAGAAGCTAACGACACACAGGAGATTTTCGCAAATGAAGAGGGCGAAAGTTCTGAAGAAAAATTTGCTTGCGAAGGGGAAGAAGAGGGTGAATGCGGCTGTGGATGCATCAGACAAGAGCGCTTAGCCAGCGGCGATGATAAAGAAGAAGGCAATCTTCTAGCTGACAATGAAGAAGCTAACGATGAAGAAGGCCAGCTCCTGGCCGACAGCGAAGAAAGCAGCGGCAAAGACGACAGCGGTTCTAAAGAACTATTAGCTGACAACGAAGAAGCTAACGACGAAGAAGGCCAGCTCCTGGCTGACAGCGAAGAAAGCAGCAGCGAAGACAAGCTCTTTGCAGCTTGCAACTGCCCTGTTGAAATGATCGAAAAACTCAAAGCTGAAAAAGCTCAGAGCAACGAAGATGAAAAACTCGCCTAGAGTTTTGTAAGAGAAGAGAAGCGCACCTTCTCTTCTCTTATCCATTATAGGATAGGATAATCGTACTTACGTGATCGGGTTTTCCTTTCTCTTTAACTTCTTCCTCTGCAGTACCCGAGTATTTAGCCTTTTGAAAGGTATTAATTATCGCTTCTTTTACGCTCTCTTGAACAAATTTATAAATGCTGCTTTGCATTTCCTCATCAGTTTTAGCTTCTTTAGTTATCTCTAAAAGCTTGTTCGTCATAAATTCACTTCTGGCTTTGACATGATCAGGATTACTTAAATCCCATTTTTCGACCCCTTTTAAGCCAGCCTCACTTGGGGATATACCAAGGCAAATTGGATCCAGGTTATCGTGAACTCCATCTGAACATACAATTACTTTATCACCAGGCTCAAGCTTTATGACAGTAGTTTGTAAATTCCTATAATCTGAAGTCCCGTTACCAGACAATCTACCCCCAGAATCTGCGGCATCTAGACTATCGTCCCTATTTTTATCCGCAAGCGGTATACAGACTCTCTCACCATTTCTCATTCCAATAACATAGGTTCTAGGATCGCCAACACTTGTACCCACATAATAACTGCCCATAATTGCCGAGGCAGACAGGGTACTGTCACCGATTCCTGCTCTATTCACTCCTCTTTCAAGACCCTTTTGTTTTAACTTCTTACCCGCATCAGTAACAGCTCTATTCAGTAATTCAGCCATTTCCCTTGTATTTTTTGGTAACTTAGCTTCCAATTTTTCTTTCATATATTCTTGAACTGCTTCAGACACCAGCTGGGCAGCGAGCCTAGATCTTATGCCATGCCCGCAACCGTCCGCTAAAGTGCTAACAGTAACTCCTTTTGTCTGAACAACAGCAGTTACATCGCACATAATAGCGGCTTCTCTGCTAATAAAAAAACGCCTTTCCTTAGGATCATATTGCGAGACTTTTAAAGCTTCTATCGGTTGATCGCCATCATATACCGGTCGCTCTCCTTCCAAATATTCGCCAATAAAAGCTGTTTGGTGGCCATTTTCCGTACTCAATATAAGGGGCTTGCCATCAATTAGACATGTTAACGTTGTTACTTCCTTTCCCTCCTTATCAGTACTTACAATTAATTCGGGCTCTTCATCTAATATTACCCCATAGTTATTGAGTATTCCCTGTGTAAATTTAACGTCCGCAGGCCTATCTGATGCAAGCGGGATATCTGGAATTTGGGCAATTTGAGTCTCTACAATTGCGGCATGATTATTAGCTAATTGTTTAATATGTGCTTGTTTTTTCTGCCTGACATCATTAGTAGAATCAGATGAATTTGGGATAAATTGTGGAGGAGTTTCCTGTTTTTCTGTAGTAAAAGGTTTACTGCAGCTTGCTTCCTCAGTTAAATTTTTTAAATAGTCCCCGAGGTCTTCGTACGCTTTTTCCTTGTCAAGAGTAAGCACTCCCCTGTTTGCGTTAAAGTTTGTAGCTACCTCTTCAGCAATTTCTTTAAGGGCACTGAGAAGTAGATCTCTTGGAATTATAGGATCATCCTTATACTCATCAAAAAAATTCATTATCTTTTCGGACCCTCCTTCAGCAATCATGCCTGCCGTAGCAGCATCCGTTTTCTTTAAAGATTCTAACTCTGCCCTAAAAACTGGAATTCTATTTGTCTCTCTTACTGATTTTAAATTATCAATAGTGCTCGATAGTTTTTGATTATTCCTATCTTTATGGGTAATTTCTCCTCTGCCTGGCAATATACCAGTAGTATCTTCTGTCTTGGAGTGCGGCAATAAGCCCGTAAGATTCTGTAAAGTATCCAGTGCTGCACCAGCAGTTTTTTCTAAATTAGAATCGGGCTTGCCCTCACTCGCTGATTTAAGAGCAGACATTTTTAATTCAGTGGCTGCTTTAACTAGACTATCAATGGTTACTAGGCGGTCTGTGGGAGGAGCTGTCTTATTCTCGAACCGTTGTTCCCCTTGAAAAGTAACTTCTTTAGTTTTGCAACAAGTTGAAAGAAGTTGACCAATCTTATTATCAGTAAGTAATGTTCCTGTAGCAAAGAAAATAAGGGCTTTGTTTAAATAACGTGTCATCCCTAGGCCAGAAGTATTATTGCTAGAGCATTGGGCGATATCGTTTAAAGTAACACCCCGCTGAATGACTCCACTATCTGTAATTTCTGTATTTAATAGTTTTGTAATATCGGCTTGTTCATTGCTTTGAATTTGAGTATATCCATCCATAGGCCTCCAAAAAAGCAACTATTCATTAACTTTATAATATTTATTATAAACAAATACTATTTAATTTATTATTTTTTATTACTTTTAATAGTTTTGTATTTGCAAGATTTAAGCCAAAGAAGAAATGAAATCAGGGTCTTAACCGAATGCGGCGGAAACAATTTAGAGTGCTGCGACTTTTCGACACCTGGGGTTTGAACATTTCTTTAATTGTTTTGATGCTCATGCTCCCGCAGCTCAATCTAATATCCCTTTAAACCCCATGTTACGATACCTGCAGGGAGATTCTGCAGGTATCTTCACGCGGGGCTACTGCAGTGCCATCGCTTCCGCGATGGGTTAAAAAAACTACTTCATTTATGCGCTATTATGATATTTGTGAAATAGAGGTCTTATTTACACAACATTCCACTTCAAAGAGAAATCCGATGCATCGCGGCAGCGATGCAAGTTGTTAGCCCCGCGTGTAGGCTCCAGAGGAGCCGGAACGTGGGGTTACAATGTATATACATATTGAGCTGCGGTAAGCAGCGACACAATAGATAACGTCAAGAAAAGATGTGTCCAACTGCAAGGAAAAGTCGCCGCTTTAGCCCGGCAAATCTTGATCTTAATCTCTATCTTGATCTTAATCTTGCTTTTCTTCAACTTTTCAAAATCGGATTGATACGCGCCAAACTCTGATCGAAACGTGTGATAAGAAAGATCAAGATCGAGATTAAGATCAAGATCAAGATCGAGATTAAGATCAAGATCAAGATCGAGATTAAGATCAAGATCGAGATTAAGATCAAGATCAAGATCGAGATTAAGATCAAGATCGAGATTAAGATCTAGATCGAGATTAAGATCAAGATCGAGATTAAGATCAAGATCGAGATTAAGATTTG
>JAEYWL010000127.1 GCA_023428915.1 Verrucomicrobiota bacterium
GCGCGTTTTGTTTTCATTCTATTCTTCTAGTTTTTTTGCTTCATGAGTTGCGAAAATGCCTGTTCTAAAATGCGCCACTGGTTTTCCAATTGCGCATTAATAATCCCCCCTTCAGTTTCTATGATGCAGCCTCCCGGCTGTACATCAGAACGTTCGATAAGGGATAGTGTTTCGAGATTTTCGAATACATTTTTAAGATCCGACTTGCGTCTTTCTAAAGCTTCTAAATCGCTTTTATTAACATAGATTTTAATTTTTTTATGAGAGGAAACTGCTTTTAAATTTGTCATCACGATGTCGGCGATTGCATCTTGGGATAATTCGAGTTCGCGCCCCACTATTTTTTGGGCCGCTTTTAAAGCTATAGGAATAATTAGTGCAGTTACATCCTGACGCACTTTTGCGATTTCCTGCTCCAGTTGAGCTACATGCTCGCCCCACTGCTTAAAGCCCTCTTCAAAGCCTGCCATTTCCGCAGCTTCCTTTTGCTTTTCCCCTTCCAACACCACTTCGCGTTTATATTTGTCTGCGCTGATTTTAATTTCTTCAACAACCTGCTCGGCTTCAAGCGATTTAGAAAAGTCAGCAGCGGGCACTCTTTTAGTTTTAGGGGCTAGCGATATGTTTTCTCCATGGAACAGAGTAAATAGCTTTTTAGTCACGTTTTCCTTCTGAGCTTTGCAGTAAAAAATTTAGGGTGTTCATCGTCTGTGCAGCCAAGGCAGCCGCAATGTTAGGCGGTACTTCCTTGTCAGGATATTTTTTTAATAATGAACTTCTGCCTGTATCCAGGATGTAATAGAGGTATTGGCGCAAATGCGGATGCTGGTCGGAGAGCGCCGCTGCCAGACGTATAATTCCCCGGCGATGCAAAATAGTTTCCAATTTTCTGCAGTCCATCATGTTTGTTTCCAAACCAAGCTTTGGAGGAGTAAATTTATCAATTTGATGCAAGGCAGCACGTAAAAAAACCTGCTTTTTGCGGTTTAAGCACTCATAAACTTGTTTGAGGATTCTTTTATCTACGACTTGCCGCAATTCAATAGCCAAGTCATATAAACCGAGAAAATCAATTAACTCCACTAATTGCTGTTTGCTGCAGCCGACAAGCGCTATTAATTGTGTTTGAGGCAAGTAAGGCAGCGGAAGCAGCGAGCGTATTTCAAGCTTGTTTAGCAGTTTCATAAGAAAGAAAGGACGCCATTTGACAGAAATTGCAAATGGCTCATAAGGCATCGAAACCATTTTGCATATTCCCTGCGCCTGGAAACTAGGCAAAGAAGCTAAGACATAGGTTTGCAATTCTGTAGACAGCTCTAAAAATGGTTTCACAAGCCATGAATAGTGGACCAGGGAAATGAGCTGTAAAGGATCGACAAAAGCAGGGGAAGTGTCTTTGCTATGGATATCCAGGGCTAATATTTTCTTAACTTCGTCCTGCGGGAGGTTTTTTAAGATAGCATCAGCAGAACCCTCGCGATACCTATTTAGCAAGACTCTAAAAAAAATCAATGCTTTTGTTTCCATGCTATACCTTAAGTGGCTTCGCCGTCATTTGGAGGGGTCTCTTGGTCTTTTTTAGGCTCTTCTTTCTTTTCGTCAGCTTTCTTTTTATCCTCTGCCTTAGAGCTTTCTTCCCGCTCTTTCATAGCCTTCTCAAGGCTTTCTGGATGAAGCGGGTGCACTGAAAAGAGGCTTTTTATACCGCCTAAAGTGTGCATAACAGGGAAAAACTTCCAGACCAACCAGCTTAAACCTAGCAATAACAAGAGCAATAGAAAACAGAATATAAAAAATAAGGTTTGGAAAAAGAATACAGATTCCCTGGCGATCACTATGCCCCAAATACTGACATACTCCTGTTCTTCTTTAGGCGAAGTTATTGTGGCTGTGGTAAAAGGGCTTTCAGCAAAGCGGGCGCGATCGGGAATGACTGTGACATTGTCATAATTTAACCCCTGAACGCTGCTTGCCACGAAGCGTTTAATCTTTGGAATTAATTGCGAGTTAGGGTCGTCTAATACCCCTGTATGCTTCACATATACAGAAGCCGACACATTCTCTTTTTTAGCATTTGGGTTCAACGGGTCTTCTTCTGGAATGGAAAGCTGCACGTCAGCGTCAAGCACACCATCAATTTTACGGATGGTGCCGGCAATTTGCTCTGCTAATCCAGCTTGATAGCGGATTTTTTCCTCCATTTCTGAAGGCACCAGCCCGCTCTTAGGGAAAATAGTCAGAAGTGTTTGACCGGGCCTGCGGGGAAATCCCCCTTCACTGAGGGCAGCCATGGCATCAATGCCTTTGATTGCATCAACATTGATATCCCAAAGCACTATAGCATTTCCACCGCCGCCTGAAGAGTCGGTATTTTTGACTTTAACTGCTTCGATCCCTTTTTTGGCTAAGTAAACAATAATATCATTGGCTTCCCGTTCATCGAGCCGATGTACGATAGTTTTTTGGGAACTGCAAGCTGTTAAAAAAAGACAAGCGGCCAGCAGCAGCAGACTGCGCGTAAACAGCTTTAAAATGGAACTAGTGGCCATTGTGAACTCCAAATGATAAGCCTTCCTATTCAGGGTTTGCAATAGGCAGCGGGACCGTTTATGTATGCAAGTAAAATATTACCACGATGTTAGCATACGCAGGCTTTTTTGTGATTAATTTCCTAAATTATAGATAGTCGATAATTAGTAAATAAAATATTTTTATAATTTAACACAAAGAATATGAAGGCAAGAGAGAGAAAAGGTTAAAAAATAACTCTTTTATAAAGAGTTTTAATTTAGACCTTTTGCGTCATTGCGAGCCATGGTTTCACCCGCATCTTAAGGTATTTATTTTTATTAAAACCACAGAGGACCCAGAGTTCACAAAGAGGGAGTGAAGGGGTGGTTAAAAAAATAAAAAGATATGGATAACAGTATGTTGCGAGCTTTGCGTTTAATTTTATTTTGTTAGGTAGAAGGTCTTTCGGTAGAAGTCCTTCATTTCTTTTATGAGCTGCTGGGAAGAGGCGGTAACTACTTGGCACTCTGGCAAGCTGTTGATAAAATCCCGGCCATAGTGCTTGTTCATTAAACGCACATCCAGGCAGACAATGCACCCCCTGTCTTTTTTATTGCGAATCAGGCGTCCAAATCCCTGTTTAAACTTTACAATGGCTTGCGGCAGCAAATATTCCCTAAAGTAATTCCCGCCTTCCTTTTTAATTTTTTCGCAGCGGGCTGCTAATAATGGTTCCGAAGGTACTTTAAAAGGCAATTTTACTAAGATAACGCAGCGCAGCGATTCACCGGCAACATCGACCCCTTCCCAAAATGAGCTGGTTCCAAATAGGATGCCGTTTTTAGCTTCTCTAAATTTGGTGAGCAGCGCTTGGCGGTGATCGTTTCCCTGAAGGAATACTTGATAGTTTTCGGCTGTTAACTGTGCTTTGATTTGTTCATAGCAATTTTTTAGCTGCTGATAAGAGGTGAAAAGCACAAACACTCCCCCGCCGCTAGTCCGGACCGCCTGCAGTATGTTCTCTGCTGCCAGAAAATCAAAGCGCTCTTCTTTTGGTTCCGGGATATCTGTGGGCACGGCAAATAGAGACTGTTTTTTGTAATCGAAGGGAGAATCCAGGATGAGTTCGGTTATTCTTTTGGTAACAGCGGGATGATTCAATCCCAGGCGGCTGCGGCAAAATTGAAAGCTTTGATTTGTTGTCAGAGTGGCGCTGCAGAGGACTACTGTATGTAAGGGGCGGAATAACAGTTCAAGAAGATATGAGGAGATATCCAAATCGGCCTCAACTAAGCTGATGTTGTTGTGGCCGTAATTGTTGACAATCTCTAACCAGCGCACCCGGTCGTCTTCAATTTTCCCGCTCGAGAATTGTGTAAGTACATTTTCACACTTGCTCAAGCGTTCAAGCAAATTGCTGATTTCAAAGCGGATTGCTTTGGTTTGCTGTTCCACTTGCGGGTGCTGTAAATCGACGATCTCTCTCTCTAAAGCGTTGAGGGTAGCATGAAAGCTTTTTAGCGATTCTGAAAGTTTTAATATGACAGGCAAGACTCCTTCTTGCCAGCCAAGGTGGCTATACTGTTCTTCTTTAAGGCGCAGTTTGTTTTCCTGATTTTCTGCTTGCGCCTGTTCCGGTTCTTGAGGTTTAGTTTGCAAAATAAAACTTTCCAAGGCCTCGCTGAGCAAAGCCGTTTGCGCAATAATTTCCCTTCTGGCAGTGGGGATGTTGATGTTGAAGAGGTTTAATAAAGGGCCAAGATTTATTTGGGGATTATTCCCAATGGCTTCCTGCAGCTTTTTTCGCAATAATGCGAGCTTGCTGTTGCCCGTGAAAGATTTTTCGGAGGATAGGCGGCCCATTAGCTTGACTAATTCAGCCCTTGAAAACATTTTAGCAAAGAAATCCGAGGCAATTTCTTCTAAGTTATGCGCCTCATCGAGAATGGCGTAATGATAATCGGGCATCAAGCCTGTTAACTGCGTCTCTTTGCCTTTGGCTTCATGCTTAACTTTTAAATCTGCCAGCAGCATGTGGTGGTTGGCAATGAGAATGTTAGCTTCTTGGGCCTCTTTACGGGCTTTAAAAAAGAAGCAGTTTTTAAAATGAGGGCAGTTATTGTGCGTGCAGGCATCGCTGTCGGCTCTGATTCTTTCCCAAGTAGCGTTAGAGGGATAAATAGGAAGATCGTTTTTTGAACCCGCCTCTGCTTTTTCAGCCCAGGCATCGATGATTTGCTGCTCTTTCAGCTCGCTTTCTGTAAACAGGGGGATTTCGTGCATGGTTTCATGCAGTTTTCTCAAGCAAACATAATTGCTCATCCCTTTAACTAATACTGCTTTAATATCGGCCTTTAAAGCTTTGACTAAAAAAGGAATATCCTTGTGCAGGAGTTGTTCTTGAAGGGCGATGGTATTTGTAGAAATCAAAGTTTTGGTTTTGTTCTGCAAGGCCCAAAGAATTGCCGGGATAAGGTAAGCTAAACTTTTACCGGTTCCCGTGCCGGCTTCAACTAGAGCGATTTTATTGTGATTATAGGCTTCTACGATGCTGTGAAGAAGCTGTTTTTGCTGCTGGCGGGTTTCGAATCCCGGTAGATGTACAGCTATCGGCCCTCCCGGTTCCAGCAAGGCTAGGATTTTTTCAATCGCTAAGCGAAGGGTAGAGGAAGAGGTCATGATTTACAAAACTCAGGTTGCAAGGGCAGCTAAAAGCCGCCCTTCCTATAGATTCTATAAGGTTATTCGGCTTCTAATAAATCCAAGAAAGCCTTTAATTGCTTGGAGCGGGTAGGGTGGCGCATTTTTCGCAAAGCCTTGGCTTCAATCTGACGGATACGTTCGCGTGTTACGTTAAACTCCACGCCAACCTCTTCCAAAGTTTTTGGTTTGCCATCCAGTAAACCAAAGCGCTGGATCAACACTTTTCTTTCCCGTTCAGTTAGAGTAGTTAAGACTTCGTTGATCTTATCTTTCAAAATCGAATAACCGGTAGCTTCTGCAGGAGAGTCTGCGCCAGTATCTTCAAGGAAGTCGCCAAACTGGCTTTCTCCGCCATCGCCCACTTCAGCTTGCAGGGAAATTGGGTGCTGGGCAATTTTATAAATTTCGCGCACTCTTTCCGGGGTAATTCCCAATTCATTAGCTAGTTCTTCAGGAGTAGGTTCGCGTCCTGTTTCCATCATCAATTTTTTCGCGCCGCGCAGCACCTTGTTGATGGTTTCAATCATATGCACAGGAATGCGAATCGTTCTGGCCTGGTCTGCAATGGCGCGCGTCACAGCTTGGCGAATCCACCAAGTGGCATAAGTGGAGAACTTGTAGCCGCGCCTATATTCAAACTTTTCCACAGCTTTCATAAGACCCATATTCCCCTCTTGAATCAAATCGAGAAATGAGAGGCCGCGGTTGGTGTACTTTTTAGCGATAGAGATAACCAGGCGGAGGTTAGACTCCACCATTTCGCGCTTGGCTTCTTGGCTTTTGTCCATCCAGCGCTGCAGCATGCGCACATCTTTCTTAAACTCTTCTAAGTTGCGGCCTGCAGCTAATTCCCGGTTGCGCAACTTTCTGCGTGCGGCGGCAAGCTTTGCGGCGGCAAATTTATTGCGCTCAGCGCGAGGAGCAAGGTCTTGGATTTCTTTTTCAAGCGCTAAAAAGCGTTCGTAGGCGCGTAAAATCACCTCGCCAAAGTCTTCAGTAATGTTGTGGCGGCAATGCAGCCTGCGCAGATAGGCTTGCATGCGGATGCGGCACTTTTCTAAGTCGTCGAGAATCTTGGTGCGGTCTGTTTTTTTTAGCTTCGGGTCGTCTAATTTGACGATTTCTTCCTGTAAATAGCGGTCTTCTTTTTTAAGCAATTCGCACAATTTTGGCAGAAGGGCTAAAAACTCTGTTTTGTGAGGAATTTCTTTTTCAGAAATACACTTATCAAAGCGCTCTTTCCCCTGGATTAAATATGTGGAAATCGCAATCGCTTCACTTGTGGAAAAGCGGAAACGCATAATAATGCGCTCAATCTGCATTTGCGCCTTTTCAATCCGCTTGGAGATCTCAACTTCTTCTTCACGGCTCAATAGAGGAACAGAACCCATTTCCTTTAGATACATCCTGACCGGATCGTCGGGAGCGCCTTCTACTCGCTTTGAAAAACCTTCGAGTTCTTTAGCTTCCTTTTTGCGCTCTTTTTGTCTTTCTACTTCTGATTGGTTCAGGACCTGGATATCCATCCCATTTAAGTAGATCAGCACCTGATCGATCAACTCGGCAGAGTCAAAGGTCATTGGTAGAATTTCATTGATCTCTTCATAGGTAATGTAGCCTTGTTCCTTAGCGATTGAAACAAGCTCATCAACCTTCTGCTGATGTTGAGGGGTAATTACGGGCTTAACATTTGCTTTGTTCATGACACCTTAATTATTAATGGTCAGAGAAAAAAGGGTATCCATTCTATTAATAGAATAAAAAAAAGAGACGGAACAACTATTCTTCGAGAATGTAACGTTTTTGTCAAGAGCAGGTATTCCTAACAATTAATCCTTTTTAATAAAGCTTCTAATTAATCTCAATAGTGCAAAAAAAAAACTATCTTCCATATAGTGCAGTCATCTTGAATGGAGTATTTATATGATGGATGCCCAGCAAAAGCGCATGGCCGAGGAACTGCTGTTCACCGGTGAAGAAAAACCAAGCTTTGCCAAACTTCTTTATTTTGGCCTTTTTGATGCCGATCGCGTGTTTCCTTACCCAAAGCAAACAGATAGAGAAAATCAAGACCTATTAAAAAACCTGACAAACTTTATTGAAACCCAAATAGATCCCGATTGGATCGACCGGCATGCCGAAATTCCCGACTCGGTGATTAAAGGGCTGGGAGAGTTGGGATTGCTGAGCATGACCATTCCTAAAGAATATGGCGGATTAGGGACTTCCCAATTCGCTTACTGCAAAGCGATGGAACAACTAGCGCGCCGCTGCAGCGCCACGGCCCTTTTTGTCAATGCGCACCAAAGCATTGGTTTAAAAGCCCTATTGCTCTTTGGTACAGAACCTCAAAAAGAGACCTGGTTAAAGCAGTTAGCCTCAGGTGACAAATTGGCGGCATTTTCTTTAACGGAGCCTAATGCCGGCTCGGATGCTAGCGGCGTTGAGACTCGCGCCGAATTTGATCCGGTAAAAAAAGTGTGGATCATCAATGGGCGCAAGCAGTGGACAACTAATGGAAGCATCGCGGATATCTTAACTGTAATGGCCAAAACGAATACAGATGGGCAAGATAAAATCACCGCCTTTTTAGTGACACCTGAAATGACAGGTTTTAAAGTGCGCGATGCTGCCTTAGAAAAAGTCGGGATGCGCGGGTCGAAGACCGCTAATCTTCAGTTTGAAAATTTAGAAGTGCCGGAAGAGAACGTATTAGGTGCCATTGGCAAAGGCTTAAAAGTATGCTTAACGGTATTAGATTATGGCAGAACAACTTTTGGAGCCACTTGTACAGGTACAGCTAAATATGCCTTAGAAAAAGCGATTGCTCACGCAATAACACGCATACAGTTTAAACAGCCTCTGGCAGCCTTTCCTCTAATAAAAGAAAAAATTGCCGCCATGTCTTCCTTAGTTTATGCCATGGAAGCAACTACTTACTTGACAGCCGGCCTCTTAGATTCTGGTGAAAAAGATATCATGTTAGAGGCGGCAATCCTCAAAGTATTTGCCAGCGAATCGCTATGGTATATTATTTATGAAACCATGCAAATCTACGGAGGGCGTTCATTTTTTACAGATGAACCGCTGGAACGCATGATGCGCGATGCCCGTTTGAATATGATCGGTGAAGGGGCCAATGAAGTATTGCGCGCCTTTATTGGTGTTGTAGGCATGCGCGATGTGGGTCTGCAATTAAAGGCAGCATTGGATGCCATGCATCATCCCATTGCGGAGTCGGCCACTCTTAGCAATTTTATTCATAGTGTCGGGATGCGTTTAAAGCTTCCTAACATCCCTGTAAAGTCGGAAAAATTAAAAGAAGAAGCCGGGGAGCTTAGCAAAGCTGTCAGACGTTTTGGCTGGTGTATTGTCAGATTGCTGGCCGCTTATCGCGAAGAGGTGTTAGAAAAGCAGTTATGTTTAAACCGCATAGCCGAGGGGGCTATCGGCATTTACACCTGCACGGCGGTGTTAAGCAGACTGGATAGCCAGATTGCAGAAAATGTTCCTGACTTGGATAAGCAGTTAGCCGCCGGGATATTCTACCTGAAGCAAACCTTGCATAAAGTGAAAGGAAGCCTGGATGCGCTTTTTGACAATGAAGACGAGAATATCGAGTATCTTTCCGACTTAATTACAGGACGTAGAACATGAATGGGACGTCAAAAGGGACTTTGCGGGAGCTTAGCCAGCAGTTTGCGCTTGAAGAAGCACAGCTTAAGAAAAGCAGGGAAGTTAAAGGAGCAGATCCCGTCCGCTTAAGCGCTAGGGAAAGGGTTAATGCCTTGCTCGATCATCCTCAGAACTTTTTTGAAGTGGGTTTGTGGGCAGCTTATAAAATGTATGAAGAATGGGGGGAAATGCCTGCGGCAGGGGTCATCGCTGGAGTCGGGATTATTCACGGCCGCTCTTGCATGATTATCGCAAATGACTCATCCGTAAAAGCCGGCGCCATGTTTCCGCAATCTGTAAAAAAAATGCTGCGCGCCCAGCGGATAGCATATGATTGCAACCTCCCTGTTATTTATTTAGTGGACTCAGCCGGTGTGTTTTTGCCCTTGCAGGATGAAATTTTTCCCGATGAAGATGATTTTGGCCGTATTTTCCGAAATAATGCCCTATTGTCTGCTGCCGGCATCCCCCAATTTGCCGCCATTATGGGAAATTGCATTGCAGGCGGAGGCTATCTGCCGGTGCTATGCGATAAGTTGCTTATGACTGAGGGCAGCGGATTGTATTTAGCGGGGCCTGCCCTAGTAAAAGCCGCCATTGGCCAGGAAGTGGATAAAGAAACACTTGGAGGCGCTGCTATGCATGCCCAAATTAGCGGCACAGTGGATTTTAGGGAGCCGGATGATCTTTCATGCCTAAAGAGGCTGAGAAGCTTGGTGGAGCTATTGCCAGAGCCGGAATCTGCCCAGGTTAATTACGCTGCTGCTGAATATGCGTCAGATAAAGTTTATGATTTAGCTGCTGCTGACTCCAGCAAAGAATACGATATGCATGAGCTGTTAAAATGCATTGTAGATAAAGACAGCCTGCAGGAATTTAAACCGGAGTACGGGCAAACCCTTCTTACCGTCTATGCCAAAATAGGCGGACATGCCATCGGGATTGTTGCCAGTCAAAGAATGCGCACCCACACTGCCAGGGGTGAAATAGAAATCGGCGGCGTGATTTATGCCGATAGCGCCGACAAAGCCGCCCGCTTTGTCATGGATTGCAACCAGATGCACATTCCGCTGCTATTTATACAGGATGTAGTGGGCTTCATGGTCGGCAAAGAAGCCGAGCAATCCGGCATTATCCGCAGCGGAGCCAAGCTTGTCAGTGCTGTGAGCAATTCAGTTGTGCCTAAAATAACCTTGATAGTAGGCAATTCTTTCGGAGCGGGCAACTATGCTTTATGCGGCAAGGCTTATGACCCTAGGTTTATTTTAGCCTGGCCGAATGCCAAATATGCAGTCATGGGGGCAAATCAGGCCGCCGACACTTTATTTCATATCCGCAAGCGGGCAGCTGAAAAAGAAGGGACCTGGAATCAAGCCGAAGCTGAAGAAATGCATCGAAAAATTAAAGAGAAATATACTGAGCAGATGGATATTAAATATGGGGCAGCCAGGGGGTGGGTCGATAGCATTATTGCCCCGCATACAACCCGGGATGCCTTGTTGCAGCTGCTGCAAGTTGTGTTGCGCAAACCCATTTTTGAACCCTATTTTCATACAGGAGTAATTCAGGTATAGTTATGGCGAATACACTGTCTATCGGCAACGCACAAGCCTTTTGGGGTGACCGGAATGAGGCTGCGCTGCAATTAATCTTAGAAGCCCCTCATCTGCAATACATTACTTTCGACTATTTAGCCGAAATTTCCATGTCTATACTGGCGATGCAGCGGGAAAAAGACCCAAGCAAAGGCTATGCGCAAGACTTTATTGAGGTCGTTAAATCGCTGATTCCCTATTGGGAAGCTGGCGGAGAGGTCAAATTAATCAGCAATGCAGGCGGCTTGAACCCTAAAGCTTGCGCCGAAGCCTGTGCTAAAGTTTTGCAAAATAGCAGCTGCCGCCCCTTTAAAATTGCCTATGTAGTTGGAGACAATGTCATTGAATTGCTGCAGCAAAATAGCGATGCTCCTTATTGCAATCATTTGGATACCAAAGAACCTCTAGCCGCTATTGCCGATAGGCTGGTTTCCGCCAATGCTTACTTAGGCGGCAGAGCGATTGCAAATGCATTGGCCACCGGTGCAAACATCATTATTACCGGCAGGGTGGCCGACCCTAGTTTAACTGTCGGGGCTTGTTTGCATCATTTTCAGTGGCAAGACAATGAGTATGATAAAATCGCCGGTGCTACAGTTGCCGGCCATCTCATCGAATGCGGAACGCAAGTAACAGGCGGCATCGCCACAAATTGGCTGGAACAGCCGCAAAACGGGGCTTTAGGGTATCCCATTGTGGAAGTCAATGAAGACGGTTCCTTTGTGATCACAAAACCTGCAGGAACTGGAGGAGAAGTATCTATACGTACTGTCAAAGAACAGCTGCTCTATGAAATCGGCGATCCCGGCAAATACTTGTCGCCCGATGCAACTGTTTCTTTTCTATCCTTAGAATTGGCGCAGGAAGGAACTAATCGAGTAGCTGTCAAAGGCGCTAAAGGTTCAGCCCCGCCCCTTTCGTATAAAGTAAGCGCCTCTTATAAAGACGGCTATAAAGCCGAAGGGTTTCTAGCCTTCTTTGGCTTGCAAGCGGCAAAAAAAGCGGAGAGAGCCGGCGAGATTATTTTTGAAAGGTTGAAAGAACAAGGCAAGCTTCCCGAACGATATATCAGCGAAGTATTTGGGACGGGCGCCATTGTCCCGGGGATAGGCAAGGTAAATAGCGAATCTGTAGAGTGTTTGCTGCGCGTTGCAGCAGCTGACCCAAGGGAAATAATCTTAGAAGCTTTTTCAAAAGAATTAGCTCCGCTAGTGACTAGCGGGCCGGCTGGCACTACCGGCTATACTTCCGGCAGACCGCGTATAAGGCAGATTTTTGCCTATTGGCCCTGCCTTGTACCTACCGACCTATTATTTACCAGCGTCCATACCATAGAGGTGTAATTATGCAATCAATACTGCTAAATCAAATCGCCTATGCCCGCAGCGGCGACAAGGGAGACAATGCCAACATTGGCGTTATTGCACACACCAAAGCAGGTTATGAACAATTATTAAAGCATCTTACTGTAGAAGCAGTGCAAAATTATTTTCAAGGGTTGTTCCCGCAAAAAGTTGAGCGTTTTGAATTACCCAATTTACTGGCAGTAAATTTTGTGCTGCATGGGGTTTTAGATGGCGGCGGCAATCGTTCTTTGCGTATTGACGCTCAAGGAAAGACACTTGGACAGGCTATTTTGCTAATGCCTTTACAGCTCGAAGAGCATATTCTTTCAGATTGTCTGCCAGCAACGGGACCGCAATAATATGGGCGGATTAATACAAGTTGAGCACCCTATAAGCGGCGTAGTTCATGTGCGCTTGAATAGACCTGAAAAGCACAATGCGCTTAACTTGGAAATGGTAGATACTTTTTTAGGCATTATCCATGAAGCTGAAGAAAAGATCACAAATCGCGTGCTGCTCATTACAGGTGCAGGCTCCTCTTTTTGTGCAGGGATGGATCTTGCCGCTGCTTGCAATATAGAAGGCAAAAAAGTGCTCTTAGAGAAAATACAAACGCTTTATACAACTTTAGCTCACACTACTCTGGTGACGATTGCAGCAGTGCATGGCGCCGCTCTTGCCGGTGGAGCTGGCGTGGCAGCCTGCTGCGATTTCATCTTGGCGGCAAATGATGTTAAATTTGGCTTCCCAGAGGTGCAAAGAGGCATAGTTCCTGCCATGGTTGCAACCTTGATCGTGCGCCGCATCCCCATGCAAAGGGCTAAAGAGATGCTTTTGCTGGGAGAACTCGTTGGCAGTGAAAAAGGACTAGCCATTGGCCTATTTTATCAAATTGCAGCCCAAGAGCAATTATTAGCTACAGCTCTAGAACTAGCCCAGAAAGCCCTGCGCGGCGGCCCGAATGCCTTAAGGAAAACTAAGCAATTGCTGTTTTCCATGCTCGAAACCTCCTTTCATGCCGACATGCAAAAGGCCTTAGAAACTCATGCCCTCAATCAAGAAAACGCTGAGGCCAAAGAAGGGATGAAGGCCTTCTTAGAAAAACGCCCACCCAGCTGGACGAACTCTTATTAGACGTCTTGCATAATTCATTTCCTTGCCGGTGCCCAAAATAATCAAAAATTCTTTTACAAAATTCAATTTTTCTGTCTAAGTTTTTAATTTTCAAAATCTTCGGTCGTATATGCAAAAATATGAATCTGTCAGCAAACTTTCATCTCAGGTGTTCAGAAAACTACTTTAAACCCGACTTGCTACCTTATAATAAGTCATAAAAGATATATAAGTTAATTATAAATTTTGTTTATATATTACTTATTATTTTATAATAAATTATGTGTTTATAATTTGTGGATTAGTGGAGATGGTTTATTATGTCTAATATTATTATTTTTGATACCACTTTGCGGGATGGCGAGCAGTCTCCTGGAGCTACAATGACTTTAAAAGAGAAATTAGCTATAGCTGAATTATTAGATCAAATGGGAGTGGATGTCATAGAAGCGGGCTTTGCTGCTGCCTCTCCGGGAGATATGGAATGCATCGCTTTTATCAGCCAGTTAGTAAAAAACGCGGCAGTGTGTAGTTTAGCGAGGGCTGTTAAAAGCGATATTGAAGCGGCAGCAAGATCCTTAGAGAAAGCCAAAAACCCCAGAATCCATACCTTTATTTCCACTAGTAAAATTCATATCGAACACCAATTTCGTATGAGCCAAGAAAAGGTATTAGAAGTTATTGATGAGTCAGTGCGTTTTGCGCACTCGTTATGCGATAATGTTGAGTGGTGTGCAATGGATGCTACTCGCAGCGATATCGATTTCCTCATTCAAGCCATTGAGGTAGCCATACAGGCAGGGGCTAAAACGATCAATGTTCCGGATACTGTGGGCTATAGCTTGCCCAGCGAATATGGGAAACTGATGGCTATTTTAGCAGAACGATTTCCCGATGCCATTTTATCGGCTCATTGCCATGATGACCTGGGGTTAGCAACAGCAAACTCATTGGCAGGAATTTTAGGTGGCGCCAGGCAGGTCGAATGTACTATCAACGGCATTGGAGAACGTGCTGGCAATGCAGCCATGGAAGAAATAGTTATGGCAATGAAAACCAGATCAGATTTGCTACCATTCAAAACAAATATCGACACTAGAAAATTTTTTAACATTTCGCGTTTTGTATCTGCAGTAACTGGTTTTGCTGTGCAAAAAAACAAGGCTATTGTAGGGGCTAATGCTTTTTCCCACGAATCGGGAATTCATCAAGACGGGATGCTAAAAAATAGAAACACCTATGAAATTATCTCTCCAGAAACCGTGGGAATGGCTCAATCTCAAATTGTCTTTGGAAAACATTCTGGCCGCGCTGCTTTAAAAAATAAAGCCTCAGAATGGGGAATACATTTATCAGAAGAAGAGTTGAAACAAGTGTTTGATAATTTTAAGGCCTTGTGCGATCGAAAAAAGCACGTTAGTGAAGAGGATGTAATGGCAATTATTCATGATCAGCAATCATTGCCTCAACACCCTTTTATTACTCTTTCCTCATTTAAAACAGAGCAATTAGCCCAAGGGAGCTATGTTGCAGAAGTTGCTGTCATTATTAAAAACAGTGAGAGAAAGTCTAGTGGAAATGGGGATGGTCCTTTAGATGCCATTTTAAAAGCCATTAATAACATTCTAGGCAGCATCAAAATAAATCTCTTAAATTTCGAAGTGCATAGCATTTCACACGGTACGGACGCACAAACTGAAGCAAATATTGCCTTGGAATGCGAAGGAAATATCTTTTCAGGCCATGCCAGAGATACAGATATGATCATGGCAGCAACACGGGCCTATATCTCCGCAATGAACAAAATTTTAGCGCGGGAAGGCAAGTTGAGGCCGTACGACGACATGGCCGCTGCTGCCTAGACCCTGATCGGGAATATTGAATGTACTCGCAAAAGTTGTGATAAGATAATTAACATGATTATTTATATTAATTTATAAAATATAAATGAAGTTAATTTTAAATTAGTATTTTTTCACTGTTCCCAACTAAAAATTCTTCGTATATAGTGCTTGGCTTGAGGCATAAGTAGTAATGGCAAAAGCACGCAGACATATCTCCACTAAAAGCGGTTCTTTTCTCAATATCCCAGAAAAAGCCAATCGCATTCTCCATATTATTTTAATTGCCCTTGTACTTATTGCCATTCGCATTTGGCATTTAACCGTCATTCAATATGAAGAGCGCAGTGAAGAGGCAAGTAGACCGCGCAGTAAAACTGTCATAGAGCCTGCTCCAAGAGGAACTATAAGGGATCGGTTTAATATTCCTCTGGCTTTTAATAAGATCAAATACCAAGCCGCTATCCACTATGCCAATTTAAGGGAGATACCCAGGATTGATTGGCGGCTAGATGAACAGGGGAAAAAAATCCGCTACTTTAAACGGCGCGAGTATATTACGCAGCTTTCTCAGCTGCTGGCTAAAGAACTGCATTTAGACGCAGAGAGATTAGAGGATTTAATCTACTCCAAGGCAGCTTACTTCTACAATATTCCCTTTATTATCAAAGAAGAAATTGGGGAGCAGGAGTACTACAGGTTAAAAATGCTGGAAAAAGACTGGCCAGGCATTGCAGTTTCGATAACGCCTAAAAGAGTCTATCCTCAAGACAAAGTGGGGGCAGAAATTATTGGCTATATGGGATCGATTAACCACAGCGAGCATGAAGCCTTGATCCATAAATTGCGCACTTATGAAACTTTTGTCCGTGAATATGAGGCAGGCAACAATCCCGAATTGCCTGCAGGGGCTGCCAGCTTGGAAGAAGTGGAAGAAAAACTGCAATCCTTGCAAGACCAGGCGTACACAGCTACGGATTACATCGGTAAAAGCGGCATTGAAGGAGCTTTTGAAAGTGTTCTTAGGGGTTTTTATGGTAAGAAAAAATATTACTCGGATGCCAAAGGCAATTTTTTACGCGAGCTGGAAGGTTCTAAGAACCCTCAGTCCGGTCAGAGGATATTGTTGACAATCTCTTCAGAATTGCAAGAGCATGCTGAAAAAGTGCTGGCAGCTAATGAAAAACTGCGCGAAGAGCGCAATTTAGGGATTTCTTCCAAAGAACAAAATCATTGCCGCTACAGCTGGATGAAGGGCGGAGCTATTGTGGCTATGGATCCCAACAATGGCGAAGTCCTGGCAATGGCCTCGTATCCCCGTTTTGATCCCAACGATTTCATTCTCACAGGTAATGCAGAGCAGGATAAGCTTAAAAATGCCCGTATTAGGCAGTGGTTTGAAAATGAGGCATACATTGGAGAAATTTGGGATTTAAAAAGGCCTCTGGAGCGCGAAATTTACAATCCGCAAAAAAAACAGTATCAAACCGAAACACTTGAACTTAGCTGGAAAGTCTATTTGGATTTTATTTTACCCAAGCAGCATCCGGTGCAGCAGCTTTTCAGCAAGTACAATAAGATTGAAAATGTTGTGGAAGTGCAGCAAGCTTTCCAAGAAATTAAAGAGTTGCTGCCTGTAGAAAAAGAGCTGGATGTGATTAATTTGCTATACAGCAGTGAAGACGGCCATAAAGTATGGCAGGATAAACTCAGCAGCAAGCAAAAAGAGGCATTCAGGCAGCCTTTGCAAAGCATCCAAGAGTTGCCGGCTAAAGAAGTGCTCGACTCTTATCTGGCTTCTTTACCACACAATTACGACAAAGGTCTTTTTATTGATTTATGCCGTACGGTTGTTTCCGGCAATTCGTATTCCCCGAGGCTGCTTCTGGAAACAGGAAGGCAAAGTATCGAAGACTACCGCAAGGCTTGCGGAGCCTTTGCCGCACTCCATCAAGCAGCCAAAAAAATGGCCCGGGAGATATTCCATGAAACTAATTTCAAGCAGTGGCGCCTGGAAAACGAAAAGGCATTTTTGAAAGAAAAGCGTGTTCAGGAAAAGGCTCAAGGGCTTTATCCTAAAGCTTATATCGACTACTTGGATAAAGAGGAAGAGGCTCAATTTACTGCATTCTGGCAAACGAACAGCTGGCCCCTATTATGCATCTTCTTAACAGGACAGGAGTTTGATCAAGCTGCGACAATAGAAGATTATTTGAATTTTTTTGCCCAATGGCATTGGGAGCTGGCGCAAGGCGCACACCCCACTATTGAGTGGCGCCTAAGCTATGAAACGTTGTCCGGAATCCTTGCGAAATTCTCCCCCCAAAATGCCTTAAGTTATTTGCAAACGCTGCGCAGCTATGAACAGCTGGATGGCAAATTGATCAATCGCTATCGCTATTTGCGCTCCAGCAATGGAGTGCAGCTTGAAAAGCACCTGGCAAGCGCTTTCTATCCCCTTTATGGCTATGGCTATGCCCGTTCCTATGCTTTCCGGCAGTCGACTACCCAGGGCTCGATTTTTAAACTTGTAGTAGCTTATGAGGCTTTGATACAAAGATATGAAAAATTGCTGGCGGAAGGGCGCTCGCTGCTTGAATTAAACCCGCTTGAAATCATAGATAGGGAGTGCAAACAGGGCAAGCAATGGGCTGTAGGATTTATGATGGATGGGCAGCCAATTTCCCGCATGTACAAGGGCGGCAGGGTGCCAAAAAGCTTAACCCGCGAAATTGGACGCATGGACCTGGTGCGCGCCTTGGAATTTTCAAGCAATCCCTATTTTGCCCTATTGGCAGGCGACCATTTAGAAGATCCCCTTGACCTGCTCTCTTGCGCCAAACAATTTGGCTATGGCTCTAAAACCGGTATAGAGCTAAGCGGCGAAATTGCCGGCAAACTGCCGGATGATATCGACCGCAACCGCACCAATCTCTATGCATTTGCCATAGGCCAGGCAGCTTTTATTGCCACTCCTCTGCAAACAGCCGGCATGGTCAGCTCCATCGCTAACGGCGGAGCCCTATACCAGCCAAAAGTTGTGTCGCTGCTAGTCAAATCGCAGCAGCAAGAAAATGGTTGCGAAACTGCCACCATCGAGTCATTTCCGCCCACGCTTCGCTGGCTGGTGCCTATGCCTGATCCGGTGCGCAATATGATCTTGAAAGGGATGCAAAGGGTTGTAGCGCGTACCCAGGAAGAGGGGCTGCGCGGCCTGGCCCGCTTTTATTCAGCGCAGCCTGAAGCCTTAAGAAGCTACCTTGAAATGCGTGATTGGCTGGCCGGCAAAAGCAGCTCTGCAGAAACAGTTGAGCACCTGAGCATGGACATTGAAAATGGCTTAGTCAAGTCTACTCATGGCTGGTTTGGGGCCATTTTATTTAACAACCCAGTGAATCCCTTGCTGACGAATGTCACTGTTGCTAGAGATCTCTATGGCAAGCCAGAACTGGTGGTGATCGTTTACTTGCGCTTTAGCGCCCATGGCAAGGACGCCGCTCCGCTTGCTGCACAAGTGGCCCAGAAGTGGCGCGAAATCAAAGCCAAGCAAGGCTTAATGGCAAATTAAAGGAAGAAGGCAATAAATAAGAAGTTATAGTATTAATAAATCCCTCTATGTAAATTTTAAAATTTTTTTTGATGTTTTGTTTCTTACGAATAAATCTTATTTGTAATTTTAAAAATAGCCCAGGGGCATTGCCAATTTCGGTTTTCACTACAGGAAGTTATTTGTAATTCAATGACAAGTGTCAAAGTTTAGATAAAAAATTTATTCGTGAAAATAGTTCATTTTTGCATATGATGCAGCACTTCAAATTGTAAGGGTTGCCTTGCGCTAATTAGGGAGCTTAACGATGATGCGATTGCTACTCGGCGCGATTGCCAGTTTATTCTTTTTTCAGTTTGCAGATGCTGCACAAATTTCAATAAGTGAAATCTACCTCGGATCTAGAGAAGGGGATCCAGCCAGTTTGGTTGAAAATGTCAGTACGATTCATGGTGATTATACGGAAGTCGAAGTAGATGTAAGCGTAGCCTCCCCAGACTCTCTGGTTCTTTCAAGATTTTATAGCAGCCGAGATACTTTGCCAATAGCTACATTTGGAGGCTGGAGATTCAATCCTCAATGCTTTTTGACAATGCAAAAAGACCCTCGAGGAAAGGTTTATTCGACAGTTGAAGGAAAATTCGAACGCACATTCGTTTATCTGGGAAATCCAGATGGGAGCATTTTAACCTATGTGGGTTGGCTAAATATCACCAACCCAACCAAACGTGTCCTTTTTAAAATCGATGCAGAAACGGAATGTGCGGGGATCGCTAACACTGCAAGAGGGGATGTTGGAATATGGACCAACCTAAAGAATAACGAGCTTTATTATAACCCTCAAAATGACAGCTTTGAACTCACTCTTTGTACGGAAGGCAAGCGCTTCTATGTCAAAAACCCTACAGGTAATTTCTACTCTATTACCCATGAAATTTTGCCTAGTGGCAATAAGATTTTCTATGATTTCAACAATAAAAATCAACTCGAGCTTATCAAAGAAACCAATGCCTCAGAGAAGAAAGTCCTTGCTTGGATCAAAATCAACTATGGCAATTCGGTTCATCTTGAAACCAGCGATGGCAAAACTGTTGATTACCAATTTCAACAAGATCCTTCTGGTGCTCAACTTCTGGCTTCGGTTGCTAGATCCGACAAGCCAAACCTATATTATCAATATCAAGTTACAGATGATCATGCTCTTTTAGTGAAAAAGACCTTACCCGAGGGTCGTTTTGTTCACATCGATTACTACACAGACAAGACAAACAAGCATAAGGTCAAAACTGTTACAACGCCTGTTGGATCTGGCAGTACTTCAACAGTTCATTTTGTTTATGAGCAAGATAGCACCGAAGTGGATGGGCCAGGTCCTCGTAAAGCAGTCTATCGTTTTGATGAAAATCTGCAGTTAGTAGCAATTGAGCAATACTTAGATGGCTCTCTCTATAGAGTCCATAAAAAATCGTGGGGAAGGAAAAGTGATGCTGGCAATCTCATTTTTACTTCGCTTGTTGATGCATCCGGTAATATTTTTTATCATAAGTATTTGATCTATGACAGAATGGACAAGGGCAACATCATTGAAGAAAGAGAATATGGTGATATTGCAGGTACTGGGCCAATTGCTCTTGCAGTTGATGATGAAGGGCTGGTTGGAAATCAAGATGGTAGCATTAAAAACTTCTCTTATTTTTCTGGCAAAACTACCCATGGCTTTTTTCAAAGAGATGCCAAAGGAACAGGAGTTAAATATTGGTACAGGAAAGGAACCAATCTTCTTGTCAAAAAACTTGTTTTAACCAGAGGATCTGTAGATTCAGAAGATGAAGGCTATAACTCAGGCATTAAGCAACGCTTTTTTTATACCTACAATGACGACGCTGCATTGACCAAAGTTATTGTTGATGACGGAAGAGAAGGAGAGGCAAATGACTTTTACGGAGTAAGAGAGCAGGTGATCACCTACATTTCTCCTAAGCAAGAGATGCCTAATGTGGGAGCCCCCGAAGTCATTGAACAGAAATATAGTACAGCAGACGGAAAGTTAGAATTTCTGATTAAGAAAACAATTAATCATTTTGATGGGCAAGGTAATGTCTCTGCACAGGAGATTCATGATGCCAATGACGAGCATCGTTATACCATCAATAAGCGCTATGTTCACGGCCTCCTCGTTTCAGAAACAGATCCTATGGGGAATGAAACGCAATACTCCTATGACGGTAATCAAAATCTTTCCTCTGAAATGCATTCAGACACCAGCATGTCTATCGAGTATCGTTATGACTTAAGAAACCGTCTGACTCACACGATCGAAAGAGATAAGATGGGTCATCAGTTTGAAATTGAAATTGCCTATGATGCCGCAGGATACAAAAGTAGCGAAAAAGATCGCTTTGGCAATCTTACCATCTATGAAAATGATTCGCTAGGTCGTCCTGTTCGTATCACTTATCCGGATACAAGTAATGGACTACATGCTTCACTATCCCCAACTTATGTTTATGAATATGACCTTTTTGATAATACCATTTCTGTTACGGATCCAAGTGGAAAAGTCTTGAAAAAAACTTACAATCTTAAGGGCAAACCTTCACAGATTGAATACCTCGATGGCACGAAGGACATCTTTAGGTACGATAGCGGTGGCAACATCCACCACCACTACTGCCGTAATGGGACGATTGAAGTGTTTGAGTATGACTATATTGGACGCCCAAGCAAGATAGAATATTTCCGCAAGGGGGATAATCCTTCAAAGAGCTATTCATTTAAGGATGTCGCTTGTGAGTATAGCACCTTTCATAAAACTTCAGAAACCGATGTTCGAGGAAAGAAAACTACATATGCCTACGACGGTTGTGGTCGACTTTCCAATCTAAAAAAAGAAAATCAAAAAGTTGATTTTAGTTATGACTCTTTGGGAAGAATCCAGGGCGTCAAAAAATGGAAATCTGCCAAAGATTTCACTCTAGAAGTCAGGGATTACGATCTCTTAGACAGAGTTGTTGAGGAACGAACAGAGGATTCATCAGGCCGCACATTGCTACGCAAGAGATTTGTTTATAATGACGCGGGGAAGCTTGCTCAAATCATTGGTTATCCCCAAGGCAAAGAAAGTGTCTTGATGGAGTATGACTATGACGGATTCGGGCGCATCATTAAAGCAACAAATGCAGCTGGCAGCTCTACTCAAATCATTTATGATGATGCTTATGTGAATAGCTGGGGACAAAAGGGAGAGAAGC
Source organism: Verrucomicrobiota bacterium (assembly GCA_023428915.1). Lineage (GTDB taxonomy): Bacteria > Chlamydiota > Chlamydiia > Chlamydiales > JAEYWL01 > JAEYWL01. The sequence continues at coordinate 21,583 of JAEYWL010000127.1, forward strand.
GAACTGTTATTGACCCAATGGGCAATAGCACGGAAGAAATCTTTGATAATGATGATCATCTCATCCAAGTCTGCAAAAAAGATAAAGCCGGAAAATTACTAAGCTGTGTAGACACAGCCTACGATTCTGCTGGCAACAAAGTATTGGAAAAAGCGGTTGTGATTTCGGCCAATGGTCAAGCAAGTGATTTTGCTATTGAATATTCCTATATCTCTGGCGATCAGCTCGAGTCAATTACAGTTGGGAAAGGATCTCCTGAAGAAAGAGTGACTCGATTTGAGTACAATACGTATGGCGAGCTCACCAAAAAATTCTATCCAGGAGCTCAAAAGCCCCTTCTTTATCAATATGACAATCGAGGGAACTTAGAGAAAGTCTCTTACAAAGAAGGCAAAAATGATGTCGAGTACAAAATGTACTACGATTACAATAAAAATCTGACCAGCATGAGTCGAGATAACCTCTCTCTCAATTATAGTTATGATGAAAATGAGCTACTCGCTTCAGAAACGGTCAAGGATGATTTTGGCTCTTACCAAGTCACACGCGCCTATGATGGAGAAGGGAAAGTCAAAACGCTGACATTCCCCGATGGATCCTATGTGGAATATTCCTACGAAGGCCCACTAATCAAAAGCGTCTCGCGTTTCGATAAGAATAAAAAAGAGCTTTATACTTATGCTGTTACGTCCAGAGACCTAATGGGCAATATCACAGAGGAGATCATGCCAGGATATCTCGGTGCTAGGACGCAAGCATGGGATGATTCAGCTCGAAGAGTTGTCATTGCAACTGATTTTTTCCAAGAAAAAGTCCTGAATTATGATGTTCTGGATAACATCAAAAAGCGAGAAACTTCTTTTGAAGAAGAGTCATTCACGACAGAGTATGATTACAATGATTTGCTTCAATTGATATCTGAAAAAGGTGAAGTTGAACACAGTTACTCATATGACTCTATTGGGAATCGCCTTAAAAAGGATAATTCCCTCTATAAAGTCAACGCTTTGAACGAGTTGATTGAAACCGAAGGATGTACCTACACGTATCATCCCAATGGTAATGTAGCTACAAAAGTCGTTGATGGAAAGACATGGACTTTTGAGAGCAATTCATTGAATCAGATTGTCTCCATCAAGGATGATCAAACGACGGTCAATTATACTTATGATCTTACAGGAAAACGCTTTAGCAAGCGTTTAGTGTCTAAAACAAAAAAGAGAATTCAGAGGTTTTTCTACATAGATGATACAGAAATTGGCTGTTTGGATGAAAAAGGGGAAATTGTTGAGCTTAAAATCCCCAGCAATCCCAACAACCCCGAATCTCCCGTTATCACGATTGAGATCAAGAAGGAGATCTATGTCCCACTTTATGATCTTCAAGGGAATATAGTCTGCCTGCTCGACCATAATCGACGTCGAGTGGTTGAGAGTTATCTGTATTCGGCTTACGGAGAAGAAAAGATTCTGAATGATAGAGGGCGATCTGTTTCAGGCTCTTCAGTGGGAAATCCCTGGAGATTTAAAGGAAAACGAGTCGACAAAGAAGTAGGACTCATCTATTTCGGCTATCGCCATTACGATCCTGAAGTTGGTAGATGGATCAGCCCCGATCCAATGGGAACCATTGATGGTTCCAACATGTACGTTTTCGTTCGCAATAATCCCATGAAATATGTGGACTATTTCGGATTTAACTCACAAGTAGATCCTAATTGCGGCTGTACTCAACATGAGCACCCTGGCTGGCATAATGCCCCACCAGATTGCTGTTGCATTTGCGGAAGAGATGGAGGAACTGAAGCATCTGCCAATAGCTATCACAGCAAAATGGGCAGCGACATCAAAAGTGTGTTGGGAGGCATAGGTCATGGTGTTGTAGATTTTTTGGTGGGTTCTTTCCATGACTTTCAAACTGCAGCTGTCTACATTGGTTCTGCAGAACTTGAGATGAGCCTTCACGAAAGAATCAATATGATCGAAGCTGTAGAGCAGTCTCAAATGCGTCAAATGGCCTCAGTGGGAAACCGGCTAATGGGCATGATGGCAATGGATGAATCAGACGCTCTCTATCAATCTTTCCGCTCTAAGACAAAAATGGGACTAGAAATAGGCTCTCTGGCTGCTGGAGGGTACGGGGCTGTCAAAGGGGTGATTGGTTTCACCAAATTAGCAAGAATACCATTACACGCATCTAAGGCATTATCTAAAGGATTATATAGCAGTAAAAGCACATACCAAGCCAAACTTTTAAAAACTCATCTAGGGCAAATAGAAGAATATGGTGCCAGTGGTTATCGCCAACTTTCCAATGGAAAGATTAGATATTACGGAGAAATGGATCCAGCAAAAGTAAAAGGAGAAATGGCTGGAAGAAGATTAGTAAGAGAGTGGAATCCGGAATCTGGTCTGAAAAGAACTTGGCATGAGACATTAGATAATGACGGGAATATTAGAATTATTCGACCCGAAACAAATGATGGGAATAAAATTCATTATCTGTTTGATAGTAATGGTAATTTTACAGGAGTTAGATAATGAAAGTATCGTTAAAAGAAATACAAGAGGTTTTTAATGAACTCATAGAGGAAAAAAAGTCTCGTGAGGAAATTGCATCCTGGGCTTCAAAAAGACAAGTAGCAAATGATTCAGACAATCTTGAATTTGAACCAGCTTCCGAAAAAAAGAAAATATGGAGAAGTGTTACTTACCTCATGGGTGTTGATTTGAAGGACATGGATGGAAGTTACTTACACTCAGTTGAAAACTTCATTGATTTTAGAAAAAAAACTGACATTTGAATACGTGATAGTGAGACACTTCTAATGTAAAATTTAAATAGAGCTCAAAAACTCCAATTTGCAGAAGATGCGTAAGCGGGAAATAAACCCATCTTGGCAAGGAATTAAGGAGCAGATTTTTGCAGACGGCTGTCTAGCCAATTGTCAGGTAAAAGCTCGTGGAGCTTTTGATTGCTGTGAGACATAATTCTGCGCATGATATCTTCTAAGTACTCACGAGGATTGATGCCTAAACCGCGGCAAGTTTGTACTAGAGAAAAAAGAATAGCTCCAGCCTCGCCTCCATCAGGACTGCCAAAGAACAGCCAGTTTTTACGACCTATGGCAAGTGGTCTTATAGCTCTTTCTGCTACGTTGTTATCCAATCGGGAAAATGCATGCTGTGTGTAATTCTTCAAGTAAGGAATAAGGCTGCAAAAGTAACCCATAGCCTCTTTTAGTTTGGATTTAGGTAAGATTTTGCCATCTAAGAGCCTGCCTTTAATTTTGTCGATAAGGGCATCAATAATGGGGATCTCTTTTTCTTGCCTAATTTTCAAACGTTCATCTGGTGAACGCGCCCATGCGACTCGTTCAAGCATAAAAAGATGACGGATTTTCATTAAAACCCATTGCCTAAATTCCGGGTCGCCGGCCTCTGCTTCAAAAAACTTTCGCCTGATATGGCTAAAACAAGGAAACCAAGTGACGATTTTCTGCTCTGCTAGTTTTTGATAAGCTGCATACTTATCCGAGTGCAGTCCCCCACGGTAATTTTTAAGTATGTCTAACACATTGTTGTGACAACGATCTTCCTTAAAGGAGTAAATCCTATATACCGGATTTGCTTCATTGCCTCCAACTACTACCCACATATATGCCTGCTTGCATTTTACAGGTTCTAAAAGTTTTACGGGGCTTTCATCTATGTAGATATTCTTGCTAGCTAAAACCCTTTTTAGCATTTCGTTATAAAGAGGTTTAAGAGCTTTTGCAGAACGAACAACCCATTGAGAAAGTAGTTTACGGCTAATGCCAATTCCATCCCGCTTAAGGATTTCAGCTATACGACAAAGAGGTAAATGGCCGGCAAATTTCTTAGTAATAATTTCAGCAAGTAGGGTTTCATCTGCACGGCATTTGGGAAGTAGGCTGTCTGGAAGAGAAGCTGTTAAAATGCCTGCTTCTTCTTTATGTGGATTGGCATATTTGGGGCGAATAATTTCTTTGATATAGAAATAGCCTGGATCGTGAGCTAGCTTATGGGAAATTTCTACTCCAATTTGAACAAGCGCCTCTCCTGTTTCATGGCAAACTTTTTGGTCTTCTGGAATATCGAGCAAGGTTGTCTTAACAGGCAGATCATCCGGCAGGGTAATTTTATCTTGTCCATCGCGTTGTGGTTTTTTACGCGTATGTGTAACTACAATCTTTTTCTCTTCTTCTTTTGTCTGCTGAGTTTCAAAACCATCAAAAACGAGTTGTTGGGAATTTAAGTCTGAGACTATTCTTTCTGAACGCTTACCAAAGATTTGTCGCTTAAACCATTCTAATTGTTCTTTAAGATGGCGAACTTCATTTTGTAGTTGAACAACCTCTTCAGTTCGTACTGCTATTTGCTCAAGAAGATATTCTTGGCTCTTGTTGAATTGTGAAGTGCTTTCGGATGTTGTCATGAGTTGTATTTTATTACAAAACCCAAAGAATGAAGAGTAAAAACTTCAAAAAATCACCTTTATAATATACTGTAGCGAGCTTGCAGTTTTCTAGGTGTAATCCCTTCTAATAACATTAAAAGTGTTCTGCGATCAATTTCGCTTTTTTCTCCCCATTTCCAGGCAAACGTTCCTTTTTCAAGGCGCTTAAACCAGATGACCAAGCCATCATTATCCCAAAAAAGCACTTTCATATGATCTCTTCGCCGATTAAGAAAAATAAAAAGAGCACCTGTCAATAACTCACTTGGAAAAAGCTCTTCAATAATAGCACTTAACCCCTCAAAGCTTTTACGCATGCTTACTGGATGCTGGCACAGAAAAAGGCGTGTATTACCTGGAATAGCTAACATGTTTTAAGCACTTCCAGGCATGGCTTTAAGGTAGATGAATCAAAATGTTCAGTAAGGTGGATACTGTACTCTTTATAGCTAAGTATAATCGCGGGTTTAGGTCTCTTATCTTCGATCTGAACAAAAGATGTGTGAGTTATAGAGTCATTAGGAAAGAGCGTTTTTTGCCAGTAATGGAAATTCTGGAAAGCAACTCCATTTTGACGACACCATGAAGGTATAGAAAGACCGCTGCTGCGTTGTTCAAGAATTTTCTTTTTCCATTGTAATTTTCGCTCTTCTGAGAGCCCTCTTGCCATAAATCCTCCTGCATTTACAGAAGAAAATAGAAGACGTGGCGTATTTGCAGAAGATGGTTAGATTAGACGGTTACCTTCAAGTCCAACATATTCTCCGCTAATTATTTGACCAATGTAACAAGGGTGACGCTTCCAAAAAATACACCCATTTGAACATACTTTTCTTATGACAAACTTATTCTGATCATATTCTGGAGAATG
>JAEYWL010000004.1 GCA_023428915.1 Verrucomicrobiota bacterium
GATAAGTCCCGAAGAGCCAAGTCGTGACTTGGCCGAGGGGCTTAGCATTTCAATTGGCAAGTTCGGCAATGTTCAAGCGTGATTTAGGGGACAACTTGGGTTTCAAGGCAAAGGTTAAAGACCTTCACTCACTTTACGCAAAACTAGTGGCAACATACAAGCTCGAATTTAGAAAAGTTGAAGAAAAGAAAGATTAAGATCATGATCAAGATTAAGATCAAGACTTGCTAATGGATCCAGCAAGAAGTACGGCGACAAGTCACCGCACTCCAAATTGTTTACTTTTGCTTTTTTATTGTTCGATTTGCTCGATTGTCAGATTGTGCGCCTTTGTCTTTGTTCTTTCTAAAGCGCCTGTCCACAGGGAGAGGAATACACAAGCTGCGAAGAAAATAAAAGCCAGCCAGGCAGTAATTTTTTTTAACACCTCAGCTGTAGAAGTGCCAAACATGGAATCCCCGGAGTCTCCGCCAAATGAAGCCCCAAGTCCCATGCTCTTGCTTTCCTGCATCAAAATCACGATGCAGAGCAACACGCATACAATGATAAATAGCGTTAGCGAGAAAAAGTAGATAAAAGACATGTAAATTCCTATTTCCTATAAGTTTTTATGCATTCACAATTTTTGCAAAAATTTCCGGCTCCAGAGAGGCCCTTCCGACTAATAGTCCATCGATATTAGGCTCGGCTAGAAGAATTGCTGCATTCTCAACAGTCACAGAACCTCCGTAAAGGATCGAAACCTTATCGGCCGCCTCAGCTCCCCAATGCTTAGTTAAAATGTTGCGGCAAATCAAATGGGCCTCTTCGGCCTGCTCCGGTGCAGCAGCCTCGCCAGTGCCAATGGCCCACACGGGTTCATAGGCAATTAACATGCTGCTTAGCTGTTCCGCAGTAACATCGCGCAGCCCTGCTTCTAATTGCTGCATTAATACTTGCTCAGTATGGCCGGCTTGACGTTCCTGCATAGTTTCGCCTACACACAGTATAGCTTGCAACTGGTCATGGAGTGCGCGTTTTACTTTGCGGTTAATAAATGCATCATCTTCGCCAAATTTTTTTCTTCTTTCAGAGTGTCCTAATAGAACAAAACGCCCGCCAGCCTCTAAAATCATCTGAGCAGCTATTTCACCAGTAAAGGCCCCATCAGACGCGTCGTGCATATTCTGCGCACCGATACGTATAGAATCGCGGGCTTCTTTTGCTGCAGATGCAATTGCCGTAAAAGGTACTGCCAGATACACTAAACGCTCAGAGGGATGAATTAATGGCAAAATTGCCTCAACAAATGACACGGCTTCTGCACTCGTCTTGTACATTTTCCAGTTGCCGGCAATCACTTGCTTTCTTATCGTATCTGACATTATTCTCTCCTTAATGCAATTTTGCTACCTTAATAATAAGCAGTTTAGGTAAAGATAGCATTAGCACTCGACTAGAATAATCACTTTTTTAATGAGATTCAAGAGCAATCATTAACCGGCACAAATGTTGTGGAAAAAACTGGACTATTGACAGTCACTGATCTTACCAATGCGATTAAGCGCAAGCTGGAACCTAGCTTTTCCGGTATTGCTGTGCAAGGGGAAGTCGTTAATTTTAAAGTGCAATCCTCAGGGCACCTCTATTTTTCTTTAAAAGATGCTTATTCGCAAATTTCTGCAGTCATGTTTCGGACAGATGTCCTTGCCTTAAAGTCCTTGCCTAAAGATGGCGACCAAGTAAGCGTTCAAGGCGACATCAATGTTTACCCGCAAAGAGGCAGTTATCAACTAGTCATTAAAGAACTGGCTCTACTTGGAGTCGGCCAGCTCCTCTTAAAATTAGAAGCCCTAAAACGCAAACTGCATGAAAAGGGCTGGTTTTCCAAGGCCCATAAAAAACCCCTCCCTCATCTCCCCCGCCGCATTGGGATTGTCACTAGCCCTACGGGAGCAGTCATACAAGACATCCTGCAGGTTCTCAGCCGCAGGTTTTCCTCTGTACACGTCATCCTTAATCCCGTCAAAGTGCAGGGAGAGGGCGCGGCCCAGGAAATAGCCCAGGCCATAGAACAATTTAACCGCTACCAGTTAGCCGATGTACTCATTGTAGGAAGAGGGGGCGGGAGCCTGGAAGACCTCTGGGCTTTCAATGAGGAAATTGTAGCGGCAGCCATCTTCCATAGCAAAATTCCCATTATCTGTGCTGTAGGTCATGAAACAGATCATTGCATCGCAGAGTATGTGGCCGATGTGCGTGCACCAACACCTTCAGCTGCAGCCGAGCTGGTCATGGCGGAAAAAAACCAGCAGCAGCAAACTTTAAGAAAATTAGAGAAAGGGATCGCACTGGCTTTAAGCCATCAGATCAAACACCATAAACAGCAACTCCAGTACTTGGCAAAACATGCGCTATTTAACAATCCTTATGGATTGCTGGGCGGCCGCTTCCAATTGCTGGACGATATTAAACTGGATTTAGAGGAAGGCATCGCCCGCATTCTAGACCAAAAAAAACAAAAGCTAGATAGCCTTCGCAAACAAAAAGAACTTCTCAAGCCCAGCAATCAGCTCCTTGCCGCTCGGCAGCGCTTATTACACCTGGAGCAGGCCATAACCACTAAATTTTTGCACCACTTTACCTATAAAAAATACCAGGTGTCGCAAATCGATAGCGAATGCAGCAGCGCCCAGCAACGAATGCTGGAAAGAGCTAGACAAAAATTTCCGCTTGAAGGATATGTAAAACGGTTACAAACTAGTTGGGAAAAAGAGGTTAGGCTACTTAAGGCCAAACTGCAAAACATAGCATTTACGCTTCATGCAATAGATCCTAAAAATTTAACCAAAAAGGGATATAGTATCCTCTTTTCTGAAAAAACAAATTCAGTTATAAATTCCATTCATTCTCTAGCTCCCCATGAAACTATTACCATTCTTCTGAGCGACGGAAAGGCTAAAGCCACTGTAACCAGTACTATTTCAAACAAAGATTAAAGGTGCCTTAAGCATGCAGCAAGCAACAGAGCAAAATAATTTTGAAGAAGCCGTAAAGCGGCTTGAAGAAATTTTAGAGAGGATGAACTCTGGACAAGCTTCGCTTGACGAGTCTTTAAGCTTATTTGAAGAAGCAGACAAACTAATTACTTATTGCAATAGACGTTTGCAGGAAGCTGAACGGAAAATTGAAACCCTGATTAAAAACCGCAACAACGAATTGATTTTGGGAAGCGACCAAAAACCTGCCACTCAAGAATTTACCCCCCAGAATCAACAAAGGTAAAAGGGCAATAGCCACATGAATTATGACCTCTTAGCTGGAATAAACTCCCCTGCCGATCTTAAGTCCCTCAATCTGTCCCAACTGCAGCAATTAGCAGCGCAGGCCAGGCAAAAAATCATTGAAGTCATGTCAATCAATGGAGGGCACCTCGCTTCAAACTTGGGCGCCGTAGAGTTAACAGTGGCGCTCCACAGAGTTTTCACTTCGCCTGAAGATAGGTTTATTTGGGATGTAAGCCATCAAACCTATACCCATAAACTCTTGACAGGCCGGTATGAACGATTCAGCACAATCCGGCAATATAACGGTTTATGCGGATTTAGCCACCCCAAGGAGTCTAAGCACGATCACTTCCATGCAGGCCATGCAGGTACAGCATTATCGCTGGCTTTAGGAGCAGCTAAGAATCGGGACTTGCAAAGAGGAGATAATTACGTCATTCCAATCATAGGCGATGCCACCCTGACTTGCGGCGTCTCTTTAGAAGCCCTAAATAACGTGCACCGCGATTTAAAAAAATTTGTCGTAATTTTAAACGACAATGCCATGTCTATTTCTAAAAATGTTGGGGCCATTACGAATATTCTCAGCCGCCTTATCTGCAACCCAACTCTCAACAAACTCCATAGAGAAGTTGACGCCCTCATTAAAAAAATTCCTTCAGTAGGTGACCTGCTTTCAAAGCAAGGGCATCGCCTTACAGAATCGTTAAAAAATCTCGTTTCGCCGGCAGTATTTTTTGAGCAATACGGCCTGTCTTATATAGGGCCAATTGATGGCCACGATATACGTAAACTTATCGAGGTACTGGAAGGCGTGAAGGATTCCAATTGGCCTATACTTATTCATGTCCTCACCAATAAAGGGCAGGGCATGGAAATGGCCACTAGCAACCCTGTAAGTTATCACGGTGCCAAGCCTTTCAATCGCGATACCGGCAAGTTTTTGCCAACCCCCAATCCCAACCCTACTTTTCCCAAAGTATTTGGCTCGCACTTGCTTAAACTGGCAGAAAATGACCCCAGCCTTATTGCTGTCACCCCTGCTATGTCTGCAGGCTCTTGCCTCGATGACATGATGGCAAAATTTCCTGAAAGATGCCTGGATGTAGGCATTGCCGAATCGCATGCGATTACTTTCTGCGGAGGGTTGGCCCATGGAGGCAAGCTCAAAGTAGTTGCCTCAATTTACGCTACATTTCTGCAGCGGGCTTTCGATAATCTTTTTCACGATGTGTGTTTGCAAGAGCTGCCGGTAGTATTTGCCATTGATAGAGCCGGTATTTCCGGCCCTGATGGTTCTACGCACCATGGAATTTATGACATCTCCTTTCTAAATGCCATGCCTAATATGGTAATTGCACAACCCAGAAATGGACAACTACTCAAAGAACTTTTAGATTCCGCCTTTAGCTATGGCAGGCCAACGGCAATTCGCTATCCAAATATGACCACAGAGGAGGGAATGGTTCCGCGCAAATATCGTCCGCTTGGTAAAGGAGAAATTTTAGCTGAAGGTGCAGGCCTGCTTATTGTCGCTCTGGGACATATGACTCTCGCCGCTTTAAAGGTAAAAGAGCAACTAATGGCCTTTGGCATTACCGCCACTGTGCTTGACCCTATCTTTGTTAAGCCTCTCGACTCTGAACTGCTCTGCAATTTGCTGCTGACCCATAACAAACTTGTCACTTTAGAAGAACATTCTGTGCAAGCAGGTTTAGGTGCCATACTTAACCATTTCTTAGCCAGCAATGGCTATACCGGCATCCAAACCTTGAATTTGGGAATCCCTGAAGCTTTCATAGAACATGGCGCCTACGGCGACCTTATGAAAGAACTTGGCCTTACCCCTGACCACATAAGCAACACTGTCCTGACAAGGTTCTATCCCGAATTGGCCATTAAAAAAAACAGCTGCGCCAGCGCAAATCAATTGGTTAAGTAGGTTGTTATGATTTTTGCAGTATTCCCTAATCCCAGGAAAGCACTCTCAAAAGAAAAAGCAAAAGAGATCGCCCTTTACTTAGCAAAAAAAGGGATTCCGGTTTATGTGGAAGACCCCCTTGCAGAAGAAATGCAACTCCCCCCCCTTTCCCAAATTCGGCCAGCCCAAATAGACTTTATGATATCGCTTGGCGGAGATGGCACAATTTTAAGGCTCATTCACCGCCACCCGGAAATCAATGCTCCGGTAATTGGCATCAATTTAGGCAGCTTAGGTTTTTTAGCTGACATTACCATTCACGAAATTTTTTCCAGCCTTGAGGAAATCTTGGAAGGCAAGTATAAGGTGCAGGAAAGGCTTACTCTGGAAGGCAAAACAACCAATGGCGAAACATGCCTGGCGGTTAATGATATTGTTATACATCGGGCAAAAAATCCAAGCCTGGTTGAATTGGCTATCTATGTGGATGGCAATTATTTAAACACATTTTCTGCAGATGGAGTTATTTTTGCAACTCCCTGCGGATCTACAGCCTACTCTCTAGCTGCAGGCGGACCGATTCTAGCCCCAGAGCTAGATGCCATTGCCATTACTCCAATTTGCCCCCATACCATATCGAATCGCCCGATTGTTTTATTGCCGCAAAGCAAAATTCAAATTAAATACTTAACCTACAATGACCCAGTAGAAATTACCTACGATGGAATCGCCTCATTTAACCTCAGCACAAATGAGATTTTTACCATCCATCAATCGGACAGAAAATTCCGCATGGTCTCGATCCATGGTCATGATTATTTTTCAACTCTAAGAACTAAGTTAGGCTGGACCGGCAAACTCAAAATTTAAACCCGGCTTGCTACCTTCAGAACAATTTCTATTATCTTTTAAATTATCTTGCAATTAATTTAATTATCGCTTGTTTAACAATTTTAACTATCATCAGTACAGTATTCAAGCCTACGCATACCCCTTCTTTTTTTTCTTGCAAAAAAACTTACCACTATGTCCAGGAAAATATTTTTTCAAGAAGTTTCAAGAGCTAAAATGATTTCTAAACACAACTTACAAATATACTTAAAAGCGCTTCCCCTCTGAAAAAATAATATAAAAAGAGAGATGCGCCCTCTGTGCTAAAAAAATTCGATAAACAGCGTGCCAGGTAAAAATACTGATAAAATTTATGTTTTCTTAAGTAGCTGATTATATTTATGTTACAAAACATTCCTTAAAAAAATTTGCAAAAATTCAAAAAACTACTGGATGATTTATTAGCTAAGGGGTATCTAAAAAAGGTAAAATCTTTTTTTGTTTCTCTGCCGATCGACAAACTTTGAGATTGAATAGCAACAGAGACAAGAATGAAAGACAAAAGCTAAAGGAAAATAAAATTCCTCGAAACAAACCAAAAAAAAACAAATAGGAGATTTATATGAAAAATCTATTTTCAAAACTATCTTCCGTAGTTGCATTAGGTGCAGTTGCTCTAATGTTGACAGGCTGCGGATGCTTCGATCGTTGCTGCGAGCAGCCATGCTGCCCAAGACCACGTTGCTGCGTGAAGCCATGCCCAAGACCATGCTGTCCTCCACCATGCTGCCCAGCTCCTTGCGCTGCTCCATGCCCAGCTCCATGCTGCCCAGCACCATGTGCTCCAGTATGCGCACCGAAGCCAGTATGCAACCCATGCCCACCAGCTCCTTGCTGCTACTAAGATCTGCTTAGTTCAGTAAAGCTGAACATGGGTGACGGGGCAGTTTCTGCCCCGTCGCATCTGATATGAAAAGATGCAACAAAATAAAGGAGTCACAAAATGAAAAGCTGTAACCGAAGCATGACATCAATTCTAGCGATGATGGCAGCCTCTCTGCTAATGACAAGCTGCTGCTGCTGGAACCGTGATTCTCAATGTGTCACAAAGCCGCCATGCTGTCCGCAACCAGACCAAGCCTGCTGTTGTCCGCAGCCACGATATTGTGGCGGAGAACAGCCAATTGATTACTGCACACCGGATTATTACAACTATTTTGACCCAAGCTAATGCAAAAAGAAAAAATAGGTCTGCTCGAAGTTGTCACTTTCTCTAAATTCTTTACCGCAATCTAAAGGATTCAGAAAAAGTGACAAGCGGGCGTTAACCCTGTGATGAATAATATGATGGCCATAAGCCTCAACGCTAACACTAAAGAACTGTTAAAATTAACCAAAGATATTAAACTAACAAGGAGTCTTTGAATGAGAAACAAATTGGGGTTTTTTGCCTCACTAAGCCTGCTGTGCTTCTCAGCTCTCTTATGGGCTGGATGCTCATCTAATTGCGGATACAACGACTGCTGCCCGCAGCCATGCCAAGAGTCAACACCAGTGTGCGCACCAGCGCCATGTGCTGCTCCATGTGCACCAGTATGCGCACCAGCTCCACACCCATGTGCACCAGTATGCGCACCAGCTCCAGTTTGCTGCCCGCCAAGAGCATGCTGTCCAGCTCCGCATCCATGTGCACCAGTATGCTGCCCAGCTCCAGCTTGCGCACCTGCATGCTGCCCGCAAGTTAACATGCATGGCAGAAACGGCAGCGAAATCTGCACAGACGGTGTAATCGTTTCCGCTTCTCAACCTACGCTCTGCATCCTCGGAGACAACTATGCACTTGACCTGACAGTTAAAGCATGTGTTGATGTATGCCACGTTGAAGTTAATGCAATGCTGCCAGATGGCGTTTCTTTAGTTAGAAGCGAACCTCCTGTTGCTAAGCAATCAGAAGGAGCTATCCACTGGACATTTGACAAAATGAGAAAAGGCGAGATTATAAAGAATCGCGTTATTCTACGTGCTGATCGCGAAGGCGACCTGTGCGTTTGCTTCTGCGTAACAGCAGTACCAGTTCAGTTCTGCAGCGTGCTATGCGCGAAGCCTGTACTAGAATGCCATAAGTGCGGTCCAGAAGAGGCTTGCCCAGGCGACCCAATTCACTACACTATGACTGTTACAAACAGAGGTACATGCCCAGCTGAAGAAGTTGTGTTAACTGACCTAGTTCCAGATGGCTTAGTCCATGAGAGCGGCCAGCGCACATTGATCTACAAACTCGGCACAATTGAGCCATGCCAAACAAAAACTGTTAATGCATGCTTTACAGCCGAAAAACGCGGCAAAATTTGCAACACTATCAATGTTACAGCTTGCAATGCTAACCCAACAAGCTGCCAGTGGTGCACAAACATTTGCAAAGAATGCGTAGAGATCACAAAAGTCGGTCCTAAAGAAGTGCCGATCGGCAAAACAGCTGATTACCAAATCACAGTCTTCAACCCAGGCGATAAGTCATTGACAGATGTGATCGTAACAGACAATGCTCCTTCTGCTACTTCTATCGTAGAAGCTAAAGGTGCAATGGTTAGCGGCAATCAAGCTGTTTGGAGATTCAATGAGCTGAAGCCAGGCGAAAAACAAAGCATGGTTCTAACATTGACAACTTGCACACCTGGCTACTTTGTTAACAAAGTATGCGTAGATGACTGCCAGCGCTGCACAGCTTGCGCTGAGTGGGGTACACGTTGGAAAGGCCGTCCTGCTTTGAATATCTGCATGGAAGAATCAGAAGATCCAATCTGCATTGGCCAGTACAACACATACACAATCCATGTTGTTAACCAAGGTTCTGAAGAAGATTCTAACGTTAACGTAGTGGTACGCTTCCCTGCTGAAATTCAACCAATTTCTGCTTATGGCGCAACACCAGGCCAAGTAAGCGGTCAAACTGTTACATTTGCTCCAATAAAAATCCTTGGATCAAGACAGACAGTTGAATTCAGAATCGAAGCACAAGCTAAATCTTCTGGCGATGCTCGCATCAAACTAGAAGTAAGCTCTGATGCAATTAAGACACCTATCACACAAGATGAAAGCACAATCGTGAACTAATTCTTGCTATAGGTTCTTTGCTAAAGGCGATCCCCTAGGGGATCGCCTTTTTTTTTATTCATGCCTTAGCCTGCCAATCCTATGCGTCAAAACAAAGACCAGCCGCGAATGCGGCCAAAGCATGTAGCCCAAATGTGAGCTCAATGTCGTCAAAATAAGCAATAATTGGTCCAAGAAGCACATGGTTTACATTTTAACTTAGTCACATAGTTTACACTTTTGTGGCATAATTTGTTTTTCGTTTAGGTTTGATAATGCCTCCCCCCATGGGGGGAGGCGATCAAATTTAAATTTTAATTCTTCCTGGTCTTCTTTCGAATTCTATTTTATTGTCTCCGATTATTCCCAAATATATTGGTCCGTAATAGGCTTTTAATGCTAGTCCTTCTTGTATTAGACCTATTGGCTCACCTGCAAATACTCTTCCAACATAGATTTCTCTGCATTTCCAACTCATTTTTCCACACTTTTTTACTTTCCCTACTTTAAAATCATTAGAGTATTCGGGAGACCCATCCTTTAAAATCTATGCACCAAATTTCGTTTGATGCATTGCAAGAGCTAAGGGGATTTGTTCTTTCTGCTAGTCGTTTTCGTAATTTTCTCTTCTTTACTAGACCATGACTATTAAATATATTTTCTGCAGTAGTTAAAGAGGGCCATTTAATATCTGGTTTATTATTTATTAGGTACCCCAATACCTTTTTTGGCCCCCATCTAGGCCACTCATATTTAACTTTTAGTAATTCATCTTCAATACAGCTTTTAGTCTTATGGGCTGGTTTTTAGGCGCTCTGCTTTGATCAATCAACCCCTCAGGTCCATATTTCTCATATCTATCGAGCCACTTATAACCGCAAGGTCGACTAATATCAAATTGTCTACACAAGTCAGAGAAGGTAAACTTTCCTTCTTGTAGTCTTTCTATAAATAACTGTCTTTGATCTTCCACTTTAGTTTTTCTCCAAGCCACAACCACCTAATTTTAAAAGAGATAGTATAGCATAAAGTGTAAACTATGTGGTTGGGTTAAAGTGTAAACTATGTCCCTGGGTCGGACCCCGGCAAAAGCGGCGACGAGTCGCCGCACTCCAAATCTCAATAAAAACCTTAGATAACGTCAATAAAAAGATATGCGTAAAAGTATGTTTGTGCCTTTGTTCATTTTTCACAGCTTGCTAGGGAACTCTAGATCCCATAGTCCCGCAGGCCCGTAGATTAAATGTTAAGTATCAATAAGAAAAGCTTCATCAATGCTATAGACACCATTTGCTGCGAAACGATTGAAACCATAAGGCTCAATCTGCGTGACACCGCCGCGTGAACAAAGAAACCCGGCAGGGGCTGCTTCATTAACATATTTGGGGAATTCAGCTTTCCAAGCAGCTAATAATACTTTTAAACATAAAAATTGCAAACTAAATATTATTAAAATTGAAATAAAAATTTTTAAAACTTAACTCATTAACCACTTAATATTAATTGCGTTTTAAAAACTTCTCTTTACAATCAGGTTTAAAATATCCATTAAAAAAGAGGTCTCTATGCCAGAATTTCAGTATAAAAGATTAGAAAAAGAAAACGCTGCGTGCCTGTTGGTGGATCATCAATCGGGGCTTATCTCCTTGGTACAAGACTTTTCTCCTGCCGAATTCAAAAACAATGTGCTGGCTTTAGCGGCTTGTGCCAAGTATTTCAAACTCCCTACTATTTTAACAACTAGCTTCGAAAGCGGCCCTAACGGCCCTATAGTTCCTGAAATCAAAGAGCTATTTCCCCAGGCGCCTTACATTGCGCGGCCCGGCAATATCAATGCCTGGGATAATGAGGAGTTTGTGCAAGCCGTTAAGCAAACAGGAAAGAAGCAATTAATCCTCGCCGGCGTGGTTACTGAAGTATGCGTGGCCTTTCCTGCATTATCCGCCATAGAAGCAGGATTTGATGTATTCGTTGTGACAGATGCTTCAGGCACATTTAATGAAGTCACACGCCACGCAGCCTGGAGCCGCATGACTGCCGCCGGCGTGCAGCTCATGAATTGGTTTGGAGTAGCCTGCGAGCTGCATCGGGATTGGCGCAACGATATTGAGGGCCTGGGCGCCTTGTTTTCGGAATATATTCCCAATTACCGCAATCTCATTACCAGCTACATGGCAAAAAAATAAGGGAAATAGTTATTCATCCCCGTGCCTTTCGGGCACGGGCGCGTAATTATGGGTAATAGGATGCAAGCAAGGAGGTAAAAATGTTAACAGACTTTAATAACCTTGTTGAAAATTTGGAAAAATTGCAGTTTCACGACTTACAACAACCGGTAAATAGGCTGCAAGAACTTCTAAATACCCCCCTTACAGCTGCAAGCACAACAGTAGCCCTCCAACAACTGGAGGCCATTAATAAGTATTGTTGTGCGCAAACGCAGCACGCTAAAATGCCCTCCCCGCTTGTAAAACTGGCAGCATCAGAAAAAGATACCTTTCGGAAAGGCCTTGCTGCAAAAGTAAATAAATGCTCTTTAGACCTTGCCATAAGGCTTAATGGCATAATCCTGCTGGACCATGGCATGCACACGCAGCTTCTTCCAAAAAACCAGGAGATTTTAAAAGCCTATTGGTTTCTTAAGGACAGCCAGGGAGTGGTATGCATTCGATTTGAAGGCCCTGAATCCAGCGAGCTCTATGCAGGCCGAAAAGCGCTTAACAGAAACAGCCAGCTTTGTTCCAACGCCCCTTTGATTAGTCTTTCTGCGGACATGGCCTTTAAGTTTTCCCCCGAACGCCTCTATTCCGCTTCAGTAGCTGTTCCCGATACCTTTCAACAAGCCTTCGGCTACTTTCTTATAGGCGAACTTTTGCAGCTGCCTCGGATGATGTCTAAAGCCAAAATGAAGATTGAGCAAGAAATGTACTGGCGCAATCAAATGCTTCCGGTCAGGTTAGCCTCAATGGAATTATTGCAAATATTGCTGGATGAATCCCCTTTTCTAAATCACCCTGCTCTGCGGAATATTCAAAAAGACCATTACAGGCTAATTGACAGGGTGATTAGCGAGATTTTAAGAGCTTACCCTGATAAAATCGCAGAATTACAGCCAATTATCCATAAGCTTTTCCTGCATCCGTTTTTCCCTGCATCGGCGATTATGCGCATTAAAATACACTCAAAAACACATTTACATGAAACAGCCGCTTTTTATGAACCTATCCGTCCGATTAAAGAATTCGAAAGCCGGCTGGGCTTTAATGACAAAGAAACAGTGTATATTTTTATTAATGAGCATCCCTTGTTAATGCATTGCATTTTAGCTGCTGAACATGGAAAACCCCTCCCTTCTAGATTGACCCTTCCACAGCTCTGCGTCATTGTGCGCTTAAGCAAAAGGTACGGTTTTACTGCAGCCTTTCAAAATGCTGCACGCAGCCTCTCGCAAAAAATTGCCAAACATCTGCAAAAACCTGAAACCACCTCGGCCCTTAAAAAATATTATGCCCTTCTATGGTTTGCGGGGTGTGAAATACAAGATTCTGTGCTGCAAAATTTTGCTTTCCAAGCAATCCTTGCATTAGCAAAAACTAAAAACGAAGCAGCTAAAGTATTATTGGGACGCATTTTGCTCACATTCCCTCAAATTACTCTTGAAAAACCGCCAATTGATTTTTCCCTTGAACTCTATTGCTGTTTAAAAGCAGCCCAGCATCTGGTTTTGGAATTTAAGGAGTATTATAAATCCTTGCAGGACACCACTTGCACAAAAAAGAAAACTGTTATGGATACGTTATTTGCAACTGAAGAGTTTCAACCCCTCTTAAAACAAATTCGGGAAATATTGGCATTGGAAGCTAAAGTTAAAATGCAAGAACTGGGTAGAGAAGAGCATGTCGAAGAAACAAACCGGCCAAGCCCCAGAAAGCATACTTCGCTGCCGCATTCGGTAAAAAATTTTATTACAAACTGCACCAAAGTTGCCCAAAGATAATAGACTTCTTGCGTAATTAGCTTTGCTTGAAAAAATTGAAGTTTTTTGAGCAGATTTATCGAAAAATTTTGAGAGCATATGAATACATAAGGGCAATTTTGGCAAGCAAATGTAATTACACAAGAAGTCTAATAAATAACTTGGCATCCCGATTGCATAGTACAGTCGATGAGGTGTACTATGCAAAACTGGGAAATAGCAGGTTTTTTACCCTATGTTGACTTGAATGTGAAAGAACCTATCCATATAGGTCCTATCGCTTTTTCTTCCAATAAAATTGAAGAAAATACTGCCTCTTATGCTTTTCTTAAGGAGCAATCCACCTGTATTTTTATAAATAATTCTGTCGCTCAAGAACTTAAAGAATTGCTGATGGTGGATGGCATTTATTTATTATATTTTGCAGCTGTATATAAGGAGCTATACCTGGACTGGCAAATTATGCCTTTTAATTCTTTTACCTATTTAGTTACGGCTAAAGAGGCTGAGATTTTTCAGGGAAATGCTTATTTTCTTACACATGTAGCAATCGAGGAAATTCCACCCGACGTTTTGATAGGGCTAGGTGGAGCCTTGCAGACAGTGTACTGCCAACCAAACACGCAATCTGCTGATTATAAAGAATTTAAGCGTATAATTCGAGCGATCAGGTTTTTTGTTGACCATTTCTTTGAAAAATTTCATAACATGCTGGACGGCAGGAACTTCCACGAAAGATTTTTTGAACCTGAGAATATCCTTTTTTTAACTGCCAGCTTTGAAGCTCTCTTCGATATTTCTGCAGAAAACTCTGCCTCGGATTTTAAATTCAAATTACGGCCTCTACTGCATCTTAAGTATGGCAAACCTATTGAAATCTTTTGGAAATGGGTGGATGGCTTATACAGACTTAGGCAGCAAATTGTCCATGTAGGGACCATTCCGGATGAAACGTTCACGCTTAACCGCAATTTTGTCATCACTTACTCTTTCTACGCAGTTAAGCTTTTTATTTATGCCGTTTACTATAAACTGTTTAAATTACACATGGCCGATAGATCTAACACCGGACAGTTTTACCCTCCCCACTTCAAAAACTTAAATCCTGAAGAACTCCTGGTGTACTTATGGCCAGAGAAAGAGCTATTATTGCATATTTCTCTCTTAATGGACCAGGTCGTTCGCGATCCGGAAAACCGCGAAGCGCAAATTGATCTCGAATTTTTGACGGGTCTTTACCATTTTATGCTGGCCCGTTATGGCAAAAATGGCCGTGAAATCGATGGGCTAACCTTCCAACCCGATCAGGTTAAAGAGATTGAAATTCCTTTAAAAAATATTCAACAGCACTCTAATAAAATCCGCGCTCATCTCCCTGAACACTTTTGCGAAATCATCGAAGAACGCCTCGCCTCCTAAAAGGAAAAAAATCACACTTTAGCCTTTCTTCTTTTGGCTTTCCCTTCTGCTTTTAATTGTGTTATTCTAATGGTATGTACAGCAAAGTAGAGAGCCAACTGCTCGTAAAATTATTTCTCGGATTTCAGCTGGATCTTCCTCTAAAAAAAGAGATTAGCAAAAGCCTATCCTGGAAACAGGCTATGATCTCCTGGCAGAGCGAAGAACAAGATGGCCTTACGATCGCTCCTTTTCATAAGAAAGAATTCCTGGGGCAATATTCCACACAGGAACAATTGCAGCTTGCCGAAATTAAGAAAATCGAAAAAAATATGAAACAGCTTATCCAGACTCACTGTCCCCGGGCTAACCTGGAAAGCTATAAACTCTACCTATTTGCTCAAGTATTTATTTTATAATGCATAGAATTATTCTCGGTTCAGAATCTCCCCGGCGAAAGGAAATTCTTAATTATTTCTCCATTCCGTTTGAGCAGGCTTCCCCTGCCTTTAATGAACGTTCCATTGAGTTCAAGGGCAATCCTGAAGATTATGCTTTGACATTATCCGACGGTAAAGCAGCCTCATTGCACACCCGGTATAAAGACGCCGTTATTATTACTGCCGACACAATTGTCTATCGCCAGGGAAAAGTCTACAATAAGCCGCGGGACTTAGCTGAGGCCTTGCGCTTTTTGGAACAGCTTAGCGGGGAGTGGCATAGTGTCTATACTGCAGTTACTGTCCAGCAAGCTGAGCAGCAGTTTCACGGGATAGAAGAAACCCGCGTATTAATGCACCGGTTATCGCCCAAACAAATGCATGCTTATTCCAGCAGCATTAACCTTTGCGATAAAGCTGGCGCTTATGCTATCCAAACTGCCGGCGGCCTTATCGTACAAAAGATTGAAGGGTGTTATTACAATGTCATGGGATTGCCCATCCACACTTTGCAATCATTACTGGTTAACGTTGGCCTGGATTTATGGGAACATTTACCCAAAGAGGGAAAAAGCACATGGCAGCAAATATAAACTTTAAGTTTAGGTTTGTTGGCCTTGTTTTGCTGTCTTTGCCGCCCCCTATTTTCAGCTACGACCCTCCTATCAACACCTCAGCATTTTCCCACACCCCTCCGGCCTGCAAGAGCAGGATTTTGCATTTAATGCACACAGGGCATTACAAACAGGCTTTTGAGGATTATAAAGAACACACCCGTCAAATCCAGCAGCACGACTTCGAACTCCTCCAACAGCTCTGCTTATTGCTGTTAGAAGAAGGGGCTAATTCTTCTGAAAAAGAAGATCAATTGCTCACTATATTTGGTGCGGGGATATGTTCTAACGAAAAAACCCTTCCTATACTTATTGAAGCGCTAAACTCCCCCTTTCCCCAGCTGCAAATCGTGGCTTTGAATTTTATAGCCGCACAGCAAAGTAGGGAAGCTGAAGAAGCGCTCAAAGGGGCGTTAGCCTCGCCTTTTGCCCTGATACGCTTAGAAGCTGTATTTCAACTCGCTAAAAAGAAATCTCCAACTGCCGTAGAGCAAGCTGAAGCGTTAATGTATAAGCTGGATAACCAGCTAAAGCCTATCTTTCCGCAAATATTTGCTGCTGCAGGCACACCTAAAGCCATGCGCATTTTTCGGCAGCTTTTAAATGATCCCGATGAAAAAGTGCGCATTTCGGCCATTGCAGAAGCTACTGAGCACAATCGCGATGACTTGCTAATGACCATACGCACCCTTTCCACCCATTTAGGTTACGCCCAGCAAGAAGCTTGCGCTTTTGCTTTAGGTTCTTTCAAAGATGAATCTGCCAAAAGCAAGCTCGTCAAGCTTGCTGCGTCTCAACACAAGCATGTGCAGTTAGCTGCCTGCTGGGCTCTTGTACAAATTGGCTGTCCGGAGTACCAGCAGTTTATTATGCAGCAAGCCAAACAAGGCGACCTATTTGCCGTCCAATTGCTTGGCGATTTAGATGATACAGAGGAGCTTTTGGCAACCCTTGCAACTTCAGAAAATCTTCAGCTGCGTGTCAACGCAGCTTTAGCTTTATTAATCAAAGAAGACCCCCGCTGCATCGATCCGCTTTGCCGCGATGTATTACTAAAAGATGCCCGCGATTTAGCCTTTATCGCCTACCAATCCCAAGGCAAATCAATGGAAGCATGGCGCGTCATCCCATCCGCTTCCCATAATTTGGCTGAAGAGCCAGCTGTGCTTGCATTATCTGATAAATTGCGCGAAACGCTGCTTGTACAAATTGCCCCGCTTTCAGAAACTAAACTGTTAGAAATTGCCCAGCTTATCTTTAAAAAAGAGCAAAATGCCTTTCTCATTCCCGTCTTAATTAAAATTTTAGAAAATACCCGTTCGCCTGAATGCATCGCCTTGCTAAAAAACCATCAACAAAAGCTCGGAGCTCCTTTAGTAAGAAATTACTGCAATTTAGCTCTTTTTCGCATGAAAATACCTGGCCCTTATGGCGAAAACCTAAAACGGTGGGTTGCTCAGCAGCAGCACAAGGACCTCATTAGATTTAAGGAATTTGATCCCAATAGTTTATCCAACCTGGTCTCCAGCTATGAACTTAGCCCTGAAGACACCTCAAAGCTGCTAGTAGAATCCCTGGAAACCCTGGCTCAAACACAGGAGCAGGATGCCATTGAATTAATTCTAGAGATTATTCAAAACGGCAATCCGCATAATAAATACGCTCTTGCCGGCCTGCTCATGCGTGCTATTCAATAGACATCTTTCAAAACTCGCTTTGGTTGCTAAAATTCAGACATTTTTGAGCAGCTTTTTTTGAAAAATTTTGAGAGCATGTAAATATACATGGTCGAAAAATTTTGCGGAAAAGATGCAAAAAAGGGCAATTTTAGCGAGTAAATGGGGTTTTGAAAGATGTCTAATAATTCAGGCCCAGATTGACTTTTGACGCTTGACTGAGTTAAAATTGTCCGAAAAAATATTATATTTACACAAAACAGTGTTTTCAATGAACGGAACAGCCCCTTTAGCTCCTCAAGCCTCGCCAGATTTTTATAATCATGAACTCCTTAATAAAATCACTTCATGTATCGGCAAGGAAGCCGCTCAATATAGCATAAATTGGGTGCTTAATTCTTTGTATCATAAAAAGCCCCTTGCTCAGCTTATTGACGGGGAGGCAGCCCGAGCCTATAAACAGATTGTTTTTCTTGAGCGTAAACTGCCTGAAGCTGAAACATATGTTTCTCATGCAAGCATAAGCCAGAGTGATGTATTTACTGCAGCTATAAATCAGCTTTATTACTACCACTACAATCAAAGCATGAAAGATCTGGATGCCTATGATAAGCTCAGCCATAATCCGCATTTACCGGTAAGTCAAATTCTTTCTCTGCCTCTATTATGGCACCGAAATTACCTTATAAGACCTCTTCTTGCTAAAGAGACAGAAGAAGTGTGGCTGCGCAGCCGATATAATGGCCATGCTCCTGTAAGCCCTATCTACTTTGATTCAAACGAATCTTTACAACAACTAAAGAGCACTTTACAAATGCCTCAAGATAACGGGGAGCATGAAAGTTATGCCGTGTATGAAACAACCACCTATAAACTAATAGGTCTCGTGCACTACTCTTTTGGGGAACGGACAAGCCCATCCTCAGCTAATAAACCAGCTAAAACTTATCGCTGCTGCCAAGTCAATTCACTGGGGGTGGATGCGGGCTATCAAAAAAGGGGCCTAGGTACAACCTTAATGAGTATAGCCTTAATCCGAGCAAAGCAAAGAGACTGTAAAACGGTTGAGCTAACAAGCACAACTTCAACCATTAATTTTTTGACCAATCTTTCCTTTAAACCCGTCACTATTCGCCGCAATGCCTGGAACGCTCTATCTAAAGAAGAAAAAATAAGGCGAGTTAACAATGAAACTATCTTTGGAATAAATCTTAAACAAAAAGCCATAAATCAAAAGTTTTTTGATGAAGTTATTCCTCGCTTACTGGGAAAAGTTATAAATACGGTACAATCCGTGTTAAACGCACCATCATCAAACACAACACAAATTGCTAAGAATAAAAAATTTAAAACTACCTCTTCGCGTAAATCAAAGATTTGCCATCCCAAACAAACACCGCCAATATTCACTCAACCATTAACTTTATCACATCTTGCAGCTATAGACACTGCAGTTTCCAGAGAGCTGGCTCTCGCTAAGAAATTATCTTTAGTGAATATTAAAAATCTGCCGCCTGAAACCAATATTTTAAGAAAGATGGAATTTGATCCAGAACACTTGCTTAGCAGCCAGCTATCTCCTGCTATACCTAATGAGCCCGAAACGTTCGAGACTATACGGCCAGGGAATCCTGTACCCTTCAACTTTTTTATTTCTTAGTCTTGGAAACTTTGAGTGCCTAAACTTTCTGCTTTTGCGCAAAATAACGGCTAGCTATTCTTTCCAAGTATGGCAGCTAAAATTTTCAAAATATTTTGGTATCTTGGGGTCTTTTTTCTCGTCAGCCTGGCTCTGTTTATCCTTGCCTTTCAACTCGATTTTGTACAGCAGCAGCTGGCAAAACACTTACAGCAGACTGCCCAGCAGGCTGGGATCGAATTAACTTGGGAAGAAGTCCGCGGTTTTTTGCCTCTGCAAATTCGGGCAAAAAACGTCGCGTTGCAAATAAAAAAACAATCTATGCAGGCGGATTACCTGGTCTTGCACCTCTCCCCTTTTTCCTATTTTGACAGTAAAAACATAACCCTAGAATTTGAATTACAAGGCATTCACTATCAGCACTTTAACAATATACCCTTAGATTTAGAATGCCAACTCCAAGTGAATACGCAAAGTGAAAGCGCCGAGTTAAAAGCTCGTCTGGCACAAATAAAGATCTATCCGGGAAGCTACTTGGACATCCTCGCCATTTTACAACAGCAGCAACTTCATGTGCATGTAGAAGTAAATGATTACAACGGGCAAGCGCTCGCTTCTTTTTTTCCCAGCAACTATAATCAAGGGTACCATCTTTCAGCTAATTTCCGCGGCTATCTGAATGATTGGCTAGCCTTTATCAATGCCGAGAAAGGTGAAGTCCATACTCTTCATGGCAATATTCACTATTTAGGAGGCCTGCATAACCTTCCGATATTAGAATCCGCTCAGGCCGATCTCTCAGGAAAAGTGGCAATAGGCTCGAATGGAGAAATCTCTCTTCCTAAAATAAGCGGCGAAGTGGCATTTCCGGACACTATCCAGCCATTGCCAATCAAATACAGCAGTGAATGTTATATCAACCTGTTAACCCAAGAATTTGAAGCAAGAATAGCCCTTAGCCCATTTCAATTAGCCTTCATTAGCGAAGAACTAAATTTTCCTGTTAAAGGAACGCTTTCCTCTCATTTTCAGTTATTTGGCAAACCCAATACTTTTCAAGTAAATGCCGCTTTTTTCACTCCGCACTTGGCTTTAGACGCCCTTTTATTGGATCAAACCAAAGCGGCGGCAAGGCTTTCTGTGATCAATGGGAACATCCAGGGAGAATATGAGACCTCTGCGCAATACCACTCTGAAGAGGCCTCTTCAAAAGGCTTAATTGCCTGGCATGAAGGCAAGCTGCATTTTTCCACTTTTGAAGCAAAAATGCCTTCTACCCAAATTTCAGGACAGTTTAGCCTGCATCCTGAATATTTAACAATTAATGGAGAGCTGCATGGCACGGTGAAAAAAAGCAGCGAACTATTTAAGGCTCTTACCATCGATGTTCCATTTGAAGCCAATATGAACCATTTTGTGGCGGAGTTTAACTCTACGGCAGAACAAGGCCCTCAGCAAATAAAATTTTGCTTTACCTCTCATGATATCTCTTTGCAAAATGCCCAAATAGGAGAATTGCATTTATCCGGGCATATCCAAGACCTTTGGCAAGACTATGAAGGGATTTTGGAACTTGAAATGGAAAAAGTGATCAAAAACCATATCCTTATTGATCATTTCAGCTTTGCTTCGTTCCTGGCTAAGCGTTATGCCATGCACCCCATGCATCTCGAAATCGGCGGTTTCTTTGAAGAAAAAAAATTTAAACTCGTCGGCGAAGGCTCTTGGCAAACCATTTCAGAGTCCACTATTGTCGCCATTAATCAGCTGGAGGGCTTATTAGGCAGGCATGCTTTTCATTTAACTGAAGCTACAGACTTGCTTCTCTCTGATGAGCTCTTTATTCTATCGCCGTTAGAAATAGCCTTTGACGGCGGGGTTTTGCGCGCCCGCGCAGAGATTGCGGAAGAATCCATCGACTGCCGGCTAGATGTTGAAAACCTGCCCGCCATCTTTGCCAATTTATTCCTGGACAAACCTCTGATGCATTCCGGGAACTGCCGCGGCTGGCTGAGCGCCCATGGCTCTGACAGTCAACCCAAAATTGAAGGGCAGCTGCTCATTGATCAACTGCGGCTCAACTACGATAAGCTCTCTAAATTCGGCCCTTTGCATGCTGAAGCACGCTTGCTCTACACCGATTCCCACCTAAAAATGCAAGGGGTGCTTGAGGGCATTACAGAACAGCCCATGCGTGTAAAGGCGGACCTTCCAGCAGTTATCGGGTTCTTTCCTCTTTCTGCCAGTCTGCTGGAAGAAGAACCGTTATTTGTGCAATTCAATGGAGAAACGGAAATTACAGCCGTGCCGGAACTATTTGTATTCGACAGTTCTACCCTTTCAGGAAATATCTTGGCTGATGTAATGGTCAGGGGAACATGGAAACATCCCGAATACAGCGGCAGCCTTGAACTGCAAAATGCCTCTTGGGAAAGTTTGGATACCGGCGCTATGGTGCACGACATCAACGCCTACTATGAAACAGAAGGCCCTTACCTGATAATGCGGCAATTTAACGCTACCGATGGTGGCAGGGGGCGCATTCAGGGCAATGGCCGCATGCTCCTGGATCCTGAACAGCAATTCCCATTCGATTGGAATTTCACTTATCATAATGCCACACTCATACGCTACGACTATGTGACAGCAAATTTTAGCGGCGGGCTAAACTACAAGGGTAATTTTGAAGAGGGCTTGCTGGCTGGCAATCTGACTATCGAACAGGCCGACTTTATCATTCCCGACGAGGTGCCCGCCCTATTAAAAACCGTTCCCGTAAAGTTTATCAATGAAAAACCAGATAGAATCACACCCGTAACCATCCTGCAAAATAAAAAGCCCTATAAGCTGAATTTAGGTATAAACCTAAAATCCAGCGGCAATATCTTTGTAGAAGGCCGCGAACTCACATCGGAATGGGAGGGAAATATCCGCTATGAGGGACCGGCTAAAAAACCACACATTACAGGCTATCTGCGGCTATTAAATGGAGAGTATAACTTTAACGGACGGCCCATTGAAGGTTACCAGGGGCTTATCACCTTTAACGGCGATGCCGCCAGCAAAAATCAGCTGTACGTCATTGGGCAGATGGATCTCAACGAGATCATGGTTGAGACTATTTTAAAAGGCTCCATCAGTCAGCCTCTGATCAGCTTCCGCTCCAACCCTCCTATGTCGCAAAAAGAAATCCTCTCCTGGATTCTATTCGGCCGCGGCATTAGCGACATCACCCCTTTCCAGGGAGCCGAATTAAGCCAAACGGTCATTTCCTTGAACAATGCCGAACGCAAACCCGATATGCTCAGCCGCATCCGCAATAGCATCGGCATTGACCGGGTCGATATCAGCAGTTCCGACACCGCCGATAGCAACGAAGTCTCATTACGGGTTGGCAAATATATTTCTAAAGGTATATTTATTTCGCTAAACAAGAGTATTAATGCCGAAGCCAATCAAATCGCTCTTGAAGCTAAACTTACAGATCGCTTTCGCGTCTCAGCCGAAGTTGGAGATAACTCCACAGCTAAAATTAATCTTAAATGGGAGAAAGATTACTGATGGATTCGTTAAAAGGCAGTTTAGATTTAAATAAATTGTTGCATGATTTAGCCAGCAAATACAGCGAGTTGGATAGAGTTACATTTCAGCCCGGTAAAGGCTTGCAAACCTCTAGGTGGTTTAATTTTCAGACTGCTATACGTTTGGTTTGCTACTATACTGGCAATGATAAAGCCTATTTGGATGGGCGGTTTCAAAACTTAGCAAAAGCAATGTTTGCCAGCATGCAACCTCCTCCCAAAAGCGATCCAAGGATAATTATAATCGATGAAAATAAGTCAGAAGAACTATTGCTTGAAGAGGAAAGCGTCCCTGCCAAACAACATGATGCCCATACAACTTTTATTCCCTTAATGAGCTCGGGTGTATTCAGTCAACTCAGCATGGATTCGGCCCAGAATAAAAGGACTGTCATCGAGCAGCTGCTACCAGAATTAATCAAATATCTTCAAGAGAATACGCCTTCTGCAACTCCCCTCCCCCTTTCCTTACCAACAAACTACGCCTTGCTGCTGCTTCAAATCCAAGAGTTTGCTTCTCTTTTGCCATATGCGCATTTAGTCCCCCGTTTACGAGCCATCCCGCAGATATATAAAAGAATTGCTGAAATAAATAAAGAAATAATAAATCTCGAACTCGACTTAAAGATACTTGAATTAGAATTCGAACCCGTACAGTCAGAAGACCAAGAACTTCAGTCTGTGGTAAATAAAGAGATGCTCACAGAAGAAGAGGTTTCCAAGAAAATCGAGGCTGCAAAAAAAACAATTGCACATCTTGAAAGTCAAAAAGATACTTTTATCGCTTCAGTTCCAGTGTCAATTAAGAATATTTTTTGTAATCGATATAAACGCCAACCCAATCCAAGCGAAATTGAATCCATAGAAAAAAAGCTTAAGGAAATGCCTCTGCCATCTTGTTATTCGGCAGAACCAATGGAAAATTTTTCAGAAAACACACTTAAGCCCCTGGAAGATCTCTATTATAGCGAATATGTAGACACTATTACTGCAAAATTCTTTAAAGCCAATGGGTTTACAAAGGAATTTCCTCCGACCTGTGAATTTAAAAAAACCTTTACCGACAACCTTCTTTTATTCTTAAATACTCTCGTATATAGTCTAGAACAGCAAGCTGCTTTAAATAAAGCCCTTGAAGTCTATGATGAGTTTTTTTACAAGCATGGTTCAGTAGAAGTTCAAAACAAACAGCTAATACCCACTCATTTGCAACTGGCAGCAGCCTTTAAACTCATCGACAACAATTTTTTTGATCTCGAGTTAGAGACCTCGCATGAGCATATCTTTGCTGCAAGAATACTACAAACTGTCATGATCGGCCCTTTTGTAGATATTTTTCTTCTTCAGCCCACACAACATACTTATACAAGCTATCGTCATTTGTTAGATAATTTTAACACTATGGCAGAAGCTTTTAAGCTGCATGCTGAATTTGTCAAAACCATTGGAGAACAAGCAGTTAAACGGCATGCAGATTTTGTTAAAAATGCGGCAAGCTTAGCGGTCAAACTCCATGCAGACTTCATTAATAACAAACCTGAGTCATCGCTTAAACAAAGTCAAGAATTTGCTAAAAATACTATGGAGCAAATTTTTAAACCCCATGCAGACATTGTTAAACCCTCAGACAATCCTGTATCCATTGATGCAACTGGACAGCCCCAGCCTACCTATGAGCAGTTGCACATGGCTCTTGAGTTAATTGCAAAAGAACATTCACATATTATTGCAATTGGACCAAACTCTGAAATTGAGAAAAAAATCTTAGCTGCCAGATTTGTCCAAGCAGTCCTAGTGGGGCCGGCCATTCTTCATTCCCCGCTGCCTGCATCTGAATATTGCTTAACATTTAAAGGTTTAGAACAAGTACAAAAAGCCATTGCTTATAATTTTGCAAGGAATTCAAAAAATAGAAGACCTGCATTTATCGATTGGCTATTAATTTATCTGCCGCCTAGGGAAGGCGTAGCCAAACCAGATAGGGATGAACAAGTGAAAAAAGCAATTGATCTCTTCTTTAGCGACTCTTCACGAAATTTATATTTTACTTACAAAGGCATTAACTATACAGATCTCAAGGAATTCTTTTACCAGGCAGTAAAAGTTGAATATTTTAATCAATTGCAAGAACAAATACAAAGCGAATACAAAAAAGCGGAATGGTTTGCTAATAAGATTAGGGTAAAACCTACACCCCAAAGTTTTAAAGATACTATATTGAATTCCGTTAGCCTTAGTCAGTCAGGCAGAAACCTAGATTTAGACTCTATCATAGAAAGCATGACGTTTAGCAAAACGCAGATTGCAGAGTTGAAAAAGCATTGTACGCTATCTGAAGAAAAAATTGAAATTTTGGGTTTGGCAAAAGGGATTGAGCTCATGCTGTTAGGCTCTCAAGCCTTGAGGGATACACCCACAAAAAATTTTGTTCCAGGAGCTAAAATTGAGGAAGGCTATGAAGGCATTAAGGGTTCAGCTGAGTGCGACTTAAGCAAAATCCTTGGCAAAAATATCATGCCAAACACTAATGGCCCAGGAATAATTATCCAACCTTGTCAAGTCTCTGATGATTTTAACAAGACTGTCATAGATCAAGAATATGAAGCTACTTTCTTTCAAGAAGTCAACATGCTCCATTCTGGCTTTAGATATAGCACACGTATGGAATTTCCCTCGCTTGCGAGCCCGGGCGGAACCGCGCGCTATACCACTTACGCAGATTTGCGTTTACCGCCAGACATATGGATATTGGAAAAATTCAGCGAATTTGCTTCAGAGGCGGCGCATTCAACTTGACCTCTGACATCTTGAGACAGTTGCATAAGTCTGAGTGAAGCGCTTAAATGGACAATGGACCTTAATGACGCCATGGACCTTATGGACTTAATGGACTAAGCGCCAATTGCTTGTCGTAAATGTCTTTGGCGTCGTTAAGGTCCATAATGTCATTTGATATAGCTAA
>JAEYWL010000006.1 GCA_023428915.1 Verrucomicrobiota bacterium
TAGCTATATCAAATGACATTATGGACCTTAACGACGCCAAAGACATTTACGACAAGCAATTGGCGCTTAGTCCATTAAGTCCATAAGGTCCATGGCGTCATTAAGGTCCATTGTCCATTTAAGCGCCTCACTCTGACTTATGCAACTGTCTCTTAATGTCGTTTGTCCATTTAAGCGCTTAGTTAAGACATAGACCCTTATAAGTTAGCAATCAGGGACTTAGTTTAAACTTTAGGAACACACTTGGCTTGTTATAGATACAACATTGCTATTTTTTTTCTCCTTTGGTAATCTATGTCGAAATAATTGGCAGTCAAAGGGTTTATGGCAAAAGCACAAGTTGTCGACGAGCATCGCGAATACTTTCTACAGAACAAAGTCATTGAATTTGAAGAGCTTCTCAGCAACGCTCAGCTAGAGAAATTGAGGCATTCCTTAGAGTCGGCCTTAGCGGCAAAAATGCAAATTTCCCACACGCAATTTGGCAAGCAAAGCAGCAGTGATTTGTATAAAGCCGGCTATGACTTGTGGCGAGAGAATGAAGGGCTAAAAAAACTCATTTTCATTAAATGGTGGGCCGAAATTGCCGGCTTTTTAACCAGGACGCGCACGGTTCGTTTGCTAGCTGATCAGCTATTTATCAACCCGCCTAAAATCCTGTCGCTGGATGCAGCTGCCAAGCAGCAGACCCCTTTATTGATTCAAGAGACAAAGCCTTTAAAGGAATGCTTTAGCTTTCAAGGCCTGATTGCAGGCTTATTGCTTTGCCTGGAAAAGCCGTCACCAGCTGCGGGCGATGAAATTCCCCGGCAGCCTGGCAATGGTGTCTTTTTTGCTCCCGACGCCCCTTTTCCGATGGGCAATTACGTGAATCAGGGCTGTTATCTGCTTATCCTCTACGGAGAGGCAAAAAGCCAATACATCCATAATAGCCAGGATGTTCATTGCCATGAGTTAAAAAAATACGGTTATGTCTTCGGCGACAAGCTGGAAGAAAGAACACACCCCACCCTGTACAGGTAAAATTATGCATGTGCGGCTGATCGATACAGGTAAAGCGTCAGCCGATGACAATATGCGTTATGACCAGCAGCTGTTGGAAAGCTTAACTTCCGGGAGCGTCCCTATACTTCACCTTTATGATTGGGCCTCGCCTTCATTGACATTTGGCTACTTTACTCAGCTAGCGCAGCACCTTGACTGCAAGGCGCTGCAAAAACAGGGGATTGCTGCGGCAAGGCGTCCGACTGGCGGGGGGATTATTTTTCATCTGTGGGATTTTGCTTATTCAATAGTAATTCCCGCCTCACACCCTGGTTTTTCACAAAATACAATCACCAACTATAGAACGGTTAATGGCGTAATTGCTGAAGCCCTGGCAGCATGTTTTGGACTTAAAACTTGTTATGCAAAACCTCAGCAAGATTCGCACCCATCCGATATAGTCCCGTTTTGCATGGCTTCCCATACCATTTACGATATTCTATTAGATGGGAAAAAAATTGGGGGAGCTGCGCAGCGCAAAACTAAACAGGGCTTGCTGCATCAAGGCACAGTATTTATGACACCCCCTGATTATTCCCTATTACAGCAATTGCTTTTAAATAAAACTATTCCACAGCAAATGTTAGAGTTAAGCACTTATGCATTAGCTGGATATAATCAAACAGCTGCTTTGGCAAAGCAAGAGCTGAGCGCTGCGATCGCGGCAAAGCTTGGAGCAATTGCTAGTAGTTAATTTAAACCTACATTAAAATATTTGAGCGAAAGGGGGGCATCTGATAACCTCTTGACTCGTATATTTTTCAATGGGAAGGAGAGTTCCTCATGCTACATATCTTTCGCAAGTATCAACGCGGCGTCTTTATTTTCATCACGGCAATTATTATTATATCCTTCTCATTCTTTGGAACTTACTCCACCATTAATGAGTTGACCCCGCATCAGCAGGTGGCCTTTACGGCAATTGACGGCACGCAAATCACACGAGGCGAGCTTGAAGAAATGGCCCTTTTCCTTGGCACTGACCGGGAAGATAAAGTGGCTTTTGGCGGTGCATGGGGGCCCAATTTCTTAAATGACGGCGTGATCCGCAAGAATTTTCTCCAGACAGGAATGGGAGAAATTTTAGCTGAAAATTATCGCGCTGAAGTAATTGAGGATTTAGCTTCCCGTTTTGAAAGGGAAAAAAATTTCAGCACTTACACCCACCCTCAGGCGCAGTTTTTAACAGCCTCCTCAGCCTGGAGTTACTTTGCACCCAATATAAATGAAGATTTGGCCAAGTTGAAAAGCCTGAATGCCCCGCTTGATGAAAACGGTTTTGGTCTGCGTGCAAACCTTTATTTAGCTGAAAAGAAATTTCCTCAGACCGCACTTAAGCAAGTGCTGCGCTTTCAAGAAAAGCAATTCCGCTGGGTGCCTGCCGACCCGGAGTTAGAGCGCAAGGATTTATCGCTATTCGGCTACCACACCTTGGAGGACTGGTTCGGCCCTAGATTTATCCGGCTGGTATCTGAGTTTATTATCAATGCCGCAAAAATTGCCGGGCAGCGCGGCTATGTCGTCACAGATGATGAGGCGTTGGCCGACCTGCTTTACAACAACCAGACCAGCTTTCAGGAAAATCAAAAGAGTCCTTATTTAGATGTGGCTAACTCAGATGAGTATTTCAATGAGCAGCTAAGAAGAATGGGCTTGAATAAAGCCAAAGCTGTAAAATTGTGGCGCCAGGTGCTGCTGTTTAAGCGGATGTTTAATGAGTTCGGCAATGTAGCGATGATGGCGCCTGAAACACTTGAGCCCTTTTTAGAATACTCAAGAAGCTTTGTTTCAGGAGACCTCTACCAACTGCCGACAGATTTGCGCCTGGCTAGCTTCCGCTCGCTTATCCGTTTTGAAGCTTATTTAGCTGCCATTGCCAAACCGGGAAATAACCCGCTTGATTTGCCGGAATCCTTCTTGCCGGTAGCTGAAATTGCTAAGAACACGCCTGAATTGGTAAAGCAAAATTACCAGCTTGAAGTAGCGCAGGCTGATAAAAAAAGCCTTCAAACTCGTGTAGGCGTCCGCGACATGTGGAAATGGCAAATTGCCGATGAGAACTGGGCGGCTTTAAAGAAGAAGTTTCCTGATCTTGGCATTGCTAAAGCCAAGACTGGTGAAGAGCGTTTTGCAGCTCTTGAAGGGTTGGATGAAGCTACCCGCAACCGCATTGATGTATTCAGCCGCGAACAAATTGTTGAAAGCCATCCTGAATGGTTAGAGCAGGCTTTGCAACAAGCCCCGCGCAAGCAAATGACGATCGGCATGCGTGCCAAAGGCGGAGAATTCCCTTTTGCCGGCATTGAAGACAGGGCAGAATTTATCGCCTTGCTGGATCAAGCCACCATTGCAAGCAGTGGAGATGCCCCTAACGAAGCTGATAAAAAACTCATGCTGTATACGCCTGATCAGGTGCATTATTACATTATCACTGTGCTTAAGCGCGAAGATAAGCCAGAGGTTCTCACATATGCTGAGGCAGAAAAAGATGGCACATTAAGCCAGCTTATTGAGAAGCAGCTGCAAGCCTATTATGAGAAAATCCGCGCTGACAATCCAACCGCTTATCAAGCTGGCGATAAAAGCTGGCGCCCCTTGGCTGATGTCGTTGAAAAAGTAGCTAACAGCTATTACGCAAAGTTGATTGAAGCGGTTAAAAAAGATTATGAAGCTAACAAACAAGCTTTAAGCGATGCCAATGCGCCGAAAGAATTTAACGGCGATACGGCTGCCATCTATCGCTTTTTTGCCTATCTGCGCAAAGCCCGTTCTGCCATTGAACAGGGGAATGGCGCTAAGTATATTCTCGCTAAAGACCAGGCAGCTTCGCTATCCGACCAATGGAAGCTCGTTCAAACTGATTTCCAGCTAAAGCGCAATGGCCAAGAAATGGATGGGTTAGATCGAGGCGCGACATTGGCAATGGAATTAAATACCTGGTCGCCAATATTTGCACCTGCGGATGGCGGACTTTCCTTCATGCATGTTAAAGACCGGGGAATTGCTGTTGACCAAGCTGCAAAAGCTACAATGACAAGCCAGCTGCAAACCTTGTTAACAAATGGCGCTGAAAGGTCCCTCATGCAGAGCACTCTAGGACTAATGCAAGAAAAAGGGGCCATTAACCTCGACTACTTGCACCGCAGCGAAGAACCCGTCGCGATGGAGTAAATAGACATAGGCCCTAAAAATAGACAAACGACATTATGGACCTTAACGACACCATGGACCTTATGGACAAGGGACTAAGCGCTATTTTTTTGTCGTTGAGGGGTGATTACTAAAGCCCAATGTATATTTTTAACCGCGGAGTTGCAGAGAGCGCTGAGTAAGCGCAGAGAAAAACTCCTTCTGAATTAATTCTCAGAGGCGAATTTTAATTTCTCTCTGCTCTGCGTTTGCTCAGCGCTCTTCGCGGCTCTGCGGTTTAATTCGTGAAACTGGCGCTTAGTCCCTTGTCCCTAAGGTCCCTGGCGTCCCTATTGTCCTTTGTCCATTTAAGCCCTAATCCAGACTTTTATTACAATCAGCTTTCTCTGTTGGTCTTTATTATCAAATGACTTATACTTAGTTTCCTATGGATGAGTTTGTTCCGCTAGAAGCAATGTCTTTACGCCCGGTCAATTTCTTTGCATTCGAGCTTGAGTGCTATAGCTTAACTGATGGCAAATTTGAGAAAAGGCACATTTTGCCTGACCTTAGCGAGTTGAGTTTGGAAAAAGGATTTGCCCAGGTGAGCTTAGGTTGGAGCCGCGATGGCGTTTCAGCTGTTGTAGAAATGCCCAAGCAAGAAGAGCTTGCTGTAGAACTCTTTTTGGATACCAGGGACATCAAGTCTGCGGGATTTAATACCCGCTTTTGCCATCATTTTCTTTTTGATGCTAAATCAGGTAAAGAAATTACCCATTTCCGCACAGAAGATAAGCACGAGTTGTGCAATCCGCTGGATTTATTTGTAGCGAGCGAAGCGGGAAGAACTCGCCTGATAAGTAAAATTTTTATTCCCAGTCATTGTCTTTATGGCTATGATCCTGATCAATTTGAACGTTTAGGTTTTACCTATAAACTGGCAGCCGGAAGGCAAGAACAGCATTTTTGCCTTTCTTCCGCTGAATACCAAATTGACCAGAATCCTTCTCTATGGTGCAGCTTAAAACTACTTCCTTAAGAACCCCGCTTTATGCCGAACACCTAGCCCTTGGCGCTAAACTGGTCGATTTTGGCGGCTGGGAAATGTCCCTCTATTATAGCAGTGTCACTGGCGAGCACATGGCTGTCAGAAAATATGCGGGGATTTTTGATGTTTCCCATATGGGGCGGATTGAAGTAATGGGGCGGGACGCGGAGAGCTTGCTGGATTTTCTTTCCACTGCCTGTATCGCCGGCAAAAAAGAAGGCAGTGCCGTTTATACTGTTTGGTGCAATGAACAGGGTTTTGCCATAGAGGATCTCATTGTATATCGCCTAAATCAGGAAAAGTTTTTTGTGGTGGCGAATGCCGCCAACCGTGAAACTGTGCTGCAGCACCTGCTAAACCATGCTAAAGGCAAAGAAGTACGGATTCTTCCACATTTTCATGATGCCGGGATTCTCGCCATTCAAGGGCCTCAAGCAATTGAAAAGATGGCTTTTTACTTGCCGGGCATTGAAAAGCTGCAGGCTATGCGCTGCGGAAGATTTTTATGCGGCAATGAAACAGTGATAGCGGCGCGCACCGGGTATACAGGCTCAGGCGGTATTGAAGTATTTGGTTCAGGCAAGGCTGTTAAACAGATCTGGCAAGAAGGGTTGGCAAAAGGGATTCAGCCGGCCGGTTTAGGGGCCAGGGACACCTTGCGTTTAGAAATGGGATATGCGTTATACGGCCATGAGTTGACCAGGGCTATTGCTCCGATAGAAAGCGTGGCAGCGTGGACTGTCAAAACACAACATGAATTTATGGGGAAAAAGGCGCTGCTTGATTTGCTAGGAAAGCCTCACAGGCAGCAGAAAGGCATAATCGTGCAGAAAGGAATTGCGCGGGAAGGCAGCCTGCTATTTTGCGGAGATGAGCTTGTGGGGGTAGTGACCTCAGGTACATTTTCACCGATTCTAGGAAAGGGGATCGCTATTGCCATGTTCAATAGGCCGTTGGCGGATTCCGAAACGCTTCAAGTGCAGATCCGGCAAGAACTTGTCCCGGCTGCTTTATCTGATTTACCCTTTGTACACCTTTGAGGAGACTGATATGAGAAAATATACAGAAACACACGAATGGATTGAAATAGAGGGTGAAACGGCAACTGTAGGAATTACACAGTATGCCCAAAAAGAGCTTGGCGAAATTGTGTATGTCGAGCTGCCAAAAGTGGGCAGGCAGGTTTCAGCCAATAGCGAGGCGGCCGTTCTAGAGTCGACAAAGGCGGCCGCCGATGTCTACTCACCCGCAACAGGGCAGATTTTAGAAGTAAACAGCCAGCTTAGCCAGGCGACAGACCTCATTAATCATTCGCCGGAAAAAGAAGGGTGGTTATTCAAGCTTAAGCTTAATAATGCCCAAGAGCTCAGCCAGCTGATGGACAATGATGGCTACCAGCAGATGCTGAAGCGTAAATAGCATGGAGTTTATTTCCAATTCTGAAGAACAGGTCCAGGCTATGTTGCAAATGCTGGGATGCAGCTCCATAGAAAAGTTGCTGCAGATCCCTGAAAACTTGTTATTGCCTAAAATTTCCGTTGATGATGGCCTTTCAGAAATGGAGGGGCTGCAATTAATGCGTGCCATCGGCAAGAAAAACAGTTTTTCAGAATTGGATAGCTATCTCGGCGCAGGTGCTTATGACCATTATGTCCCCGCTATCGTGGCCGCGATTTGCCAGCGCTCTGAATTTCTGACCTCCTATACCCCTTACCAGGCGGAAGCTTCACAGGGAATGCTGCAGGCGATTTTTGAATACCAAACCGCCATTTGCGCTTTAACCGGCATGGAGGCTGCCAATGCTTCTGTTTACGATGGGGCGAATGCCTGTGCAGAAGCCCTTGCCATGGCTCTAAGGGCCAGGCCAGAAAAAAACAGGCTGCTCGTGTCAGCCGCACTGCACCCGCACTATCGCCGGGTAATCGACCTCTATTTTAGCCGCCGGCCTTTTGAGATCATCACCATCCCCTATCTTGAAAACGGCGCCTTGGATCAAGAACGTTTAGCGCAATTCCTCAATGGACAAACAGCTGCTTGTCTTTTGGCCTCCCCTAATTTTTTTGGAATAGTTGAAGAGTTCAGTGCCGTAGCAGCGCTTTTAAAACAGCAGGAAGCCATTTCTATTCTTTGCGCCAACCCTTTAGCTTATGGGATTTATCAGCCGGCCGGCGGGATGGGATTCGATATTGCTGTCGGCGACAGCCAACCCTTTGGGCTGCCCTTGCAATATGGAGGGCCTTATTCCGGGTATATGGCCTGCCGAAGGGATTTGTTGCGGCAATTGCCCGGCCGCATTGCAGGGGAAACTACCGATGCAGCAGGACGGCGCGGCTTTGTATTGACCCTGCAGGCCCGCGAACAACATATACGCCGCGAGAAAGCAACTTCTAATATATGCACCAATCAGGCCCTCGCCAGCTTGGCAAGTTTGATTGCTTTGCTCTGGTATGGCAAGCAGGGGATTAAAGAATTAGCGCTTCATAATTACCAAAACGCACGCTGGCTGCAAAACCAGTTGCAAGATATTTTTCCAGGGTTTCAAACCCCAGCTATCCTCAATGAGTTTACGCTAAATTTCGGCAGGCCTGTAGAGCAAGTGCAGGCCTATTTTCGCAAGCACGACATTGAACCGGGATTAAGTTTGGCTGAGTACTATCCAGAATTAACCGGCTGGTTTTTGCTTGCCGTCACAGAAACTAAAACTGATGCACAGCTTAAACGCTTTGTAGAAGTAGCTAAAAGGCTAAAGTCAGATGGGTAAGAAAACAGTCCAGACAATTTTCGAGAAATCTCAGGCAGGCCAAAAAGCCTACAGTTTGCCAAAAGGGAATGTTAAATCTTTTGCGCCGCCTGAAAATCTGCTTAGAAAGAGCCCTCCTTTGCTGCCGGAAATCTCTGAGCTCGATCTCATGCGCCACTTTACTGAGTTGGCAGGACGGAATGTGGGCATAGATAATACCTTTTATCCTTTAGGCAGCTGTACCATGAAGTACAATCCTCGCATCAACGAACTTGCGGCTGCAGAATCGGCCTTCTGCAATTCCCATCCTTTGGCTCCGGTTGAAATGGTGCAGGGGAATCTTCAGGTTATGTATGAACTGATCCAATTGCTCTGCCAAGTGTGCGGATTAGAGGCGGGCTCCTTATTTGCCAATGCAGGCGCCCAAGGGGAATTGGCTGGGATTAAGATGATCCAAGCCTGCCATGCAGCCAATGGAGAAGGGATGCGCAACGAGGTATTGATACCCGATAGTGCGCACGGTACCAATCCTGCAACAGCTGCCATGGCAGGTTATAAAACAGTCACCCTCAAATCAACGGCAACTGGAGAAGTCGATCTTGAGCAGTTAAGGGCAGCGGCGGGCAGGCAAACGGCAGCGCTTATGCTTACTAATCCCAGCACGTTGGGATTATTTAGTCCTAATGTATGCGAGATTACCGCTATTTTGCATCAGGCGGGGGCTTTAACTTATTACGACGGGGCGAATTTAAACGCCATTATGAATTTGGCCAAGCCTGGGGACATGGGTTTTGACGTGATGCACATCAACTTGCATAAAACATTTTCTACTCCGCATGGCGGCGGCGGACCCGGCGCTGCAGCCGTATTGTGCAACAGCAAACTGCAGCCCTATCTGCCCAGCCCTCAAGTTGTTTTCAAAAATGGGCAATATGCCTTTGAAGAACCGGCAAGTTCTATCGGCAGCATCAGCCCTTTTTTTGGAAATTTCAGCATCTATTTAAGGGCGTTTCTTTATGGTAAGCTTCATGGACATTATGGCCTGCAAAAGGTGGCAGAAAATGCAGTGCTCAATGCGAACTATCTTAAGAAAAAAGTCGGCCAAATTTTCGACATACCCTATTCACAGCCTTGCATGCATGAGTTTGTGGTGCAGGCTGACCGTTTTCTCAATAAAGGGATCAAGGCTTTAGATATCGCCAAACGCATTCTCGACTATGGAATGTATGCCCCCACTATTTATTTTCCGCTAATCGTTAAAGAAGCCATGTTAATTGAACCCACAGAATGCGAGTCTAAAGCCACCTTGGACAGATTTGTGGAAATTTTGCAGCAGATCGCAGTTGAAGCAGAACAACAACCGGAATTAGTCAAAACAGCGCCTCACACAAAACCTGTAGGCCGCTTAGATGAAGTTAAAGCAGCCAAGCAGGCCAGAGTTTGCGACCCTAATATTTTTAACCTTGGGTGAGCATGGAGACTGCTTTACAGATCCATTCTGTCAAAAAAATTTATCCCAATAGAAAAGAAGCTCTGAAAGGAATTACTTTAGATATTTATGAAGGGGAAATTTTAGGCTTGCTGGGGATTAATGGCGCCGGTAAAACTACTCTTTCAACAATTTTAGCCGGACTGCATCCTTGCACTAACGGCGATGTACTATATCAGGGTCGTTCCATTTACAAAAACATCATCAAATATCGTAAAATAGTGGGGTTTTGTCCGCAAAAGCCCAATCTAGATCTTAGCTTAACTCTGGAGGAAAATCTGCTCTTTGCGGGCCGCTATCATTTAATGAAAGAACGCGATATCCGTGTGCAAGTGGCCAGTCTTATGGATCAGTTTCAATTGCAAGAATTTGCCCAAGCTGAGGTTTCAGAGCTTTCAAGCGGGTATAAACAACGTTTTTTATTGGCTCGCACCTTAATCCATCGCCCCAAAATTCTTATTTTGGATGAGCCTACCGTAGGGCTTGATCCTCGCACACGCCATCAACTTTGGGAACAAATTATTGAATTTAAAAAAAATGGCGCTACTGTAGTCCTTACAACGCACTACTTAGATGAGGCTGAGCATCTTTCTGATCGGGTTTGCATCATCGATGCAGGAGCCGTAATGACCATAGATACACCGCAGAATCTGCTAGTGCGGCATCAAATGGAGCGTTTGGAAGAAGTGTTTTTAAAATTGCTGCAATCAGAGTCTTAGTCGCGCAAGTTATGAATTACATAAAAATAATTATTCAATTGATTAGGCGCGATTTACGCGTGTTTAAAGAAGAGTTATTAGATACAGCCCTTAACCTCTCCACAACAGTAGTCATATTTGGTTATTTTCTAGAATATTACGGCATACAAGCTAATTATGGCCCCTTTATCTTGATAGGCGTTATAGCTGGTTTTGGTTTTTTTGAAGTAGCTAGCAGGGTCAGCATGATGATCGCTGACTTTGAAGGGGAGCGTACCATTTTGTATACGCTGTCATTGCCCCTGCCTTCCTGGTTAGTATTTGTGTATATAGCGGTCTCATGGGCTTTAATCTCATCAATTCTAAGCTTGCTGATGTTTCCTTTAGGCAAGCTAATCCTCTACAATCAATTCAATTTAAGCCATGTAAGCCATGTCAGGCTGCCTTTTATTTTCCTCCTTAGCAACTTGTTTTTTGGTTTTTTTGCTCTTTGGCTCGTGGCTGTACTAAAAAAAATGAGCAGTACTTCACACCTATTTGTAAGGGTCATTAATCCTATGTATGCCTTTGGTTGCCTGTGGTACACCTGGGCCTCAATTTTTACTATTTCCCCTTTACTTGCCTATCTGCACTTAGCTAACCCTTTGCTATATGTGATGGAGGGCATGCGGGCGGCTACCCTAGGTCAGGAAGGGTATTTACCTTTCTGGTTTAGCATGTTGGGTCTTACGGTTTTTACTCTATTCTTTGCCTGGGATGCCATCCGCCGTTTGCTCAAGCGACTGGATTGCGTGACTTAAAACCCGACTTGCTACCTTATAATAAGTCATATTCGAAATTATTTTCTCTCTAAGAACTCGAATCTGACTCTTAGAAGGGAGCATCGGGTTTAAAGCTTCTAACAATGCCCTAGTAATTAGAGTTGTCTAATAGAACAATAGCAAGCGTTTTCTTTTTGACCATTACACCTTTTTCCCGTACAGTTTTTTCGGCCTAATCGGAAAAATAGCACAGGAGTAATATGGAAGCTAAACAGAAAATCCATCTCGATCTTGGCAGCACTTTGCATCTTTTTTATACAGATGCCTATTCGCATCCCGAGGGTTTGTCCAAGAAAGAGCAAATTGATGAGAATATGCAGGCTCTATTTGATAAACATGCATTTACTGATCCCGCAGAACTGCGATTTTTAGCAGGCCAACTAGAGGCACTGCATACGGATAATTGCATTAGTCCTCAAAATAAAAAAACATTGTTTGAATGCCT
The DNA here is from genome assembly GCA_023428915.1 of Verrucomicrobiota bacterium. GTDB lineage: Bacteria > Chlamydiota > Chlamydiia > Chlamydiales > JAEYWL01 > JAEYWL01. The sequence continues at coordinate 11,415 of JAEYWL010000006.1, forward strand.
GATCAAATTTTTTCCCCTCCCCAAAAATGCATCCTTCCAGAAAGATGAGGATGCTAGAGGAGCATGTGATTTGCTCGCTGTAAAGTCGCTTGTTTGGCTGAAAGCCAGGGAGTTGGAAGTTGCTAAAATGACTTAGACCTTAGGCTGCCTTACCGCGATTGCTTAATGCCCTGGGTATTCATCAAATGCTGCCAATAGGCTTTCATCTCTTTGTTGAGGTAGCCGCCGACAAACTCCAGGTTAACTGGCCAATGATTAAAGTATTCTGTATCTATAAATGCGATGCGGTTATCCAGGGCAAAGGGCATATTGAGGATATAAATCGAGTCAAATAAGCCCAGCTCATTCAATAGATAGTAGATAGCGGCTAATTTAGGCTTTGTCATCTGATGCTTCCATAGCCTTACGCTGATGCCGCGGTGGAAAATGGGCATGTATTCAGCGACTAAAAGAAACTTCTTGCTATCGGCTGGTGCCGGTTGATCCGGCAAAGGGTAAAGCCATTTTTTGGGGACTTTAGCAAACTGTTGGAAGCCTTGCCGCTCAATAGTTTCTTGAATTAATTGAGCGCCAATAATTCTTTTTCTTAAACGGCGAAAATAGTCAGGTACGTTTTGTTGATCGGTGTAGATTTTCAGCAAATACCCTTTTAAAGAGGGATGGCTGGCTACAGTCACATCGATCTCCCTTTTTTCTAGAGTTAATTTGAAGCCTGCTTGTTTCAAAGCTTCTCTGGAAGCAGCGGCGTGCGAGCGTTGAAAAATGGCATCCAGTTTAGCTCGTAAAGGGTGAGAGTAGGGAAGTAGAAAAGGCTCAGCGCTATCCCAGGTTTGCTGGTCAATAGCCTCTCTTTTGGGCCAGATGGCCGATGCCGGGGTTGTATTCTGCATTATCATGCATACAGGGGATGGTCCGTCTTGAGCCTCATTTCCAAACCGGACGTAATAGCTGCCAGCTGGGTCAAGCCATTCAGCAGCTTCGTCAGGCAGGCTGAATCCGGCCTCTTCGCTGCAATAACCAGCATGGGCAGGGTGAATATAGTCAAAGGTTGGCGTATCGGAAAGTTCCCAATGCAACTCCTCGGCTTGACAGGCAGAGAAGCAGAATAAAGAAATTAAAAAGAGTCTAAGCATAACAATATAGATAAAAGTTTATTAAAGGGATAGCAGGTGGAGGCTAATTTTCGCAAGCTAGGTTTATTTTCTGCAAACTGTTAAGATGGGAGTTTATTAAGGGGAGTTATCATGGCTGTAAAAACAATTGTGCATAGGGTGAATTTGGATACCCTTGGCGGGGTTGAACCTCTATTTTACCACTATCTGCAGCAACATAACCGCGCACAGTTTGAACATCATGTAGTTGTCGGCGCTAAAAAAATGCTTCCTTATTATCGCGAAGGAATAGCAGCTAATGTAAAAACTGTTAAGCATGCCCGTTATATCGGCGGCATCAGGATACCGAAGCTTTTAAAGTCTTTGCGCGACTTTAATTGCCGCAGAATTCTCAAAAACAAAGAAGCTGATCTACTGGTGTTGTGGAATTGTTTCGAAGACCGCAGTTTAATGAAGGCCGCCGGACAATACAACTACCCTGCAGTATTTTACGATCATGGTTCAGCTGTGGCGCAAGGTGAATCGGATTGGAACAATAACTTTTTAAAGAATTTACGCGGTGTGATTTCTTGTTCCTATGCCTCTCAACGGTATATCCAATTGCGCTGGGGCTTCAAGGGACCTATGCGTCAGGTCAGCAATCCATTGCGGCATGACCTGGAAGGCATGCCTAAATTGCCTAAGCGTTTTCCTAAAGAGCGCCCTTTTAGAATTGGGCTTGTGGGACGTTTAATTTCAATCAAAGCCGCTAATTTAGCAATTCACGCCGCAGCTGAACTCATCAAGCAGGGGTATAAGGTTGAGTTGTATATTGCCGGCAAGGGAAATGAAGAGCGCAATTTAAAAGAGTATGCGCAACTTTTGGGAATTGCAAAACAAGTGCATTTTAAAGGGGTGATCCTTAACATTTCTCAATTTTATGAGTTTATCGATCTGCAAGTGGCGCCATCTATCAGAGAGTCTTTTGGCCTTAGTTGTTTTGAGTCTTCTTGCCACGGCTGTCCGGTAGTGGCTTCCCATGTTGATGGTTTGCCGGAAGTGGTGCATCATGGAATTACTGGCATTACGATAAAGCCGCGCCTGCCTGTTAGCGAGATGGGCCGTTTTGGCGGCAATGCGAACAAGATGCCCTATCTGGTGTATGATCCTGCTGATGATGCCATTGTTCCGCCTAAGTTTGTGCCCCCAGAAGAGCTGGCGCAGGCGATTGCAGGACTATTGGACAATCCCGGCAAGTACGAGGCCATGAGCCGGGCCAGCCTGGAAAAAACTGCTTGCCACCCCAGCTTCAACGACTATGTAAAAAATCTGGAAAGCGCCCTTTTAGAGCTATGCTAACCAGCATAAAAGGGATAAAATAGCCGCGAAGCGGCGAAAGCATATAGCTACAGGCGCAAGTCCAATTTCATCAAAATAAGCAATAAAGTGGCGTCGAGTCGCCGCACTCCAAATTTCTCAATAAAAACCTTATTTTGACGACATTAGGCTTAGCCTAATACGTATGCGCTTTCGCAACTCAATAAGGCCTTTTGCTCCTTCTTTAGCCGCTGCAGCTGAGGCAGCCTTCTTCCAGCTTGCAGGCTGCATTTTCAGGTAATTTAACCGTGAATTTAATCGCCTCTGCGGCGGCTTTGCTGCGCAAGTAATACATGCCGGTTTTAAGCCCTTTCTTCCAGGCATAAAAATGCATGGAAGTTAGCTTGGCAAAAGTCGGATTTTCCATGAATAAGTTTAGCGACTGCGTCTGGCAGATAAAAGGGGCCCGTTCAGCGGCCAGATCAATTAAGGCTTTTTGTTTTAATTCCCAGGCTGTTTTGTAGAGCATTTTAATTTCTTCAGGGATTCCGGGGATATCCTGTATGGAGCCGTTATGTAAAAATATCTGCTCTTTCAGCTGCTCATTCCACAAGCCTAAAGCAATAAGGTCTCGCAAGAGGTGCCTGTTGACGATAATAAATTCGCCGGAGAGCACCCTTCGGGAATAAATGTTTGAAACATAAGGTTCAAAGCATTCATTATTGCCGAGAATTTGCGAAGTTGATGCCGTGGGCATTAAGGCTGTTAAGAGGGAGTTTCTGGCCCCATAGCGCAGCAGGTCTTTTCGCAAATCTTCCCAGTTCCAGCGGTTGCCGGGAGCAATCCCCCATAGATCAAACTGGAATAGGCCTTTTGATAGGGGCGAACCGGCAAATGAGGGATAGCTGCCTTTTTCCCGGGCCAATGCCACAGAGGTTTTCATGGCAAAATAATAAATTGCCTCAAAAACTTCTTTGTTGAGCTGCCTGGCTCCTTCTGACTCAAAGGGAAGCCTTAATAAGATAAAAAGATCAGCTAAGCCCTGGACCCCGATGCCAATAGGGCGATGCCGCAAATTAGAGTGTTCCGCTTCTTCAACGGGATAAAAGTTGCCGTCGATGATTTTGTCGAGATTGCGGGTAACCGTTGACACTGCTTTCTCTAAGCGCTGGTAGCAGAATTTACCATCTACGACAAATTGAGGCAGAGCTAAAGAGGCGAGGTTGCATACGGCAATTTCATCCGGCGATGAGTATTCCAGAATCTCTGCGCATAAGTTGCTCGTTCGGATAAGCCCCAAATTTTGCTGGTTTGATTTTAAGTTGCAGGCATCTTTGAAGAGCATGTATGGGGTGCCAGTCTCAATTTGCGATTCGAGGATCTTAAACCACAAATCTTGCGCTTTGATTGTTTTACGAGCTTTTCCGGCTTGTTCATATTCGGCATAAAGCTTGTCAAAGGCTGCGCCGCAGCAGGCGTCTAAGCCGGGCGCCTCGTTGGGGCAAAATAAGGACCAGAGGCCATTTTCCTCAACGCGGCGCATGAATAAGTCGGGGATCCAAAGTGCTGTAAAGAGATCCCGCGCCCTCAGTTCTTCTTTGCCGGTATTTTTACGCAGCTCCAAAAAGTAGTGGATATCTGCATGCCAGGGCTCAAGGAAGAAAGCAAAAGAGCCTTTGCGTTTGCCTCCTCCCTGGTCGATATAACGCGCGGTATCGTTAAATACGCGCAGCATAGGAAGAATGCCGTTAGAAGTGCCTCCGGTGCCTTTTATATAAGAACCGGTGGCGCGGATATTGTGGATGCTTATCCCTATGCCCCCAGCCGCTTGGGAAATTTTGGCGCAGGCTTTAAGAGTATCGAAGATGCCGTCTATACTGTCATCTTTCATTTGCACGAGAAAGCAAGAGGACATTTGCGGGTTGGGCGTGCCTGCATTAAAGAGCGTTGGGGTGGCATGCGTGAACCATTTGGCGCTCATATAGCGATACGTTTCAATAGCGGCTGCGATATCTTCCTTATGAATGCCGATGGCTACGCGCATCAGCATTTGCTGCGGGCGCTCAACTGGTTTTCCGGCAATTTTGAGCAAATAAGAACGCTCTAAAGTTTTAAACCCAAAATAGTCGTATTGGTAGTCTTGCGCGTAGTCAATGCACTCATCCAACTGTTTGCCATGGGCTTGCACGATGGCGTATACCTGTTCAGCGATTAAGGCGGCAGGCTTTCCCGTCTTAGGGTCCTGGTAGTGGTAGAGGTCGGCTACAGTTTGGGAAAAAGAGCTGCTGCTGTTTTTATGCAAGTTTGAAACCGCAATCCGGGAAGCCAGCAGGGCATAATCGGGGTGGCTGCAAGTTAATGCGGCGCATATTTCAGCGGCTAAAGCGTCGAGCTCAGTTGTGGTTACCCCATCATAAATACCTTCAATTACTTTCAAGGCAATATAAGAGGGGTCTATATATTCTTCATCCAATCCAGAACAAAGTTTGCGGATGCGCGCAGTGATTTTGTCAAATTGCATCGCCTGCCGTCTTCCATCGCGTTTAATTACGTACATTGAGCACCCCCTTAAAACTCTTCGCTGGTGCTAAAGGCAAACTCGGCCTTTGGCGCCATTACATTTGATTTTTGATACTCTGAAACCCTGCGTTCAAAGAAATTAGTTTTCCCCGGCATGGAGATCAGATCCATGAAATCAAAAGGATTGCCGGCTTGAAAGAGACGGGGAGAGCCTAAAGCCGTCAATAAGCGGTCGGCGACAAATTCTATGTACTGGCACATAAGGTCGGCATTCATCCCGATCAGTTTGACAGGGAGGGCATCCCGCACAAATGTTTTTTCCATAGCTACTGCATCTGCAATAATTGTCTGCAGTACAGAGAGGGTCAGTTTTTCGCGTAATTGGGAATAAAGCAAACAGGCAAAATCGCAGTGCAGCCCTTCATCGCGCGAAATGAGTTCATTGGCAAAGCTTAAACCGGGCATTAGTCCCCGTTTTTTTAACCAGAAAATTGAGCAGAAGCTTCCGGAAAAGAAAATGCCTTCCACAGCAGCAAAAGCTACCAAGCGCTCTGCAAAGCTGCCGTTGGCAATCCAGCGCAAGGCCCATTCGCCTTTTTCTTTTACACAGGCCACCTCATCAAGGGCATGAAATAAGCGGTGCTTTTCTACACTGTCTTTGATGTAGGTATCGATTAATAACGAATAGGTTTCGGCATGGATATTTTCAATCATGATCTGAAAGCCGTAAAAACAGCGCGCTTCGGGGTATTGCACCTCTTTCATAAAGTTTACGGCAAGATTTTCATTTACAATGCCATCGCTTGCGGCAAAAAAAGCAAGCACATGTTTGATAAAATAGCGTTCATTTTCGGTCAGGCGTTGTTCCCAATCGGCGAGATCGGCTGACAAGTCGATCTCTTCAGCTGTCCAAAAGCTGGCTTCTGCTTTTTTATACATATTCCATAGATCGTGATGGGCAATGGGAAACAGGACGAAACGGTCTTTATTTTCTTGCAAAATAGGTTCTTTCAGGTGCATAGCTGACCCCTTTTAAATTTATTTGGCCAAATGTGACAAAAAGGGATAGCTGGTGAAAAAAGGAAACCTTTTTATGCGGCTGCTCCCATCCTGCCTTTAAACCCGACTTGCTGCCTTCTAAGGGTCAGATTCGAGTTCTTTTCCTCTAGGAGTTCGCACGAAGCGTTGAAAATCAGTGTGCCATATTATTAATATGACCCGCTGATTTTTGCGAGCTCCTAGAGAGAAAAGACCTTCGAATATGACCTATTATAAGGCAGCAAGTCGGGTTTTAACGAGACAGTTCATTTTTCAATGCGATGGCGGTATAAAGCAGGTCTTCTGACTCCGAGATCATCCTTCAGCCAGCCTTCCCGCTATTTCTTTTAGACCAGAAATCTTGCAGTGGCGTTCTTTTGGCTGTTGTCACTCGTTACAGCGGCGTAACCGCACAGGATTTGCACCTGTTTCCCTATTCTCCCAATACCATAGTAAAGGGCACTTTATAGCGTTTTTTCACAAGATATGGATTTTGATTTCTAGATCTTGTGTTTTTTGTAAAAAATTAGCGCGAATTTAGAGATTTGTCAATATTTTTTAGTTGCATGCTTGGCTCTGCTATGAAAAAATAGATATAGGAAGTTATTGAAAATAAATGGGATCGCATCACAAACCAGCATATGACTATACCCTCAAAATTACGCATGATGAATTTCAGGCCCTTGCCTGAAATCAGCTCCCCGCATTTGCAAACCATCTTGGCCCAATATGGGCCCAAAATGGAGTCGCCCCCTTCTGAAAATATCCTGATTCAATTGGATGACGGCGATGTGCTTTCCTGTCATGCTTCCTGGCCTAATCCCTACAAAATTAATGACCCGATTTTAGTCTGCCTGCATGGTTTAGGCGGCAGCCATAATTCTGCGTATTTACGGCGCTTAAGCGCCAAAATGTATGCTGAAGGCATGCCGGTGTTTCGGATCAACATGCGCGGCTGCGGGACAGGAAAGGGATTGGCAATGCGACCTTACCATGGAGGGATTAGCTACGATATCCTTCTAGTCCTAAAATACATTAGAAAGCAATATCCATTTAATCCTATTACTGTGATCGGTTTTTCTCTTGGAGGCAACATTGTCCTCAAGCTTGCCGGAGAGTTAGGCAAGCAGGCAGCAAACTATATCGATCATCTGATAGCTATTTGTCCCAGCATTGATTTAGAATATGCAGCCAGATGCCTCCTTAAGCCCTCAAGCTGGGTATATCAGCGCTATTACTTGCAGCATCTCATGGAGCAGAGTGAAAATTGGCTCAATGGCCAGGTTATCAACTCAGTCTATGAATATGATGATAAAATCACTTCAGTATATTGGGGTTGGAAAAATGCCCACGAGTACTATACCGCTTGCAGCTCACGCTACTACATTGAAAATATCGCCATACCGACAGATATCCTGTTTGCTGAAGATGATCCTTTTATCGACTGGCAGCCGATTAAGGAGCTTAATTTGCCCGACTGTGTAAATGTTTCCATTACACAGTACGGAGGGCATATGGGTTTTATTGGCTGGGCAGGCAAGGACCACGGGTATTATTGGATGGACCAGCTGCTGAAGGGTTGGATCCAAAAGAAGCCCGTGGAGATTTCTTAATAGCTTTTGCCCTCTCTGCCTCAGCTCTCCTTTGGGCCAATAACTCAGGCGTCATTAGTTTCTCGCGCAGTTCTTTGCTGATAATAAATTGTTCGCTTTTTTGTATATTTGCCAAGGAGTTTCTTTGTCTAAGTCCATAAGCATGCCTGAGTTTTGTAAAGTCTTTGAAGACATAATTGTTTATGGCAAGTGTCCCAAAAAGAAAGTTGAATCCAACGTAACAGGATTCCAACTTGCCATCTTCAAATACCATTAAAGCCATCTGAGTGGGATTTGAGCTTGGACAAAATGTGTACACTTTTTCTTCAGGGTGTTTTTCGCCCCTTTTCACAAGTTCCCGTGAAATATGGTTAAAGTCATCCGAAGGATAGTAGTACCCTTTTCGAATGAGTGTAGTAAAAAAAGTGCTGCTGAAATTCTCGATCTCCGTCACCAGGTGCTCAACAGATGCAAACGAGCGTGTAAAGGTGTTGTCAAAAATACTAACTGCCTTTTCAGTAATTTTTAGGGAAGTTTCCCAATACAAGACACATTCTTCCCTTTCATTATAATAACCCTTGGGTTGTAGTATGCAATTTCTATGAATAGGAGGGGCTATGCTGGAGAGGGTTAATTTGTACGAATTTATGCCCACCTCAATAATATCAACACTAGTAGTTTCTATCGGGGGCAAGGCCATTGAGTTCAATTTAGTAAAGCCGTTATACTGTCTAGATACTTCCATTAAAATCTCATTTTAAATTATTAAAAGCTAAAAGTTTATATTAAAACTGAATAAAAAGCAATGACGATCTATATTTTTTATTCTATGTTAAGAGTTTAGGTCTTAACATAAATATATGGAGGTCAGATATGCCTGCGACTGCTTGGCAACCCATTCAACTCGGTGACATTGCTCCCGATTTTGAGGCCCAAACAACACAAGGAACCATTCACTTTCATCAATGGCTTCAAGGTTCCTGGGCAATTTTATTTTCCCACCCGAAAGACTTTACCCCGGTATGCACCACTGAATTAGGCGAAGCGGCCAAGCTGCAACCCGAGTTCAGCAAGCGCGGAGTGAAAGTCATAGGACTGAGTGTAGGCAGTGTCGCCACTCACAAGAACTGGATCCCCGATATTAATCGGACGCAAGGGTGCCAGCTCGATTTTCCCGTGATTGCCGATGAAGACCACCATGTCGCCCAGCTCTACGGTATGATTCACCCTAATGCCAGTGAAACTGCCACAGTCCGTTCCGTTTTTATTATTGACTCGAACAAAAAAGTACGCCTTACAATGTGCTATCCTGCTTCAACTGGCAGAAATTTTGATGAGATTTTACGCGTGATAGATTCCCTGCAGTTAACTGACAGGGCTAGCGTGGCCACTCCAGCTAATTGGAAATGGGGCGATGACTGCATTATTCTCCCTAGCCTAACAGATGAAAAGGTCTTGAAAGAGAAGTTTCCGGAAGGATATAAGGAAATCACACCCTATCTGCGGCTAACTCCTCAGCCAGGTATAAAATAGGCAATACTAATTTCTGCCGCCCTTGCAGGGCTAGGAGATTGTTTTTTGTTTTTATACCAGGCCTTACGGCCTGGTAGCACTATGTAAACAATATTCGAAGCCCGAAGGGGCGGCAGAAATTATTCAATTTGCGCCCTATTTCACAGCCTTTTAAGGTCGTGTGCCTATTTAAGCTCTTAAACTATTATTTGATATTTTACTAAGATTTCATTTGAGTTATTTCAATTATGGACTCTGTTTCTTCGTCTACAATACGACCCGTATTATATTTACCTCTTGATTCCGAAGAATATCTTATCGAAAAAGAAGATTGCTCTATATGTTCGGATCCTCTTATTAAAGATAAAGAAGAAGGTAAAGAAGCTGAAGGAAAAGAGATTAGCGGCAGCTCAGCATCTGCACAAACAGCCGTGGATTTAACTGTAGTAGTAACAAAGTGCAATCACTTATTCCATAAAACTTGTTTAGATGAAGTTCTTAGTCAATCAAAAACTTATGCGTATTTAAAAAACTGCTCTATATGCCGAAGAACATTAGAGCCGCTTGACGGTATTCCCGAAAAGAGGAAAAAAATCCCGGTATCTAACTCTGCAAATCTAGCAGCAATGCCTCAAGCTGCAGAGCCATCTGAAACATCTACTGAAGTCCTTGCCGTTTCTCTAGCTTCAAAGCCGGCCATCGAAACAACAGCATTGCAGGAAGCAATTAAAGAAAATCTGTTTAATAGATTCAAAAGACAGGCATTCCCATTAGTATTGAGAGCGCAGCAGCTTCAATATGAAATTAACTTGGAGCATGTTATAGCTGGCGCATTAAGTACAATTCCTTATATAGCCATTAATACTATTTTTAATGGCTTAAAATTTGAAAGGATTGCGCGGCAGTTTCTTGTAAGTAGTTTGCAAGGAAGTTTTTTTGCTTTTATTACCATTGATGACACAATTAATACAGCAGGAATAGCTGACCCAGGCATTATTGTTGGAGGTTTGCAGTTGGGAGGCAATATCCTGGGCTTGGTAGTTGATGGCATCTCTAATGCGGCAACGGTTTCTGTACAAGTAAGTAAGGCCGCTTTATGGATTTTTACCGGCGCTTATTTTGCTGGAGAGGATATTGAAATCGAAAAAATCCCGCGCAAACTTGCTGTATTGACCTTTCTTGCTACCGGTTATGAGTTTGCATGGGGCCAGGATTTTCAGACAGCGGTTGTTAGAGCGTTAGGTCATGCCGCTGCGTTTTTTGTTGGGGCTGTATCTTGCCATGCCATTAGGTTAATAGCTAAAACAACTCCAAGCCTATATCAAAAAGCTAAAGTGTATGTTAGGGCAGGTTGTTTGAATGTATGCAATAGTTCTATCGCCAGAAAAATCAGCCGATATGTGCCGCAAGTGCTAGCTGTAGCTATGGGAGCAGCTGCCTTGATAGGCTGCAATGCCTTGTTGACTTGGGAAAAGGTAAATAATTGGATGCCGCAAGCTATTATTGGAGGAGTCTGGGGGTGTTTACATATGAATGTCCTCTGGTACCAACCAGCTACTGAAGATGCCTTTACTTCAAGTATTGCTCTAGGGTTTTTTTATACTGGTTTCAAAGCCATTGGGTTTGCAATTGAAGGTTTTAGTTATATAACAACAGTTTCTACACAAGTTACGAAAGCTAGTTCGTTTATATTTTATGGGATGCTGGGAGAAAAAAATCGTCAAAAATCAAAAGATGATAGAAATACAGTAATTTTTAGAGTGTTCTTGATATCAGCTTCTTATGAATATCTGCAATGTGAGGAATTGAAACCGGCCATTAGTAGCGCATTCAATAATATTGCAATGATTATTGCAGGGGTAGCTGCATACCGCATCTTTTATTGGATAAAAAAAACAAGTCGATTAAGAGTTACAAGACAGTTTATTTGAAAACACTATTCTGCTACTATTAGACATTATGTTTTATTATTATTTTGCCATGCTAGTTATTGTAGCTTGCTCGAATTACTTTGTGCAATTTCCGATTAACGATTGGGTGACTTGGGGCGGCTTATTTTATCCGATGACTTTTTTAGTTACCGAATTAGTGAATCGCTTTCAGGGCTCGCACAAAGCTAGGCAGGTAGTCTATGTCGGTTTTTGCTTGGCGGTTGTGCTTTCGGTCTGGTTGGCGACCCCGCGCATCGCCTTGGCATCCGGTGCGGCCTTTTTGTTCTCCCAGTTATTAGATATATCAGTATTCAATAAGTTGCGGCAAGGTGTGTGGTGGAAAGCCCCGTTTTACGCTTCTGCCTTAGGGTCGATTCTAGATAGCGCTATTTTTTGGGTGATTGCCTTTTGGGGTGTTGAGGGCATTCCTTTTTTCTCGCTAGCTATCGGCGGGACTATAGTAAAGCTAGCTGTGGACTTGGCAATGCTGACCCCTTTCCGCCTTATTGTACGCCGTAGATTGCAGAAGGTGCAAGGAAATGGGTAAGCCGGCTTTGCCTTATCTTCTAATGACCTTGCTGGTCTGCGCTTCGAATATCTTAGTGCAATACCCCCTTAACGATTGGTTGACTTGGGGCGCTTTTCCTTATCCAATTACCTTTCTAGTTACAGAACTTACTACCCGCAGCTATGGGCCGCGCCAGGCAAGAAAAGTTGTTTATGCGGGATTTTGCTGCGCTGTGCTCCTCTCATTTTGGCTGGCGACCCCTAAAATTGCGTCAGCTTCCTGCACAGCTTTTTTGACTGCGCAGCTGCTAGATATTTTATTGTTCAATCGCTTGCGTTCTAGCGCCTGGTGGCTTGGGCCTCTATGCGCCTCAGTTTGCGCTTCTTTGCTCGATGCGTCCATCTTTTGGCCGCTGGCCTTTTATGGCGAGGATCTCCCAATACTTACCTGGGCATTAGGAGATACAGCTGCCAAGCTGGCTATGGATTTTTGTTTATTGCTGCCCTTTAGGTTTGCAATTAATAAAGTTCGCGTCTGTTCATAGGCTTGACTTTCAAATCCAATCCCTCTAAATAAGAAATAAAATTTTAAATCGAGGGTTAGCTATGGGCTTTTTTAAATACAAACCAGACGGCAGCGCTTATATTGAAGTGGCTTTAAGCGATTACGCTCTTGTGGCTAACCCGCTGCTTAATAAAGGTTTAGCTTTTAATAATCAGGAGCGTAAAGATTTTAAACTGTATGGCCTTTTACCGCCGCATCAAGAAACACTTGAAGATCAAGTCGTACGCTCTTATCAGGCCTTTAAAGAAGAGCCAACCGATTTGGACAAGTATATTTTTTTACGCAGCCTGCAGGATACCAATGAAACTCTATTTTACAGCCTGGCGCTGGCCTATATTCCGGAAATCATGCCTATTGTATATACGCCAACGGTAGGCCTTGGCTGCCAGCGATTCAGCCATCTCTACCGCAGGCCAAGGGGTCTGTTCATTTCCTATCCGGACAAAGACCATATCGATGAGATCCTTTCTAACAGCCGTTTTGATAAGGTAAAAGCTATTGTAGTGTCTGACGGCGAGCGCATTTTAGGTCTTGGCGACCAGGGCGCTGGAGGCATGGGGATTCCAATTGGCAAACTTTCCCTCTACTCTGCCTGCGCCGGCATCCACCCCGCTTACACGCTGCCGATTTTATTGGATACAGGCACAAATAATAAAGAGCGCATGAACGATCCCTTGTATATCGGCTGGCGTCATGAGCGCGTGCGCGGCAAAGAATATGACGATTTTATAGACCATTTTGTCAGTGCGGTTAAAAGGCGTTTTCCACACGTTTTGCTGCAATGGGAAGACTTTGCGCAGCAAAATGCCAGCCCGATTTTAGAGAAATACAGGGATCAGTTGTGCACATTTAATGACGACATTCAAGGCACTGCTGCAGTGGCTTTCGGTACGTTATTGTCGGCCGTGCAAGTGACCGGCAAACGGCTGCGCGATCAAGTTGTGGCAGTAGCCGGCGCTGGATCAGCCGGAGTCGGGATTTCCAAGCTAATTTTACAGGCAATGATTGAAGATGGCCTGTCGGAAGCCGAAGCCAAGTCGAGATTCTTCCTGGTAGACCGCTATGGTTTGCTGCAGGATGGTATGTCCGGCTTGCTCGATTTTCAGAAATACTTCCTGCAAAGCAAAAACACACTGCAAAACTGGCAGGCAGCAGATCCAAATCATATTACACTGGAGGAAGTGGTAAAGAATGCCCATCCATCCCTGCTTATAGGCGTTTCGGGGCAGCCCGGCATCTTTACAGAAACTATTGTGCGCGAAATGGCCAAGCATACGGAAAGGCCGGTGATATTCCCGCTTTCAAACCCTACTGACCGTTCCGAAGCTATTCCTGAAGATATCTATAAATGGACAAATGGCAAAGCTTTGGTGGGCACCGGCAGCCCTTTTCCCAATCTTGTTAAAAATGGGCGCAGCTTCCGTATCGATCAGACAAACAACTCCTATATCTTTCCCGGCATGGGGTTGGGGATTATTTCCGTAAAGGCAAAGCGCGTGACCGATGCGATGTTTTTAGCTGCAGGCCGTGCTTTGGCTGACTGTTCGCCTGCTAAAAAAGATCCTGAAAGTAATTTATTGCCGCCTCTGACACAAATCAGGGAAGTATCATTTCAGGTGGCTTTAGCAGTAGCAAAAGAAGCTGTAAAAGCTGGCTTAGCGGAAGAACATGAGTACCCAGACCTGGTGAAGACCATAAGGGAGAATATATGGGAACCCGCTTATGTACCCTACGTTAAAATTGAAAAAATAAAAAAAGAAGGCCAGCAGGAGATTGGGGTATAATCCAGTATTCGGCAGTGATGAATTCCTTGGCCTTTGCCTACTGTAGCATGAACAGCAGGCGCAGCCCGGAATTGGTTTGAAGGAAGCCGTCGGGTATCGCTATTCCAATTCCGGTCTGATTTCCAGAGCGATGTACAATATTATTGCGTTTGGGGATTTACATTCGATATGCCGTGTTTTGAATTGCCGCCATGTATTTCTCCGGTTGAGTTTTAAACCCAAGTTGTCCCCTAAATCACGCTTGAACAGGCCTGCACTTGCCAATTGAAACGCTAAGCCCCTCGGCCAAGTCACGACTTGGCTCTTCGGGAC
>JAEYWL010000043.1 GCA_023428915.1 Verrucomicrobiota bacterium
AAAATGCCCTGCATCTGGCTTGTATGGAAGAAAACCCGCAGGCTGTGGTACGCCTATGGCAGATTTGTCCAGCAGAGCAGAAAGATGAGCTTTTTTCTAAAGTAGGGGGCGAAATTCCCTTGCATGCAGCTGCACGCAATGTAAATCCCGAGGTGCTTAAAAGCGCAATTAACTTGCTGGGCGATTCGGCTTTTGCAAAGCTTTTAGAAGAAGATAAAAACGGCCATACAGTATTGCAAAAAGCAGTCTTATTTAATCATTTCGTCCATATTCCCATTATTTTTAATGCTGTTCCCGAGAATCAGAAGCTACCCTTAGTGCAGCCTAATAGCTTAGGATTTTCTGTTATGCAATATGCTATCCAAAAAGGAGCTGCAGATTCTATTTCAGCACTATTTACTAATTGCCCCCCTGATTTGCATAAGGAAATGCTAGGGGTAGGTACAGAAATGCCTGCTTTAGCGTTTGCTTTGCGCAATCACCCTGCTATGGTTCCTGAAATTTTAACAACCGCTGCGGTCTCTAAGAATATCCTTATCAATAAGGAGTGCGCCGCACTAATTGACGTTGCAACCAAAGAGCTGTTTGCCAAAATTCCGCAAGGTAAGGCACCTTGGCTTGACTTGCGTTTAATTGAACTGGCGGAAACACCTGATGCCGCTTATGAGAAATTGCAGGCCGCTTCAATGCTTGATGACCCCGGTTTAGATTGGTGGCGCGAAAAAGTGACGCAAAATGCCGCCCTTCAAGCGCTATTATTTGAGCCAGAAATTTTGAAAATAATTGAGCTATTGCATACTTATCCAAATGTCTACTTAATGCTATCTGAAATAAACCTTGAAGGGTTTTTTTCAGAAATCGACGCTTCTCCGAGCTTGCAGCACTTGTTGAATGTGAAACTAGTTCGGGTTCTTACCCAAGAAGAGGTAAAAATTCTCGATAACCTGCCAGATCTCTTAAAATCGCTCCAAGAAAATAAAGATGAGAAGGTCTCTGATTTTTTTGAGCTGATGGATATTTTGGATAAGCTGCCTCCTTTATTACTCGCTTTTATGGCTAAACAAGCCAAACATGCTGCTCTTTTCACCGACTTATTGTTTTTTGTATTTAAGAATTACCTCAGACAAACTTTAGAGAGCTATCTTGGCGTTATTTACAGCATTATTCCCAGATTGTCAAGTCTCTATTTCGAAGCCCTTGCTTTAATAGGCGAGTCTATTAATACAGGCAAAATGAGCATTTTCCTGTCAGCTGCCAGCCCAAGCCAGCGTGAAGAGTATTTTACTGCCAATCCTTTTAAGCTCCGGGAAACCCCTCTCAGGTTCATTCCCTATTACCCAAAAGACCGGCTTGATGAGCTGGTTAAATTAACTTTAAATGGAAATACCCTATTGCACGAAATTGCTGCTTCAAGCTTGACGGAGGACGAAATCCGCAGTTTAATGGAAAATTTTTCCTCCATCGACATTCAGACCATGTTCGTTCCAAATAACTTGGGATATACACCTTTTCACAAGGCAGTATTTGAGCGGAATATAGCGTGTTTCTCAATTTTTCTGCAGTTGCGTAAAGAAAATCTTAATGAGGACTTGCTTCTCGCAGAAGATTTAGACAATGATACCCCCATAGATGTTATTATAGAAATGTCTTCATTAGAGCAGCTGCAGCAATTTTTAGGGCTGATTCCCTCCCATATATGGCAAACAGGTTCCCCGGTCTTTACAAGAAGGATAGTTGGCGTTCAAGAAAAGTTTGATATTGTGGCGGCGGTTTGCCCGGCAGCCTATAGAATACCACTGGCGCTTAACGCATTTAGCACTCTTGACATAGAGTTTGCGGTTTATTCAGTTAAAAAATTTTTCGCTGCCATTATGGCCAGTAATGATAAGACAACTTTTTTAGATGCCATTTTTAAAAAACCCTACAGGGACAGGGTATCTTTAGCTTATGAACTCAGTATTTACCATTTTGAAGATTTAAGGGAATATATATTGGCCAATCGAACAGAAATACCAGAGGAAGTCTTTAGAAATGAACTGCTAGCGTGCTTTCCCCCAGATCGTATAGTCGCTGCTGTCGCAAAAATAAACCTGGAACAAAAAGAGCAAATACTCCAAGAACTCATTGACCTTCCAGCCGGGGAATTAATGAATGAGGAGGGTGCACCCATTGGCCAATTAGCTGCTCAGGCCCTGCCGCCTAGAGAGGCATTCCCTTATTATTACGATGTATGGGTTAGTAACATTCCTGCAGGGGCTGGCGCCGATTTAATGCAAAATAAAGTGATCGAATTTCTCTATGGAATTCCTTTATTGCATTTAGCCCAATATGCGGCAGATGAAGGCTTGCGGCCCAGCTTGCTAAAATTTGCGCCTTTTTTTGCAGAAGTAGACATAATTGCGATTACCCCCAATATTCCAGTAGCGGAGTTTACAGATTTTATTACCCAGTTAAATAACCTGAGTTTAGCAGGCAGATTTCTTGAAGCAGCCACTGAGGAGCAACGTGACGATTTTATTGCAAAAGCCGATCTGGCCGTATTTTATTTTCCAAATTGGGAACAGGCAAGAGGAATATTTGAGGAAAAACTAAGCGCATTGGAAATGCAAGTTGATGCTCAAGACGTAGAAAAGTTCACCAAAGAGCTGCACAGCTTTACTAAAAAGCCTCAGGTATTCCAGCAAATCCTTCAAGAAGTAAAACGCCTTTATCGGCAACTCGGCGCCCCAGAAGAGCTTACAGCCAAGGCAATTGCCAATTTGCAAAAGGTTTACCGTACTTTGCTAGAATTTCAAACCCGCTTAACAGCCTTGGAAACAAACGAAATCGAGCCTGATGAGGATACCCCCGAGGAATTTCTCGATAATCTAACACTAATGCCTATGACAACCCCTGTAATTGTCCCCAGCCAGCAGAAGAAAAGAAAAGTTGATGAATTAGAGCAAGAGGAGAAGGTGCGGGTGGATCGGGCGATTAT
>JAEYWL010000060.1 GCA_023428915.1 Verrucomicrobiota bacterium
GAGCACTTAGAATGACCCACCCTGTCGGGCATCCCAAGTGACCCACCTGGCGGGCAACAAGAATGACCCACCCAACGAGCAAAAAGTTTGACCCACCCCAGCCTCAAAAATGCGGGCGCCGAGGCCTACCAAACCTATCAAAAAATCAGCTCTTTCTAACCCCTATTTTTTACGTTCTTTTTTTACTCTTTTTTGAAATTGTTCCAAACGATAGCTATTGCCTTCAAGGGAAATTTCAATTCCTCTGTGCACAAGGCGATCTAGAGCAGCTGTTGCAATCAATGCATTATTAAATATCCCGGACCATTCACTCATATCCCGATTACTTGTAATAATCATTGCTTTCTTCTCATACCGTTGACAAATGACTTCATAAAGATCTTCTTGCTGATCCTCCTCCAATGATTGCAATCCAAAGTCATCTAAGATCAAAAGTGGTGCTTTGATAATGTATTCCATACGTCTCTTATAACTCCCATCTCCACGCCCACTTTGAATCCAGTCAAATAACTTGCTACACCGATAAAACAAAACATCGAATCCTTTTCGACAAGCCTCATGCCCTAAAGCTTGGGCTAAATGGCTTTTTCCTGTGCCGCTTGGTCCTAAAAGGAAAATATTTTGTCCTTCAAGCACAAATTTGCACGTTGCAAGCTCTCGAACCAATGCTACAGGAGTTTTAGGGTTAAAAGAAAAATCAAAGGTTTCTAAAGTTTTATCTTGAGAAAGGCTGCTCTTAGCAAATCTACGGGTTAACTGTTTGTAATTTCTTTGATCAATCTCGTCGGACAAGAGCATGTCTAGGAATGTAGAATAACTCCATTTTTCAACAGAGGCTGTTTGCAGCCTCTGTTCAAATGTGTTTAACATCCCAGGCATTTTCAGCCGTTGAATTTTTTTGCTGATGAATATTGTTTCATCCATGGTATACCCCTTTGGTTATAGGTTTGATTTGATACTCTTGTGGATTCCGCGCATACTTGTATAAAGGATGGATCTTCGATGGTTTCTCCTTGACCGGTTCTTGATCCAATCCATTTTCTAGAATATCCTTTACGCTTTGATAGCGTAGGGTGTTGTAATGCAAGGCTCTATTACAAGCAGCTTCTATTCTTTCTTTTTCATAGGAGAGCGCTAGGGAAAGAAGCTTTCTTATCGGTCTAAGCTTGTCTACTGCAGGGTCGCTTAGAATTTTTTGCACCAAGGCATGTGTACAAGGTCCTATTTCTTCGGACTGAATCAAAAGCCCTTCTCTAGTGCAAGAAAGGACCACTTCCTTAAATGGGGGTGCGTGCTCAGGAATTCTCCGATATTCCCATTTCTGTGAAGCTCTTTGATGCAAAGCAACTTGATTGTGCTCAAAGAAAATACGTATTAAAGATGTTGTGGACATGATTTGAACAGTCTGTCCAATGAGATAATATGGGACAGAATAATAAGCATTATCCCACATCACACGCCATTCTTTCCTCACTTCGCACTGATGCCATTCAGCTATATCCCAGCGGCTTTGCGGCAAAGGCTTGAGGTTTGCTTTTTCGTCTTCTGCGAAAATGACAGCAGGCGATCTTCCTGCTCCATAAACAATTCTTACATTCGCTACCTCTCGATCCCATTTTTCAAGCTCTTCTTGGAGGGTTTTTAGGTCCAGGTAGGGCTGATGTTTTTTCTTTTCTTTGATGAAGGGTAGGAAGCTTTTCTTGATATAACTTATATCATTTTCTACCCCTCCTTTATGTTGAGGAGTATAAGGTAGGCAAGGATCGATCAGGGTTTGATAGTATTCCGCCATTTCCCTATAAGATCGGTTAAGTTGGTCGTTATCAATGCAGTTTTTGATTACGCCTGCTTTTAGGTTATCCAACACAATCTTTGAAGGCACTCCTCCAAAGTGTTCGAAGGAATGAATATGGCATTTGATGAAAGTGACCACATTTTGATTAAAAACAACTTCTCGATAGGCTTTTCTTGAGTGGCGTAAACGTGCAGAAAACACCCAAGTTTTCTTAAATTTCGATTGAAGGGGATCCCAGAATAGACCTAGAAAGCCAAAATCTACCTCTAAAACCTCACCAGGACTGGTTTGTCGAACCATAACAGGATCTACCTGTTTAGGAAATTTTTTGCGCAAGTAACGGCGCACCTGATAGATGCTACAAGACATTCTCTCTCTTAGTAGCTTATGGATAACGACACAGGAGTATCCAGCAGTCTGCCATTCCTTAATCAGCTCATGATAGGGTTCAAAAATAGAAGCTTTTGGTTGCGAGGATTCAGCAAAAACCTGATGCAGTTGATGATCATCGGGTATAGGGCATGCTGGGTCAAGCCAGCCATGCTGATGAGCAGTATTTCGAATACCTCTCAAAATTAAACGATGGATCTGTAAGTCTTTGCTAATATTCCGCAAGCTATGTTGCAGGCGCATTCTATAAATAGATTCACGAATTTTTTGCATATGTGTTCTCTTTCCTTTGCTCATGGGTTACCTTCTTAAGTTTTGAGTACCAAATTTCGGTACACAAAAAACTTAGTGGTCACATCCTTTTAATGTGGAAAAAAGAAGGCTAAAAATGTTCGATTTTGTGTGGATTAATAGGCTCGGCTGAGCCCGCATTTTTGAGGCTGGGGTGGGTCAAACTTTTTGCTCGTTGGGTGGGTCATTCTTGTTGCCCGCCAGGTGGGTCGCTTGCGATGCCCGACAGGGTGGGTCATTCTAAGTGCTCGCAAAGTGGGTCATTCTTCGTGCCATTTGACATCTTAAAAGCAGTATGATCTAACAATAGCAAGGTAATTAGCTATTTATAGCTTTTACGGCATGTATGAGGCCTTGTAGGAAAAGTCTTCCTTCGGTCGACTTATCCTAAAATTTTTTGTGATGTGCAGCAAAAATTTTAGGAGAGATAAAGAAAAATTGTAAGCTCGTGAAGCTTCTAACACAACAACGAGCTTACAATGTCCCAATACAAAGTACGGTATGAAAACGACATCGTACCTAAAGCTGATATTCAGGGGAGACTAAGAAATTTACATACAACAAAAGTTATTGAATCTAGCGGCCCCAAAAAATTTATCGATGTTGAAAAACATAGTTTTCAACATCCTATTTATTATGATAAAATTCAAAATGAAACTGGTAAGTTTATAAAGGCAAATACAAAATGATTTTTAAATATTTTTTTTTACTAACTCTATTTGTTTCTTGCTCGTCAAACTCAAAAAATGAACTTAACAAATCTGTCGATTTTTCTATTAATCAATTAAATGAATTATATAATGCTAAATTGATAGGCTCAGGAGGAGGAAGCACAGATAATAAAAAAAGGCTAATTTCGTTATCATTTGAAGTGCCAAAAAAACTCACTATTAATGAAGGGAGAAAATTGATTATAGCATTTACGAATATAGTTTTAGAAAATATAAATAAAGAAGAAAATAGAAATTATTTATACAACTATCCATTTACAATTAACAATCTTGATCTAACTCTGTATAATTCTTATGGAGATAGCCTGCAAAAAGTTTACTATCCTTATTTATTTGCAATATCTATTAGTAAACATGGGGTATATTATTCTTTTCGAACAGAAACAAAAAATTCTTATATAGAAGAGGAAAGCTACGAAGAAGCGCTCCAAAAGCTTAAGGACGAGCAATAGTCATCAACAACCTATCTTCAATTGAGAGATATGATGGCTTTCCTCTCCGAGATGTCCTTTTATTCTCAGCCTCTTTCACTATAGCGATCATCTCTACAAAGTAAGCGGGAAATAAACCCATCTTGGCAGGAAATTTGCGCATCTTATATCATTAGATACTCAATGAATTTCAGAAGATGGCTTCATTAGGCGTTGCCTACTTTGGGCAGTCTTCGGTAATTAGATTCCAAAAAACGCGATTACTAAGTTGCAGCATTTCATTTGATGGCGGTTTAAATTCTTGATTTGCCGAAAGTCGTATAAGCTGATCGCAAAGTTTCTCAAAGTGCATATCTGAACTTTTACTTAACCAGGTTCCCCAGAGGTAACCCAAATAAGCCGCATCTTGTAAGCTGGCTTCTCGAACCTCTTCAAAAAACTTTGGATCATTTATCCAATCGAGAGTAATTGGCGTAAGAGGGGGTAAGAAGCCTTTTGTTTCATCACTTATTTTATGAAGTGTTACTTTAGCAATCAGAATTGTGCAGGGAGAAAGCGTGGTCAATGCCCCGTAGCCGTATTTAGGGTGAATGTAAATTTTGCGAACCCCTTCTTCTTGCATTCCTTTCATTCCGTTTGTAAATGCCGGTATGGTTTGAGAAAGATCTATCCAACAATTGTGACGAGCCGATAAAGTATTGCCCAATCCATCCTCGATAACATAACTCAATAGGATATCAGAGACTGAATCAAGGTGCTTTCCTGACCCTATTTTGAGATCTTCAAAGTAAAGGCCTTGAGGTACTATCTCTATTAATTTCTCTGTTTTCGAGTAAGAGAGAATCTGTTCGTCTGCAATCTGCAGGTTCGATCGGGCCAGTTTTAATCCAGCTAAGACCCCTGAGCTTATTCTAACTTTTGGTTTAAGATTATCAGTTGCTTCACAACGAACAAAAGCCTCAACAAACTTTGACATCACTTCTTTATCAAATTCTTGTAACCACTGCCCCACAATGTTTGCTACAGCTTCTTCTACATCCCCATTTACGGCAAGATGCGTTGTTTGCTTTAAAGTAGCAGCTTGGCTAACGATTGGTTTTTCTCCGGTAATTTTTTCTAAAATGTATTCCAGTAAATCAGATTTTGATAGCAGAGTTTGAATGCTTTTTTGGGAGATTTGTGCTTCTTCAAATAGGCACTTGTTATGAGGATTTTTATAGGCCCCAAAAATAAAGGCGGGCTTTTCCTTTAATAGGATTACTGGCACTTCTTCTTTTTGAGCCGTAATTTTTTTTCTTTCTTCTTGCAGTGTAATGCAGCCTGATCCCGGTTGGACAACGTATTTTTCTAACATAGAATAATTAGCCGATGCAATGTATGAAAGAAAATAATTTTGCAGCCCCCAATCGACCTCCTCACGGGCTTTTTGAGATAATGCATCGGAAAAAGGCGGTGAATCAAAAGTCCCTTGCGCCCCTTCTATTTCTTCCAAGCGTCCGCCCATCAAACTATTGTGCGTGCCATACCCTAATAATATCCCCATTAGAGCATTATTGCTTTTTATGATGGTGTCAAGGGGTTGAGGTGAATCAGCAATAAGCTCGGTCAATGAAGTAGTATCTAATGTTGGTCCAAGAAGTATACGAAACAGATCGAGATTGTCTTCAAGAGTATCTTTTAATTTATCGCGATTGATAAATAATAATTCATGGTAGAACCCTCCAAATTTACGATCGAATACTTTGGTTATTTTGAAAACAGTGTTTTTTTGCATGGGAGCCAACTGTTTCCATTTTTTAATAGCTTCCTCAGCTAAAACATTCCATTGAAAAAAACAAGAATGGGGCAACCTTAAGCAGGTGTTTGGATAAATATTTAGAGCTGAAAGCGGCTTCTTTCCTTCTAAAACATAACCAAAGGCTTCATCTTGAACCATTTTCCGAAAGAATCGATCTAAAACTTGATAGTCAGAGGGGTCATTAATGGTTGCAGGTGTGCTGTAGAGAGGGAATGCAAGCGAACATAATATAATCTGCAGGATTGTTTTCATAGCATTTTTCGTTTCATTTTAGTAATAAAAAAACCTCTCTTTGTCTCTTAGAAAAAGAGAGGCTATACGATTATTTATAATCGCTATAACAACTACAGCAGTAAGCGCAGCTTGAAATAGCGCATCCACCGCACCGGCAAACCACCCTATGGCCATTAGGACAGTAATTGCCTGCTCTTACAAGCCATAACGCTCCACTTCTCTCAAGAGATTGAACTGTTAATAGATTTCCTTCATAGTTTACCTCTATTCCTTCTTGATTAATGATAAGATTTTCAAAAGGGAGAGTCAATATAACCTCTACTAACAGCGGGTTATGCGCGCTAATTTTTGTTTGGTTTTGTAAAGGTTGAGCGCCGCTTGCATGAATATGACATGCAAACATCATTGCCAAAATGAAAAGTATTTTTTTCATAACTTCTCCAGCTAAATTGTTTGTTTTTGCTGTTCTAATTAGATGAAGAAATATTCCTTCACACCAATTGAAAAGCTCTCCCCCCTTTTTTATCTAATAGCAAGCATAACTAGTTCTGTGGATTTTCTAATCCTAGGTACGCTGTGAGGTAAAACCTATCTGATCATCTAAAATTCCCAAACTATTAAAATTGCAATCAGCATGCAGGTTTTACTTAAAGGAAGAAAATAAAGCAAACATTTAAAAACATTAGACTAATATTGAAGGATGCATTAGGTTGCATGGCGTAAAATGGAACTTTTAGATGGGTTTCAATGAGTATAGACCATAATTTAAGGTGAAAAATGGCTGAAGGACGTTTTAAGAGTAACTTGCGCTTTGCATTACGCAAAGAGGCTCAAGGTATAAGAGAAAGTACTCCTTTAAATAAGATAGAGAAGTTTGGAGACAGGCTTTCATGGTTTGCATATGAGTTTAAAGACCATTTTCTTAAGTTGTTTTATGACCCTCGTTTTATCACAGTATACTTAACTGGATTTGCCATGATCCTCACTTCACTTTTGTTCTATCCATCAGACACTTGGCGCATTCTTTCAAATACCTGGCAGTGGTTTGTTGACCACATTAATTGGAGTTATGTCCGCTTTTGCCTTTGGGTTCTTTCAGAAGCCACTATTTTAGGTGTTGGTATCAGGGCTTTTGGCCGCTTTACTAACCAAAAGCTGCTGGATTACTACAAATCTATGGGTTCTAGCGCTAATGGATAAATGGTCTTGGAGAGAGGGTTTTTTCTTTGCTTTTGCAGGAAAGTTGCTTTCAGAAAAGGATGAGGCTGTTTCATATGAGATGAGCGTTAGCGAAAAGTTTGGGTCGCAAGTGCTTAAACCGCTTTATCGCATCATAGAATTTGTTTCAAAAAGCATTAAACAGCCTCTAGCTATTTGCCTCTTTACGGTATTGGCAGCTTTAATTGCAGCATTGGTTTTTTATAATATCCCGGCGATTATAATCTTAGGGAAATTGATTCCTGTACAGCTCATCCGCGCATTGCTCTTCATTTATATGGAAGTGAATATTTTTGCGATGGGTTGCCGGGCATTCGGACGTTTCAATAACAAAGGATTAGTGGCTTTGTGGAAACAAGGGCATTTAGTAGCCGTCTTCCCTGGTGATTATAGGTCTGGCAATAAGACTAGAAATGACTAATCCTTAGATTTTGGGATACGGTTTTTGAAGAAGCGGCTTCAAGGCAAAAACAAATCGCAATAAAGTAATTAAGATCTCTTTTACATGGATTTACAATGAACCTCTATAAGTTGATAACATGCTTCTTTATGCTTTATGCCTATAGCGCCTATTCAAGTGAAGCTGAGGCTCCTTCCATTCAGTTTATGCGTGTAATGGGCGAGGAAGTTCGCAAAATCAATGGGAATAATTACCTTTAGCAGTTACCCGGCAGGGAGGACAGGCCAAATTGACGGTTTCGTCCAAAGATAAAGACAGTGCTGTTTTATATCTCACATGGGATACAAGTTTAATCGATGACTATTTGAATAGGTTAAAAGCGCTGCAAAAATTCTATCCGGATAGTAATTGATTTTATTTCGGGCTTATTTTTCACACGGGTTAACTACTGCCAGCGCTGCCGCGCCTCTAGTTCATTTACCATTAAGAGGCTGTCGAAAGCGTCTGTAAACTGTTAATTGTTCACAGCCTCTGCAAGAGTCTAATATTGTCAACATACCGTTACTAGGACTTCTTTTCCTTTTAAAAGTTGTTTGGAGCACTCCAATCGGCTTGGAGTTCTAACATCTAAAGATAAACAAGTACTTGTTGACCGCACTCCAAATTATTCTTTGAGTCTATTTCGCATGATTTAAAAAAAAGTTTAATAAGTTCTTGCGGAATTTTTCGCGATCCACTAGATTCATGCACCTCAATTTCATGAGGTGTAAATATACGCCCTCAGAATAGTGTTTAAAGTTGTTTTTGTTGGTTTTGTCTCTGTAATTGCTTGAATAAATTTCTTAGAAGAATGCAGGAGAAACTATGCACTACATGATCATTGCATTAGCTGCCGGCTGCACCATTCTGCTGGTCTCGTGTTTAAGAATTTTGAGTTTGATTTAACCTTTTTACAGATTAAGGAGGAGTATTATGAAATATTTTTTTAGGAAATTGCAAGGATTGCTATTTCTAGTTTGCCTTTATTCATTTGCCGATTTATCGGCCTTGCAGCTGTATCAAAAGCAGCAAGCGAAGATTTATTTCAACGTTCATGAATTAGAAATCAGCGACAACACCATTTATGTTCATCAAGGTGATAATCTGATTGAAACCAATGCCATCTACTCAGATCAAGCGGGGATGTACTTTTTTGAAAATGACATTACTAAGACTGAAACGGCTTATGAAAAAAAATGGAAATGTCCCTATTGCTTTCACTGGTGGGAGTATGGGCAGAAATGCCAAAATCCTGAATGTCCTAGCAATAAATGGAAATAAAAGGGGACAACTTGGGTTTCAAGCACCTGCAGGTCTTCAGGTGCTTGAATTGGATTAGTTTTTAACTTTTATCCAAGCCTCTTTTGGAACTGCCAAGTCTTTTAAGGCGCACAACAGGGCAAGTTTGAATGATTCCTGCAGATAAATGTGCGTGCATTTACTATCTTTATAGGCAAAGATGTAATAGTGAAAGCTGTAAAATGACCCGTCTGGGTTGTAAAAGGGTGTCTTTACAATTTCAAAGAACTTTGTATCAAGTGCGGCTTGCCATTTCATGTTCTAGGCCTTGTGTTCGCGGGCAAGCAGAAACATTTGATCTTCTCTAGCGGAGTTAACTTTGAAGAGGCGCAGGCAATTGACCCAATAGATTGCCTCGCAGCTTGTGTAAGCAATGGCATGAAATATATGAAAAGAACTCCAGGCTGAAGCCAGTATCCAATGTTCATCTAAAATAACCATAATAACTTCCCCAAGAG
>JAEYWL010000104.1 GCA_023428915.1 Verrucomicrobiota bacterium
TTTGTATTACGCACAAGTTCGAGCAGGTAAAGGCGACATTCTTAAACAGCAAGATAAGGCGCTTGTCAGCTACGTTATTGAAGATGGATTTGGAAATGTTTTGACTGCAAAACATAAATACTGGCTGAAGCCTTCGCATACTATTTCAGGTTTTGCGCATGGGATTCAAGGCATGATAGAGGGAGAAACTAGAATAGTATACATTCATCCCGCATATGCTTATGGCGTTTTAACAACTTTACCACCCTGTTTACAGTTGCATATAAAAGTTACCCTTCACGAAATCGGCGAAAGCTCTGTGGCCAACTTGCCTGAGCTGAAGCCCATCGATCTCGCCTGGGTAAAAGATGCTGATTTTTATAATGAATTAGAGCGGGAAGCGCACGAACTTGCGGCAGGGTTTGGTGTTCGCTGGGGAAGCTGGCTCAAACAATCTCCAGACATTAGTTTCCAGAAAGTTTGCGGCCATCTGCAACAGCTGGCCAAAATAGGCGCTCGGGTGCCACCAACCCAAAATGATGAGGACGCTTGCAACCGCGTCTTTTGGAACCTCGTGGCAAATGCTGATAAGCCATAGATAAATATTGAGATTTTAGGAATCATTTCTTAGAGGCTGTGAAAAATGACGCAAATTGAATAATTTCTGCCGGCCCAGAGGTCTCGAAGAAGCCAGGCAGTGCCTGGACCGGGCCGTAAGGCTTGGTATAAAGACGAAAAACGATCTCAGAGTCATGCAGGGGCGGTAGAAACTAAACAATCAAGCCATTTTTTATAGCCTCTTAAGGTCTATTGTCCTTTTAAAGCGCATAATTGAGGCTTTATGTCAGACGGCGTACTCAACGACTCTTTTTTCGCGGATGACGGTAACCTTGATTTTTCCGGCGTAAGTGAGCTCGCTCTCGATGCGTTTTGTCAAATCCCTTGCGAGGTGAACAATGCCGTCGTCGTCGATCATTTCCGGAATTACGGCTATGCGAATTTCCCGGCCTGCTTGCAGCGCATAAGCGCGCTCTATGCCTGGAAACTCATAGGCCAGGTCTTCCATTTTCTTAAGCCGTTTAATGTATTCCTCTACGGCTTCAATACGAGCGCCGGGGCGGGAGGCGGAAATCCTGTCAGCTGAGCTGCAGAGCATTCCTTCAATTGTAATAGGAGCCATTTCGTCGTGGTGGGAGCCGATGCCATTGGCAACCAGCTTGGATTCGCCGTATTTAATGGCGAGGTCATGTCCAATAATGGCATGGGAGCCTTCCACATCATGAGATAAAGCTTTGCCAATGTCATGCAAAAGGCCAATCCGTTTAGCCAATGCTATATCCAGATTCAATTCAGCAGCCATAATTCCCAATAAGTGAGAGACTTCAAGCGAGTGATCCAAGACATTTTGTCCAAAGCTATAGCGGAACTTCAATTTGCCGAGTAGATTTATGAGCTCAGGGTGCAGATTCATGGCCCCTGCGCGCAATGCGGCATCTTCACCATGGGCTTTGATCTGCTTTTGAATAAGGATATTGGCTTTGTCCACAGCTTCTTCTATGCGTGTGGGATGGATTCTGCCATCAAGCAGCAATTCGTTAAGGGCCAGTTTTGCCACTTGCTTTCTTATGGGATCGAAACCGGATAATACCACAGCTCCAGGAGTGTCATCGATGATAAAATTAACGCCAGTCAGCCTCTCAAACGCCCTGATATTTCTTCCCTCGCGACCAATAATCCGGCCCTTCATTTCTTCATTGGGAATTGAGACTGTGGTAACAGTAGCTTCCGAAACGCAGCTCACACTTAAACGGTTAATGGCTGTGGCAATGATGCTGCTTGCCAGCCTGTCGGCTTCTTCCTCCGCTTCTTTTTTTAAACGTCTTGTTAAATTTGCCGTTTCATTTTTAATGTCATTAGCTATTTTGGCCAATAATTCATTGCGCGCTTCGGTGCTGCTTAAGCCTGAAGCCTTTTCTAATTGCACCAGTAAATTTTCTTTAAGGGTTGCTGTCTCTTTTTTTAATTCTTCCAACTCGCATCTTTTTGCCAGCAGCAACGCTTCGCGTTTTTCCAGATCAACCACTTTCTTTTCAACAAGGATCATGCGGGACTCTAAACGGTCTTCCTTTTGTTTTAGGCGCTCTTCTTCTTGCTGCGTTTTTTTTCTTTCATGATGCCAGAGTGTTTCTAGCTCTTTCTGTTGCTGTGCTTGCTGCTGCCTGGCTTGCAACTCATGCTGCTTTTTTATAGTTTCTGCTTCTTTTTCGGCTTTAATGATGATTTCCTGGCCTAACATTTTCCAGCCTTTGAAGCGATAAGTGTAATATCCCCAAAGGAGGCCTAAGCCAACAAAAAAACCGAGAAGCAGGGAAAGAGAAATAATAAGCAATTGGTCCAAAATCATAACGCTGAAACTCTATAGATTATTAGTGTAGCAGAGGATAATCACCTTATTGAATCATAGGTCATAAGGGAAAAAGAATCTATGGCTAATGTGGATTACTTTTCTCAGGCGGCTCGATAGGAGTAATTCTCACTTTTTCGATGCCGCGTTCATTGGATTTTACGACTTCTAGCTTGAAATCATCGTGATAGATGGAAAAGCCGCGAGACGGTATAGTCCCAGCCCTATGATAGATATAGCCGCCAATTGTATCAAAATCTCCTTCTTGCGGGATTTTTAAACCGAGTTCTTCCTCGATATCATTAATATTTGTACGCGCATCGACAAGCCAGCTGCCATCGGACTCGGGAGTAATAAGATCGCTTTCCTCATCATATTCATCTTCAATATCCCCGACGATTTCTTCAAGTATATCTTCAATAGTCACAATACCCTCTGTTCCGCCGTATTCATCAACCACTATTGCAAGGTGCACTTGTTTTTTTCTAAATTCCTGAAGCAGTTGGGAGATCTTCTTAGTTTCAGGCGTATATAATACTCCTTTTAATATAGTATCAATGGAAGCTTCCAGGATCTCTTTTTTTCCATTCTCTTCAAACTCTCTGTATTTTCGCATGATGTCTTTATACATAAGGACACCAATAATATTATCCACAGTGTTGCGATATACCGGGGTTCTGCTATAGCCCTCGCTTTCTAAAATTTTTGCAGCTTCTTTAATTGACAGATCCGCAGAAAGACTAAAGACTTTGACCCGCGGCACCATCACTTCCCGTGCAATGCGTTCTCTAAATGCCATTACTGATTCAATAAGCTGCTTATCGATGGCATCGAGATTTACGCCCACGTCAGCGTCTTGGATCATTTCAATAATTTCCTGCTTGACTTGGCCTTGCGGCTCATGGAGGGTGTCGAAGTATACCGTATGCCAGAGGGTTTTGGCCAACTTAATGAACAAGGCGGCAATGGGAAAAGCGATCAGCATAAATACAGAAGCAATTGGAGCTGCAATTTTAAGAGCGATTTCCGGATAGCGATTACCTAAAAAGCGGGGAAATATTTCGCCGATTAAAAAAGAAAGGACTACAAAAATTAGAATAATAACGATGGCGCCAGACCATGCGACTTGATTTTGAGGAAAAAAAGGGCAGGGAATCAAGCCCAGTGTAAGCAACACCAATAAACCTGTTGCGCCATAGCCAAAGCGGGTAATATTTTGGGCGCAAATCGTAACAAAGAAAATGCCTTCAAACTCATGCGCCGGAAAAAAATAGTGATGGATATTGCGATAGAAAAAGAGTTTGCCAAGCGATTTTAGCTGCCTCTTGGTTTCACGCTTATGCATGCGGCGAAAAGCACTGCTCACAGTGGTCAGCAAAAATGTGCCCAATAAAAAAAATAGGGAAGTTGCTAGTGTGACTGCTAAATTCAAGAACGCTCTCCTGGAATTAACCCATGCCCGTGCCCGCGTGCGTGTGCATTGTATTACTCATAACTTTAAAGATCTTAATCTTGATCATAATCTTAATCTTCTTTTTCCTAAACTTTTTAAAGATGTTCTTGTTGCCAAAAAGAAGATTGATGGAGATATAG
The DNA here is from genome assembly GCA_023428915.1 of Verrucomicrobiota bacterium. GTDB lineage: Bacteria > Chlamydiota > Chlamydiia > Chlamydiales > JAEYWL01 > JAEYWL01. Next base: position 3,977 of record JAEYWL010000104.1, read on the forward strand.
AGATTGTTTCGATGTTGACCGGATTGATACGTGCTAAACTCAGCGAACGAATGCGTGAAAAGAAAGATTAAGATTATGATCAAGATTGAGATTAAGATAAGTTTTAAATGCTTTGCATTAACTACTTAAAACCCGACTTGCTGCCTTTAGGATGGGGCACAGGCCCGAAGTTTTTTATAAACATAGATCTAGTGATACTAAATGTTCCATATGTTTTTTTTCAGCTTTTCTCATCGCTAGCCGATCTTTTTTTTCAATATCGTCATAACCTAGCAAGTGCAGTAGGCCATGCACTACATACAGTGTTAATTCTTGACGAGGATCGACATTATTGGCTTGCGCATATTGAAGAGCTGTTTCAGGGCATACGAAAATTTCCCCGAGCATTCGATAGCCCGGCGTTTCAATATCATCTAAAGGAAAAGAAATGCAGTCGGTAGGGGAGGGGTCCTGGAAAAAATCCTGGTGCAGCCGGCAGATAGTTTCTGTATCCACAAAATTAATGGCTACTTCATCACAGGATTCCCCTTCCAGTGCGAGCACTTCTTGAACCAATCTGGGAAGGTTATCTGTTGAAAAATTGAGATCTTGCTGTTGGTTATAAATAGAAACTTGCAAGGGTGGCCTTATAAATAACCGCTCTAGCTACAGCTAGGAATAGTTGTAGCTAGCGGGCGCAAAATAGATTTAGACGACTGGTGTTTTGGGGAGGCCAGTAATACGTGTTTGCTGTCCTTCTTTCCAACGGCCTAGTTTTTTTAAAACGTTAATGCGCTCGAATCTCTTAAGCACATTTCTTTTTTTGGTCGCTTTGCTAGATTTGCCGAAGCTTGGGTGTCTTGACATAGTGATTCTACCTTATTTTTGGAATAAAAATTGCTCCAGAGAGAGCGCCCTCTACTGCGTTAGAGTGTTCTTTAAAGCCTTTAGGTAGGTTATCTTTTTGGGCACCTGTCTTCTCGGAAGGCTTGCGCGTCTTGCGTGGAGAGGTATTGCGCCTTTTTCCTTGTTTACTGATTCTGACCATTGTCAACTCCTGAAATTCAATTTCAGCATAATTGTAAGGAGAATGCCATATTTTAGCAACTAAATAGAGCTTAATTTAAAGAACTCGTGCCCGTGCGTACCCGTGCCCGAGTATTTTAGTTTATATGTATAATAATAAAATTAACTTGATAATTATCAGGTTTAGTAATATAATTTTATTATGTTACCAGATAATAAATTATCCCCGCATTATTCCGATAGTATGTATTCTTTCCAGGAATCCGGTAATGCCGCACCTGCGGGATCAGCAAAACAATATTCAAAAGATGTTTTAGAGGCTCTCGAAAAAGGGGATTTGGATATTGAAGAGGCGCTTGATCTGCTCAAAGATGGGGAAGAAGCTGAGCAAAAAGGGATCTATAAACTGCTTTCGCAGATGTTTGGTAAATTTAATTTTACCTTCCCTAAGTTTAAGGGTTTCGGCAGGGAGAAAGCTGAAAAGGAAGGCAAACTTACCGAGCAGACAGAAAAAAAAACAGATAAGCTTTCAGCAGAGAAAAATCAACAAAAAAGCCATCCTGCAGATAGGGTAGGGCAGCAGCACGCGCAAAAAAATACCAATGAAGCGCAAAAGCAGCAAGCTGGTGAAGTACAAAAGCAGCAAGCTGGCGTGGGGACTGCCTCTGAAGAAAAGACTGCGGAAGAATTGCTGCAATTACTTGTGCAGCCTGAAGAAGCATTGTCAGCTGAAGAGCTCATAAAAATGGAGGTTCAGCAGCTTGCTGAGCAGGAGACGCCGCAAAAACGTGAAGATAATAGCCCGGCGGCCATTTATTCAGCCTTGATTGCTAATAACATAAATAATCTGTTTGCAGGCTTTGCTAAGGGGATGCAAACACTGGCCTCTCCGGTCGCAACCGCTGCGGAAAGCGTGCAAAAAAACCTGCAGAGCATCAAAGAATCCCTGCATGAAAGAGCCAGGGAAATCGGCGGATTCATTCAAGAAAAGACAGAACAAATTATAAGCGGCATCGCATTGCCCTTTAGTATATTTAATAAAAGGGTCTTGGAGCCGTCCACGGAATTATTGAAAAAAATGTTTGCTAAAGCTGCAGAAGGGGCTGCCAAGGCTTCTGAAGCTCTAAATAAAGTCATGGAAGCAGCATCGCAAGCGATGGCTGCTTTGCATGAACATGCTGTAAAAGTGCTTGATAAGGCAGTCGATATAGCCATGCCCATCATACAACCTCTGATTAAGCCTGTTGTGCAGTTTAGTTTATTTGCCTATCAGGCTGCCGCCGCCCTTGCCGATAAGTCATTCAAAGCTGCCATGAAGCTGGCAAAAAAAATGGGTGATGCCCTGCGCAGGGCTAATGAGAAGCTTAAAAAAATAGCGGCTTCAGCTGCAGGGGCTGTGCTTGAAGCATGGGACCGGGTGCTTGATAAAGTTAAATCACTTTGGCGTTTATTTCTAGAGTGGCTGCGCAAGCAGATCGCTTTGCTCTTGAACAAACTGCAAGCCCAAAAAACATATCTGCAAGCCCAAAAAACATATCTGCAAGAGCATCTAAAAAAGATTCTCCCCGAAAAACACAGATGACATATAGAAACTGTGAAAAATGTCCTAATTGTTTAAATAATCTTGAGGCCTCGAAGAGGACGGTATAAATGATTCTATCAGCGGCATATTTATGGGTTTTTAGGATTGCTTTTTAGCGCATGGCAGGGTTGAATCCCAGAGATTGGTAGTCGGCCATTTTTCTTTGAGACAGCCCTTTTCGATGGGGCTGTGTGCAATCAAACAGCTCAAACACATAGGCAAAGTCGTTTACTGTTTTCAGGCATGTTTCGCAGAGATTAAAAGCAATTTCTGCATTATTTAAATTAAGCCGGGTTTCTGTGATGCAGACAGGTTCGCTATTCTTTTGGGATTGAATCGAATGAGGGATGAAATCTTCAGGAGACATATGCCACAAGGTGTTATCGAGCAGCTGGGCGGCTTCAGCGCTTGGCATAAATAAAATGATTTTTTTGTTTTTAAAATAAAAAAATTTTATGGCCTCATAGATCCGTGTCAGCTTTGCCTGCTTAGTGTCCACTTTTAAGAAAATTAAGGCCGCTTTTGCGTTTGTCTGCATGGCTACTCTCGAAGCAGTTCAGGGGTTAGTTGTTTTGAAGGCAGAATAACGCCGCATGAGATCACGTACTTTAACGCCTCTTCTACTTTAATCTCCAAATGGACGATTTCCTTGCGCTTAATCATGACAAGAAATCCGGAAGTTGGATTAGGGGTAGTCGGTATAAAGACTGCTACATTTTCTTCATTGCTGATTCCTGAAAGGTCGTCGCAAGTAATAAAACCCATGCATTGCATATCGGGATTGGGAAAATTCACGAGCACCACTTTTTTGAACGCATTAGATTGTGGAGTAAAGATGGTGTTAATTACGTCCTGGGAGGTTTTATAAATGCTGCTAATGAATGGGATGCGATGCAAAACATATTCGCCCAATCTAAGCAGGTAATGAAATAATACCCATTGGGTGACTGCGCCAAGCCCCAGGGTTGCAAACAATAATCCTATTATGATTATAACTTGAGCTACATAATGCTGCAGTTGCGCACTTGTAAGAAACAGAAAGCCATGTTCGAAATAATGGTATTTTGCAAATACCGGTTCAACAAGCCCTAAAAATGGCGTTGTTAATAGCCCTACAATAAACCCTACAATGGCCAAAGTTAGGGCTAACGGCAGTAAAATTACAATTCCCGTTAAAAAATATTTTTTCATAAATTAATTTTTTTTAATACACTAGGTTGAATGCGGAAACGCCATAATAGTTTAGCATGTTCTCCCGCATAGTCAATACCTACTCTTTCAGAAGCAATAATTGCCTCTTCAGGAATGATGATATTTCGGTCTTCCAGCCAGATTTGCGGCCCTGTAAGGCTGGAGCCGTTAAGCGCCCTGGTAATACCTAAGGCTTGTGCAGTAGCTCCAGGGCCGGAGGTTAAAGTTTTATCCAGCTTTTGTTTCCGGCGCCTTTTAATCATGGTTTCTATCCCGACAGCAGGGAGGATGGCCCTGATTAATACGGCATGGGGGATATCCGCCTTATTAGTGACGATGTTAAACATATTATGCAGGCCGTAACAAAAATAGACATAAGCCACACCGCCTTCTTGATACATTACTTGGTTGCGCGGTGTGCGCCTGTTGTTATAAGCATGCGATGCTTTATCTTCCGGGCCTCTATAGGCCTCTGTTTCGATAATCATGCCCCCTGTGATATCTCCATCTAAATGCGTCAGCAGATACTTTCCTAAAAGGTCTCTGCTGACATGCAACACATCCGTGTGGTGATAATAATGAGGGGGAAGAATTGCGGCCATTTTGCGGTTTAGCGTTTTCGCTTGTGTTTGCGAGAACCTTTAGCGCGGTCAGGTTTCTGCTTGGCTGGGCGCGCGCGCGGCGCTTCTTCAGGAACTAAATACCAGCTTGTTTCTGATAAAATAAAATCAATATCCTTAAGCATGACAAATACCTGGTTGCCAGGCATATGAATTTTGCCCGTATGCCTGCCTTTAAGCTGCATAGCGCCTTCATCAAATACAAAGTAATCATTTTCAAGCTCAGAAACATGTAAGAAGCCTTCCAGCATGAAATCAATCACTTCGAAATAAAACCCGAAATTTTTTACTTTGGTGACTACAGCGGGGTATTCGCGATAAGGGTCTTTTTTTCTAATATCGTCCAGCAAGCGCAGTTTTTTTAATAAAACTACAGCCCCTTCTGCTTTGGCGCTGATTCTCTCTTGATCTGAGCATTTTTGAGAGATCATTTGAATTTCGTCGAGGTCGTCATCCATGCCAAAAAGGAGGCGATGCACAACCAAGTCGACATAGCGTCTTATAGGGCTTGTAAAGTGGCAGTAATGGGTAAGGGCCAGGCCATAATGCCCGATATTATCTGGGGAGTAGCTGGCAAGGCGCAGCCTGCGAATAAAACTTGTTGCCAGATATGGGCCGTACGAGGTTTCCAAAGCCTCGTCGAACAGTTTCTGCAGATCTTTCGCAGAAGGCTTATCTTTCACATCAAAGCCAAAAGCCCGCGCCAATACAGCGAAGTCTTGCAGATTCTCTTCCGCAGGTTCGTCATGGACGCGGAAAGTAAGATTTTTACCTTGTTGAGTAAGATGGGTAGCCACTACCTCATTAGCCTTAAGAGCAAACTCTTCCACTAGCTGGTGAGTAATGTCGTACTGCACATAATCAGTCTTGGTAGGCACTCCCTTTTCATCTGTTATTACCACAAGATCCGGCAGGGCAAATTCTATGCTGCCTCTTTGGTATCTTTGCGCTTTCAATAAATGGGTAAGCTCTACCATATCCTGAAGCATCTTAAGGTGGGGGCTTTTCTTTTTACCCTCTAATACGGCCAAGGCTTCGCGATAGGTGAATCTTTTGCGGCTTTTGATAACCGAGCGGGCAATGCGGTAATTGAGAAGCTCGCCCTTCCTGTTAAACTTCATCAAAATGGAAACTGTAAGCCTATTCACTTTGGGTTTTAAGCTGCACAAGTTATCGGAAAGCACAGACGGGAGCATGGGCAGGCAAAATCCGGGAAAATAAGTGGAGTTGCAGCGCTGGGAGGCTTCATGATCAAGAGGGGAGCCTTTAACTACGTAATGGGAAACATCAGCGATATGCACTCCAAGTTCATAACCATTTCTTTTTTTGATTACATGGAGAGCGTCATCGTAGTCTTTGGCTGTATCCGGATCTATGGTAAAACATTCAATTTCCCGCAGATCTTCCCTGTTAGCCAGATCCTTGGGGGTTACCCGCGTTCCATAAGAAGTAGCTTGCTTGATTACCTTATTGGGAAAATCCGCGCGCAGTTCAAATTCTTCAATGGCAGCTTTAATGTCGCATGAAGGGTCTGAGATATGTCCGAGATAATGAGAGAGCTTGCAAGTAGCTTCCCTGTCTTTACCGCCCCAATCTACAACCTTCATGACAATGCGATCGCCAATTTTTAATGGCTCTTTGTGGTCGCTGGAGACTGCTACGGTGCGGTTTTTTCCTAGCAGAGGCACGTAGGCATAATATTCGTCTTCGTTATGTACCTGTTTAATTATGCCGGCAATATGCGTTCTGGAGCGCTCTACAATAGTGATGACCCGCCCTTCAGGGCCTTTTTCCGTGACCACATCGCTGACAAGGACTTCGACAAGGTCGCCATCAACGGCATTCATAGTTAAATGCTTGGGAACAAATATATCCTGGGTAAGTTCTGCAGCTTGATTGGGTTGTAAAAAACCAAAACCGCGCGGGTGCACGCGCAGCACCCCGGAAACTACCAGCGCATTGGATTTTAGGGCTGAGTATCTGCCATTAATTAGCTCCAATAACCCTTTTTGAACTAGTTCTTCCAATACTTCTTTGATTATTGGAAAATGCAACGGTGTAAAGCTTAAGCGTTCCGTAAGCTCATGAAATGATAAGGGAGTATACCCTCTTCCTGAAACAAACTGTTCGACAACCCTGGAATAATTCTCTTTTAGTTTGGTTTCTTTGGTACTATTGAGACTCTTTTTTTTCTTTTTTGCCATTATTTTCTTTTTAGCGACGTTTTATGAGAGGGGTATTCCCCTCTAAACAACTGTCTCGATGAATTTCTCTAGTTTAACTGTATCTTTTGCAAAATTGCGAATGCCTTCGGCTAGTTTTTCAGTGGCCATTGCATCCTCATTCATCAGCCAGCGGAATGTATTTTCAGTGTAGGAAATTTCTTGGATGGCGCTTTGCTTAGCCTTTTGCGGATCCAATTTTCGTTCAACTGTGCCTTGAGCCTCTTGAAGCTCTTTCATAAGCTGAGGAGCAATCGTTAAAAGGTCGCAGCCTGCAAGTTCGAGGATCTCACCAATGTTTCTAAAGCTTGCCCCCATAACAGAGGTCTTAAAGCCCATTTTTTTAAAGTAATTATAAATCTGAGTGACCGACTTCACGCCAGGATCCTCATCGGCAGGATAACTTTCCTTATTTTCGTTTTTTTTGTACCAGTCGAGAATGCGTCCAACAAATGGAGAAACGATTGCAACTCCTGCCAAAGCTGCCCCAATAGACTGAATTAGGGAAAAAATAAGGGTCATATTAACATTTACGCCCTCTTTACTTAGTTCTTTAGCAGCTTCAATACCTTCCCATGTGGAAGCAATTTTAATGAGAATGCGTTCCCGGCCAATTCCTTGCTCCTCATATAAGGCAAGCAGTTTTAATGCTTTTTTTATAGTCGCTTCTTTATCAAAAGACAGGCGGGCATCTACTTCTGTAGACACTCTGCCTGGAATTATTTTTAAAATCTCGCACCCGAAATTTACAGCCAATTTATCAATGATGTGGTTGGCTTGTTGTTTTGCATCCCCGTCCATTTTTCTGCCATATTGAATCGCATCCTCCACCAGGTGCTTATATTGCGGTTTTTGCGCGGCATTGAAAAGCAGGGAAGGGTTGGTTGTCGCGTCAATAGGAGTGTATTGCTTAATGGCATCGATGTCGCCGGTGTCGATGACAATTGTGGTAAGTTCTTTGAGTTGACTGAGTTTATCTTGGGCCATATGCCCTCCTTCCTTACTCGCGATTGGTTTGGGTCAAAGGTTCAAAGCGAAAATCTATATAAATACTTTCGCTGCCAATTTTTAATTCTAAACAAGAATTTAGTCTTGTCAACAAAAGTTTGTAAGGAATTTTTATATGATGCTCTCCAACATCGATACCGACTGAAGTATTGCTAAGTATTTCTTCAGAATCAACAATTTGTTTGCAGAGAAGCTCGAACTTTTTTAATTGCCTCACTAACTTTTCATCTGTAAAGACATAAATTTTATTACAGCAATTGCAAGTAATATGCTCTTTTTCGATAGAGAAATCAAAAATTGAAAAAGCTACAGGTGTTTTACAACTCGTGCACTTAAATTCTAGAAATTGTCCTTTTTGCATATTTGAATAGCCTTAGTATTTTTTTACAATAATAGTAACAGATAACAGCAAAAGGAGAAAGATGAATATAATTCATTCTTGACGATTAGCCGTAAGCTCATAAGAGATTATTCTTAAAATCCGAATTAGGCGCTTAATATGGACAATGGACCTTAATGACTCCATGGACCTTATGGACTTAATGGACTAAGCGCCAATTGTTTGTCGTAAATGTCCTTGGCGTCGTTAAGGTCGATAATGTCGTTTGTCCATTAAGTTCAGGCAAAGTGGTTTTACAATATGTTTGTCAGTTTTTCGTAGGCGAGGCAAAAATCCAAAGGTTCGAGCTTGCAGCGGTAATCGCCAATGGCAACATCAATGCAGTTATTCTGCAATAATGCCCCAATTATGCGGCGGCTGTCTTCGGGTTGAAGCAGGATTTTTTGCCCCCCGGCTAATAAATAGCCTCGTGTAAAAAATTCTTCTTCGTTGATGCGGTAACGAACTCCTACTGTCTGGTCGCAGTCGGCAAGAAGGGGGCAAGAAGTGATGATAAAGTAAGTTCTAAGCCCGCCTGATCCTGAAACAAATTCGGCTTTTAATGAGTTGTTGAATTGCGCTTTAGGCTGCACCAGCCTAGCTGTATCATACATGGGATATTTTGCCAGAACCTCGGAGTAGTTCCAGCAGATTTCTTTCTTTTGGCAGGAATGTAGAAAAAAAAGAAGGAGAGGAAAAATAATTCCTCTCCTAAAAAATGTTTTGCAAATCATTCTTTAAGAAAAACTCTTAGTGGCTGTGACCGTGGTCATTGCTAGAGTTTTGTACCGCAACAGCTATAATTGCAACAAGAGCAATTGCACCGAGGGCGATAGCAGGAGCTAGGCTTGGAGCCTGTCTGTAATCTTCATATCCATTGCCGCCAGCGTAGTAAAAGTCTTGTGCATTTGCGCCTGCAGAAGTGCTTAGCATTGCAACAGCTACAGCTAAGCCTATCAGTTTCTTAAACATTTTCATCACTCAAACTCCTTATAAATAAAAAATATGTCTTGCTTCCCTACTTTATTATTCAAGAAACAAATTTTCTGCAAATAATTTTTTATAAAACGTGCACTTTTTGTTAGTAGATTACTGCAAGCTAGTTGTAGAGGCAATTTTTTTCTCGCTGGATAGAAGGTCGTTTTTTGTTTTATTTAGCAGATAATCCTTCCAAACAGGTCCCATATCTGAATAATCTTTTTCAAGCATTTGCACAAAAGGAAGCCATTGCTCATGATAGAAGGGGTCGGACTGGAAAACAGCAGCAAGATTGCCGCTAGCGTTATTTTGCTGTATGTATGCTTGCCAGTTATCTTGAAGTGTCTTAACGGCTTTTTGAAGCTCGCTTTTGCGCCTTGAACTAGCCAGCATGCTAAAGGCATCTTTATTAAACCTTACCGATCTAAAAGCGGCGAAAAAGTCTTTGTAAAAAGTCGAAAACTCGCTTTTTAAGGCGGCGGCTGTAAGTACGTAAAGGATGCCATCCTTTTTTAAAATGACATGCATAAGCCTGACATCGCCCCATTGTGTTGTCATATCAACTTGAGAAAGGCTTGCATTCCCTGCTTGCGTAGTGATCATGCCGAGGTTTTTCCACTCAGAGCCGTGAGAGTCATTAATAGCTTTAACGGATTTTAGATAGTCATTTACTGTGCCCTTATAAGGTTCCATGCCTAAGTTCATAGATGGCGGGTAATTTGCCGCCCCCTTGCCGATGACCATTACTTTAACCCGCGGCGGCAGCTGGCTTGGATCCGCAACAGACCAGCCTTCGGGAGGTGTAAATAGCAAAGCGCCCGGTTCTTCGAGAGCTTTGGTATATTCATTTTGTATGGTATCGCTGCTTAGCGGCTCTGCCAAAAGCCATCCGGTTTGTATAACGCCAAGAATAAGAAATATGTTAGCGAGCCGAATCATAATGCCTCCTAATTGAACTGCAAAAGGTATACCAAAAGAAATTTTGTAAAGCAAATAATATAGAGTGGTTATGTATTTTCCCCTGCCCTTCACCCGCGCTCCTGCCCGTTCGTGCCCGTGCCCGAAAAATCTAGGACAGGGACTAAGCAAATAAATTTATGCAAGCAGTCTAATTGATTAATTGCGTTTTATTGTCCAAGATATTTTACTATTATTAGTTTATTAGGAGGCCTGCATGAGCAAAGCATTGGAAATGGGAAAAGATAAGATTCAAAAGATTTGCGACGCCTTGCGTAAGGAAACTCTCGAGCCTGCGCAAAAGGAGGCTGAGGAGATTATAGAAAACGCCAAAAAAGAAGCGGAAAAAATACTTAAAGATGCCCGCAGGCAAACTGCTGAAATTATTCAAACAGGAAAAACGAAAATTGAGCAAGAGCGGGCTGTTTCTGAGTCTATGCTGCAGCAATCTGCCAAGCAGGCTCTAGAGGCTCTTCGTCAGGAAATTGAAAAAACCCTATTTAGTCCCGAGTTGCAGCGTCAAATTGTTCAGGAGTCTTCTAAGGAAGAGGTAATTGCTGAACTTCTTCAAGCCATAGTGGAAGGCATAAGAAAGGATGGGATAAATTCAGACTTGGCGGCTGTCATACCAAAAGCAGTGCCTGCTGCCGCTATTAGCAAAATGTTGGCAAAAGAGGTCTTGGAGCAACTGCAGAATCAGAGTGTGCAGCTTGGGGATTTCTTAGGAGGGGTGCAGGTAAAAGTTGCAGACAAACGACTGACTCTGGACATTACGGATGCCACCTTGCATGATTTGATCATGAAATATGTCCGCAAAGATTTACGCAAATTGCTCTTTGGGACTATGTCCTAATTCTAGGGAAGTGGATCATGGCAAACTACTACTATTTAGGCACTTTGCTGCCCGAGCTGCATTTCGATAAAAAACCTGAGTTAGGCTTTGAAGAGCTGGAAGAATTGTTAGCTGCTAACCTTACCGGTAAAGATCAAGAAAAAGTAAATGTCTTTCGACGCTTTTCGGATATTCAAAATATCAACTACTATTGGAAAGGCGAACCATTGGACCCTTACGGTCACTTTGATAAGAATAAGCTTGAAGAGGCGCTGTTGACAGGGATAGGTTTGCCCAAATATGTGTTCGAATACATAGAAGAAACGCAGCATATAAAAGACCCGGAAAAAAGAATCTATGGATTAATGACGTTATTTTTTGATCAGGAAATAAATCAAACATCAGGATTTCTTAAGCAATATTTGCTATTCGAAAAAAAATTGCGTTTGATACTTGCTGTTTTGCGTGCCAAAAAGCTGAATTGGGATTTGGCAAAAGATTTTAAACACCAAAACCTCGATGATGAATTTATTGAGGAACTTTATTCTCAGAGGGACGCAAAGACATTAGAGATCCCTGAGGGGTTTGAGGAAATTGTCGAGCAGTTCAATCAACACTATGAAAACCCGGCAGCTTTATATAAGGATTTAACAAAATTTCGCTTTGACTTTATTGAAGAAGCTGTTGGAAGCCAGCAGTTTAGCATTGATAGGATTTTGGGTTATTATATACAACTAATTTTTATAGAAAGGTGGCAAAGCTTAGACCGTCAACATGGCCTAACAATTGTGGATACAATACTTAAGGAATTAAAATGACAAGCCCTACTTTAAAAAGCAACCTGGCAGAAGGACGTGTAGTTAAAGCTTTTGGCAACCTGCTCCAAGTAAAATTCAACGGCTGTATTCGGCAAGGGGAAGTGTCTTTTGTAGAATTGAAAGATACTCTTCTAAAAGCTGAAGTCATTGAAATTGTAGGTGATGAAGCCAAGATACAGGTGTTTGAAGATACGCGCGATGTAGAATTGGGCACCCCGGTAAAGTTTCAAGGCGATCTTTTAGAAGCCGAACTTGGGCCAGGCTTGCTTTCGTCTATTTTTGACGGTTTGCAAAATCCGTTAGAGGAAGTTGCAAAAACTTCCGGCTTGTTTTTGCCGCGGGGTGTATATTTGGCCCCTCTGGATCGCGATAGAAAATGGAACTACGAGCCGTCAGCCAAAATAGGGCAGAAGGTTGCCCGCGGCGACTCTCTAGGACATGTCTTGGAGAACCGTTTTAGCCATCAAATCATGGTGCCTTTCGCTAAATATGGCACATACACGATTACTTGGGTAATTCAACCAGGTTCATATAATATTGATACAGTCGTGGCAAAAGCAAAAGATGAGAAAGGCAATGAGCACGCTTTTACAATGGTGCAAAAATGGCCTATAAAAAATGCTTTATTAGAAGGTGAAAAAATTAAACCAACTAAAATGATGGGTACTGGAAGCCGCATCATTGATACGCAGTTTCCGCTTATGAAAGGGGGAACCTTTTGTACCCCGGGTCCGTTTGGCGCCGGGAAAACTGTGCTGCAGCATCATCTCTCCAAATATTCATCGGTTGACATTGTAATCGTTTGCGCTTGCGGCGAACGCGCTGGCGAAGTGGTGGAGTTATTGCGTGAATTTCCCCATTTGATAGACCCGCATACACATGAAACATTGATGAAGCGCACCGTAATTATCTGCAACACCTCATCAATGCCTGTGGCAGCCCGAGAGTCTTCAATTTACATGGGAATCACCTTAGCCGAATATTACCGGCAGATGGGATTGGACGTGCTGTTACTGGCAGATTCCACTTCACGGTGGGCGCAAGCGCTGCGCGAGATTTCTGGAAGGCTTGAAGAAATACCTGGCGAGGAGGCTTTCCCGGCTTATTTAGCTTCCCGCATAGCACAATTTTACGAGCGTTCCGGGGCCGTATTATTGCCTAATGGTAAAACAGGTTCATTGACTATCGGAGGGGCGGTTTCTCCAGCTGGCGGCAACTTTGAAGAGCCTGTAACGCAAGCGACGCTTTCAGTTGTTGGGGCCTTTTTAGGTCTTTCCAAAGAACGTTCCGACTCCAGAAGATATCCTGCAATAGACCCTTTAATCTCCTGGTCAAAATTTATCGATGGTGTTGAAAAAGAGCTTGAGTCCAAGGTGCCTGACTGGGCAAAGCTCGTAAGAAGGGCTGAAAGGATTTTACGTTCCGGCAGTGAAATTGCAAAGCGCATGGAAGTTGTGGGTGAAGAAGGCACAGCATTAAGCGATATGCTTATTTACCTTAAAGCAGAGCTGTATGACTTTAGCTACCTGCAGCAAAACTCCTTTGATAAGCAGGATGCCTATTGCCCATTAGAAAGGCAAATTCCGCTATTCATGCTTATCAACCGCATATTCGATAAAAAGTTTGACTTCAAAACGCATGATGATGCCCGTCACTACTTTTTAAGCCTGCAAAACCAAATTAAAAACCTTAACTTTATGTCATTCGATTCAGAAGAGTACCGCAAGGCATTTGCTGAAATAGAAAAACAATTGGAAAACGCTTGAGGCAGCAATGAAAGCAGTTTATGACAAAATAGAAGACATGCGTGGCAATCTGATCACTGTGTTGGCAGAAGGGGTCAGCCTTGGCGAATTGGCAAGAGTGGATCTTCAGGATGGCCGCAGCGTGTATGCCTCAGTTTTACGCATTGATGGGCCAAGGGTGACCCTGCAGGTATTTCAGAGTACTCGCGGTATTGCCACTAGCGATAAGGTGACTTTCTTAAACCATGAGATGCAAGCCGTTTTTGCTAAAGACCTTCTTGGCAGACGTTTGAATGGTACCGGCGCACCAATAGACGGCGGACCAAATATTGTAGGGGAGTCGATTAACATCGCCGGGCCTTCTTTTAATCCTGTCAATCGGATTATTCCCACTGAAATGGTACGTACGAATATTCCCATGATAGACGTGTTTAACTGCCTGGTTAAATCTCAAAAGATTCCTATCTTTTCAATTCCAGGGGAGCCATACAATGCTCTTTTAATGCGTATTGCCAACCAGACCGATGCCGATGTTGTTATCATCGGAGGCATGGGATTGACATTCGCAGAATACCAGTCCTTTATAGACAATGCGGAAAAAGCCGGTTCTATAAATAAAACCGTGATGTTTGTCCATCGAGCGATTGATCCCCCTGTAGAATGCTTATTAGTGCCTGATATGGCTTTGGCATGCGCCGAAAGATTCGCAATTAACGATCTGAATGTGCTTGTGCTGCTCACCGATATGACTTCTTATGCTGATGCCCTTAAGGAAATTGCAATCACTATGGATCAGGTGCCATCTAACCGCGGTTATCCTGGCTCCCTTTACTCAGATTTAGCGGCAAGATATGAAAAAGCTGTGCAGATTCAAGGCAGCGGTTCCATTACTGTAATAGGTGTGACTACAATGCCGGGGGATGATGTCACCCACCCGATTCCGGATAACACCGGCTATATTACAGAGGGGCAGCTGTATTTACATGGCGGACGTATTGATCCTTTTGGTTCTTTGTCGCGTTTAAAGCAATTGGTCATCGGCAAAGTAACGAGGGAAGATCATGGGGATTTAGCGAACGCTATGATTCGCCTCTATGCCGAGTCAAAAAAGGCCAGGGAAAGGCAGTCTATGGGTTTTAAGCTTTCTAAGTGGGATGAAAAGCTATTGAACTATTCACACCTTTTCGAAGACCGTATGATGAATCTTGAAGTGAACCTTTCACTTGAAGAAGCTCTCAATTTAGGGTGGAAAACTTTGGCTGAGTGTTTCAGAAAAGATGAAGTGGGCATCAAGCAGATATTATTGGATAAATATTGGCCAAGTTCCGATGAGGAGGCTAATGGCTGAGATTAAATACACTAAAAACGCTTTACGTTCCCAGCAGAATAAATTAGGGCAATTGCAGAAGTATCTTCCCACGCTGCAATTGAAAAAAGCACTTTTACAGTTGGAAGTAAACGAAGTGCGTATGGAAATAGGGGCTTTGGAGGAAAATTTTGCCAAACAAAAAGCCCGTGCAGAAGAATACAGTTCCCTATTGCCAATCAGGACAGTAATAGATCCTGCCAAAATCGCTAAGGTCGTCGATGTAAAGCGGCACTATGAAAATATTGCAGGTGTTGAAGTGCCCTATTTCGATAGTATAACTTTTGATGAAGTGGACTATAGTTTAATCAATACGCCGCCGTGGGTAGATTATGTCATTATAGGCTTGCGGGAGTTTGCGGAATCTTTTGTGAAAATAGAGGTGGCTCGCGAAAAAAAAGCGGCTTTAGAGTATGAATTGCGTCAAGTTTCGATTCGCGTGAACCTTTTTGAGAAAGTATTAATTCCAAGGGCGCAGGAAAATATCAAAAAAATTAAAGTTTTTTTAGGCGACCAATTGTTGGCTGCAGTAGGACAGGTAAAAGTAGCGAAAACTAAGATCGAAGAACGAAAACACGCTGCAAGGGCAGCGGCAGTATAAGGTCGCCAGAATGCGTAAAGATGTTAAAAAATATTTATTCATAGGCCTTGAAAAAGAGATAGGTGCTTTCTTTGCACAAGCGCAGGAAGAGGGGATTATTCATTTTGTAGACAGCAAAGGAATCTATCCAAAAGAGCTTCCGGAGTCATTGGAAAAGTATATACAAGGGATTAAAATCCTGCGCACGCTTACCCCTGTTGAGCAAGTTGAGGCGGAAGACCTGGAAGCTGCTGATGCTATTGTTACAGACATACTTAAACTCTCCGATGCGATTGCAACAGGAAAAGAAGAGGTAAAGCGTTTAAATAGCGAGATCTCCCTTACAGAACCTTTTGGTAACTTTAGCCTGGAAGACCTAGCCGAAGTAGAGAAGGAAACTGGAAAAAAGTTTCAATTCTTTTACACCAAGCAAGACGCTGATTTGGATTTTCTGCAAAAGGATTCTGTAATTTGGATAACTGCAGGGAATGGCCTTGATTATTATACCCATTTTGCTGAAGAGCCGGTCCGCAGCGAACGAATCGTAGAAGTACCTATAAAGACTCCGCTCAATAAATTGCTTGCTAAACGCGATGAAGTGAACAAACATATACATGCCTCTGAGGTGCGTTTAAGCAAACTGCAAAAATACCATGATTTTCTTGTAAGAGCGCTTGTGGAAAAATACGATCAGCATACTTTACATGCAACAGAAAATATGGCCATGCGCGAGCTTAACGGCAAAATGTTCGCCATTGAAGGGTGGGCGCCGGAGGACAAAATCACTATTCTGAAAGAGCTAACCGCTAAGCTGCATGTCAATTTTGAAGAGATAGCAGCTGAACCAGAGGAAATGGCCCCTACTTATTTAGAAAATAAAGGGATTGCACGCGCTGGAGAAGATCTGGTGCATATTTATGACACCCCCTCAAATAAAGATAAAGATCCTTCTTTATGGGTTCTTGGAGCCTTTTCTTTATTTTTCGCTATGATTATCGGCGATGGCGGCTATGGGATTATATTTTTGGCTTTGACAGCTTATTTGTATTACAAGCTTCCCAAAAAGAATTCCACAAAGCGGGTCTTGACGTTATTGGCCATTTTGAGCATTGCCTGCATAGCGTGGGGCTTTTTAACCAATGCCTTTTTCGGCATTGAAGTAAGCCCCAATAATCCTTTAAGGAAGTTTTCCATACTCAACTGGCTGGATGAAAAATATGTAGGTTATCATATTGCTTTGCAAGATAAAGAGTATCAAGATTGGGTGAGTAAATACCCTGAGACAAAAGGCATAACTGACCCGCACGAATTTTTAAATAAAGCTGTAAAGATACAGCATGGCAAAGAGTATCACGAGCTTGTAGAAAACATTTCCAGAACGATTCTTTTTGAACTTTCGTTATTTGTGGGCATTATACACATCATTATTTCGATTCTGCGCTACTTGGACAGGAATTGGGGCGGGGTAGGCTGGATTATATTCTTGATTGGGGCGTATCTCTACTTCCCGACGATGTTAGGCACAATAACATTAGCTAATTTTGTTTTTGGCATTTCTCCTGAAACAGCAGCAAGCCAGGGATTGATTATGATCGGTGCAGGTCTTGTGCTGGCATTCATACTTTCCATTGTGTCGCATGGACTTACGGGAGCCATGGAGATTATGCATGTGATTCAGCTATTTGCTGATGTGCTATCTTATTTGCGTTTATATGCCCTCGGCTTAGCCGGCGCGATTGTCGCTGCGACAATCAATGAGTTTACCGCAGCTATGCCATTTGCATTTGCAATTGTGGTCCTCATTTTAGGGCATACATTAAATATGGTTATTGGAGTAATGAGTGGGATTATTCACGGGTTGCGTCTTAATTTCCTGGAGAGCTACCATTATTCCTTTGAAGGCGGCGGCAAGTTATTCAACCCCCTTCGATTAAGGTCAAAAGAGTAAAGGAGAAACTAGTATGGATATCAATATGATCGGACCTGCGATGGCATTGGGTTTGCCAATTATCGGCAGCAGCATTGGCTGCTGGATATCGGGAGCAGCCTCTCATGCGGCAATGGCAAGAGTTGATGAAGGACATGGTAAATTTATCGGCATGTCTGCTGCCCCATCATCACAAGTGATTTACGGCTTCTTGCTTATGTTAATTATGAGCCGTGCCATACAAGCAGGCACTCTTTCCCCGGTTACAAGCATTGCAATCGCGTTCTTTTCCGGTACAGCAATTATGTTAAGTGCAGTTTATATGGGAAAAGTTTGCGCTACAGGCATACAGGCAACTTTAAAACGTCCCAGTGTTTTTGGTAAATGCTTTGCCATTATCGGGATTATCGAGTCTTTCTCATTGTTCGCCTTCGTATTTGCTCTGCTTATCATGTAATTCAACAAGATATAAGGACGCCAAGAACACCAGGGTCCTTAACGACAAAGGGTATGTCGTTAAGATCCCTGGTGTTCTTGGCGTCCTGATTATTTCTTTCCTGGGATTTAATGCTCTAAACCTGTAAAGTTAAGGTAGATAATTAGGAGTAAATTTGTGAAAAATTTATTTGAGTGGATTGTATTGAAGTTTGCCCATTTTCTTTTATGGTTCCGTTATAAGATTTCTTTCAAAGGGGTGGAGAACCTCAATAAACAGAATTTAAGCAAACCCGGCGGTGTTTTATTTATTCCAAACCATCCTTGCGTAGTTGTTGATCCCACTGCTGTTACAATTGGCATTTGGAAAAAGTATCCTTTGCGCCATCTAATTGTGGAATACATGTATTACACTCCAGGAGTCCACTTTATCATGAGCTGGCTTAATGCCATCCCTGTCCCGAATAATGAAGTTTCCTCCAATTTATTAAAGCGTAAACGCAGCGAAAAGGCTTTTACTGATGTTATCCAAGGGCTGAAGAATGGTGAAAATTTCCTGATCTATCCAGCCGGGAAGCTCAAAGAAACAGCGAAAGAAATTGTTGGAGGAGCTTCAGGAGTTCACCGTATTTTACGAGAAGCGCCTGAAACTAATGTCGTATTGGTAAGGACTACCGGTTTGTGGGGAAGTTCTCTCTCCAAAGCCTTTACCGGTGTTACGCCCCCGCTTTTTCCTGCTTTAATGACTGGAATTAAAGCTTGCTTAAAAAACTTCATCTTTTTCATGCCTCGAAGAAAAGTCACAGTTGAGTATGTGCCTGCTCCTGCTGATTTTCCTTACAACGCCTCTCGTTTAGAGTTAAACCGTTGGTTAGAAAACTGGTATAATCGCCCGGATGGCTTATCTCCGGCCACAACTGAATATCCTGGAGAAACTTTAAATCTGGTGTCATTCAGCCGCTGGAAAGAAGTATATCCTGAGACGAAAAAAGTCCGCATTAGCATACCGGATAAAATTGATATCTCCCAGATAAGCCCTGAAGTGCAAAAGAAGATTCTGACAAAATTGTCGGAAATGACTGAGCGGCCAAAAGAATCCATAAAGCCTGAAATGGATATTTCTCTAGATTTGGGTATGGACTCCCTCGATGTCGCTGAAGTATTGGCCTATGTCGAAGATGAATTCGACATTACAGGCATTCCTGTTAATGAGATTACGACAGTATTGCGCATTATGGGCATAGCAGATAAGAAAATACTCATTCCGCAGCGGCCGGAGCAATCTGCAGATCTAGGCAACTGGAATAAGCCTGTTAAAGAAGAGCGCATCCACATTGCAGAAGGAAAAACAGTTTCCGAAACGTTTTTAAATAGCTGTAAAACCATGGGTAAGGCGGCAGCATGCGGTGATGACCGCTCAGGTGTGTTAACCTATGCCGATATGAAATTAAGAGCCATTATTTTAGCTGAAAAAATTAAGCAAATGCCGGGGCAATATATTGGTATTCTCCTGCCCTCCAGTGTAGCTGCTATTCTAGCCTATTTTGCTTGCCAATTGGCCGGCAAGGTTCCTGTTATGATCAACTGGACTGTAGGTGTTAAACACTTGCAATCTGTTTGCGAACTCACGGAATTTAAAACGGTACTTTCCTCCTGGGCGTTTTTAGATCGCCTGGTCAATGTGGATTTAACGCCGCTTGAGTCTAAATTGATTATGCTTGAAGACCTCCGTCGTGAAATAGGCGTTAGAGAGAAGATTAAAGCCCTTTTAATCTCTAAAAAGTCAACTGAAAAAATCTTGCGGCACTTTGGTTCTGCAGATATTAAGCCGGAAGCGCCGGCTGTCTACTTATTTACCAGCGGTACAGAGAATATGCCAAAAGGGGTCCCCCTTTCCCACTATAATTTGCTTTCCAACCAAAGGGCTGTTTTAGAGTTGTTTGAACTCTACTCAAACGATATCCTCCTCTCAATCCTGCCCCCATTCCATTCTTTTGGACTTACTGTGAGCGGCACGCTAGGCATACTTGCAGGGATGCGTGTCGCCTATTTTCCAGATCCTACAGATGGACGCCGCGTGGCAAAAAGTGTCGAGCACTGGAAAGCCAGCATAATGATAGGAGCCCCGACTTTCTTGAAAAACATGCTGCGTGCTGCAGAGCCAGGCCAGCTTAAAACTTTGAGATGCGTGGTCACGGGTGCAGAGAAGGCCCCGCCGGACTTATTTACTTTAATGGATAACGCCGGACTTACCGGAACCTTGCTCGAAGGGTACGGCATTACAGAATGCTCGCCGGTATTAACTATGAATATGTTCAAGCAAGAACCCAAGGGCGTAGGACGCCCCCTTAACAATGTGGAACTGCTAATTGTTCACCCGGAAACCTATGAAAAACTTGCTTTGGGCGAGCAAGGATTAATTCTGGCCAGAGGACCTAATGTGTTCTCCGGCTATCTTAATAAGGGAGTGGCCGCACCATTCTTAGAGGTTGATGGCAAGTCATGGTATATTACAGGTGATTTAGGCTTCCTGGATGAAAAAAATCGGCTTACGATTTCCGGCCGTTTAAAGCGCTTTATAAAAATTGGCGGGGAAATGATCAGCCTGGCTATCATTGAAGACACCATTCATAAAGTCGCCATTAAGAAGGGCTGGGAAATCCCGGAGGAGGGAGCTGCGCTGGCTATCAGTGCCAAGGAAATTCCGGATGAAAAGCCTAAAATTGTGCTCTTTAGCCGCTTTCCTATCTCCGTTGATGACATCAATGTAGCCATTCGCGAAGAAGGCATAGGCAATCTTGTCAGGATTACCGCGGTTAAACAAGTTGAGGAAATCCCTTTGATGGGTACAGGCAAGGTGAACTATCGCGAACTCGAAGCTCAATACCTTTCAGATACTTAAACCCGGTTTTAACTTACTTTGATAACCAAAGATTGGTGTTTTTTTTATTATGCTAATTCTGGGGACTTAAGAGTTCTTGCAAAACTTTTATTTACTGATTTTATATGGGTAAGAATTCTTCTTAGGGCTTTTATTCGGTCGGGATCAGTAATGGCAGCTCCCACTTGCTTGCGCAAATAAGTTTTTACTTTCTGAAAAGCCGTATTGTAATCAACTGTATAAGTAACGTCATCAAGGGAGCTAGTAATGAACTTATGTTTACCTTTTTTGGTGTCATAAAAAAAACAGTCGCCATTAATTACTTCTTTTGGGGCTATAACTGTGCGTAAGGGGCCAGCATTTACTGCCATCCAATCGGCTAAGTTAGGCGCTTCTTCAGATTTTTGTTTGCCTGTTGCGCATGAATCTAAAACAATTATGGCATTTGCGGCTAGGTTATTAAAATGAATGCCGGCAATATCATGAATGTCGGCAATATCGATTTTTTTATCTTTTACGTTTTTCTTATGGATAGATTTTGAGCTACTAGCTAAAACTTCTGTTGAATTAGCATCCATAGAGTTTGAACTGCCATGCATTCTAAAAATAATCAAGCTTGCTGGGATGCCTTGCTCAGATTTTAGATCTATTGAATTATTAACAATAGCGATCTCATTCACATCAACTATTGTTAGTTGATAATCAAAAGCTATTTTTCCTAGTGTTTTAAGGTAGGTATCGGATATTGCAAAGGCATTATTGTGGTCATCAGTTGTGTTAAAAATTATCGCTTGATTTTCATTATCTTCACTTAATTTTATTATTTTTTCTAATGTAAGTTTTTGTTTTTCTAATGTAAGTTTTTGTTTTTTTAATGCAAGGTCCTCCAACGTTTGTTTTTTTTCCGTCTCAATTTGATTATTAGCGATTTTTACTACTTTATAAAAAATATCAGCTACGCAGTAGCTAATTAAACTACCCGTAAGCATATCTTTAGGACTATCCATCATTGCTATTGAGCAAGCTGCACCTGAAAGCCTTAAAACATTTATCATTAATGGCTTGTGGCTGTGTATTGTTGGTGCTTGTTCTTTAAATGTATTCCAGGCAAATGCAGTAAAATTAACTAGCATCTCAGATAGATCATTTTTTAAAGAGATGGCTGTCTCTTGCAGAGGAACTCTTTCGCAATTATTTTTAAACGAAGAGATTAAATTCATATAACACCTAATAATTAATGTTAATTAAAATTATATGTTATATTAATTTATTTATCAATATTTATTTTAAAATTAACTATTAATTTAAATGGTATTATAGAATAGCATTCTAAAATTAGAATTAGACGCTTAGGGGAACAAGAGGCATTAAGAGAGACCATAGAGAGCTCTAAAACTCTGAAAAATTGCTTGATTGTTTAGTTTCTGTCGCCCTTGAATGACATTATGGACCTTAACGACGCCGAAGACATTTACGACAAACAATTGGCGCTTAGTCCATTAAGTCTATAAGGTCCATGGCGTCATTAAGGTCCATTGTCCATTTAAGCGCCTCACTCAGACTTATGCAACTGTCTCGAAGGGGCGGCATAAAATAACAATCAGGCTAAAGTGTGAATTAAGCGCTAAAATCTAGGCTAAGATTTCTTATAGATAAGCCCTAGGATTATACCTGATCCTAGGCCTTCACCAATACCGCTGATAAACCAACCTAATCCTAATGGAGCAGGAACTGGCAACCATAGATACCATGCAGCTGTTAGAATGCCGGCAAAGACACCAAAATATAGACCCATGGTGATCCCATTGTTAAAACCACCACTAGGAAAAAGTTTTGTAAAGACAAATGCCGTCCAAAACGAAAGAACCAATTGATAGGTACAAGTGAGAAGAAAGTTGTCTTCCATCTCTTTGAAATCGCGCCACACGTCTTTGGACTGCATGTAAAAATCCATTAGCAAAACACCATGAACTAGCCATCCGTAAATAAATACGAACACAAACGTAGCCAAAGCTGCAAAAATATAACGCTTAGTATTCATTTTAACCCTTTAATTGTTCAAAAATGCTTATAAAAAGTAATGTTATTCTTGTCACGGGATTGCCAAAATAGTACCTGGCTTTAGATTATTTTGGTTGGGGATAACATCGCGGTTAGCTTCGTAGATATCGTTCCATCTTTTTGAAGAGCCATAGTATCTTGCAGCAATTGAAGAAAGGGTGTCTCCTTGGGCCACGGTATGTGTCTGATTGCCATTTGCTGCCTCAGGTTTCTTGCCGGCAACTGTTTTTGCTAACTGCTGGAAATTTTGCTTGGTGTCCCCCAGCTCAGCAACAAGGGCTTGTCTGGATTCTTCGATCTTAAGCAAAGTGGCTTTCTGCTCTTGAAGCACAGCTATCAGCTTTTGCACCATTTCTTCTGAATGCTGGCGTTTTTGCTTTTCTTTCTCATACTCATCGCGATAGGTTTCTTTGATGCTGGCGGCATTTACTAGTACTAAATTGCGTTTGGCAAGCTCCTCCATGCGATTTTTTAAGTCTGTATTTTTTTTGTGCACGGAGTCGAGGATTTTCTGGTAATTAGTTTCGCTATCAGCAGCAGCTACTTTGTGGCTAGTTAATTGCTCTTGAAGTGCTTCAAAGGCTGCATGTTGTGCTGCAAGCAGCTCTTCTTTCTCTGCAAGCCTATGCTCCAATTCTTTGGCCTCATCTTGCAGCAAGCCAATCTCTGCTTCTTTGATAGAGAGCTCTTCCTTAATTTGGTTATAGAGGCTGCTAACTTCCTCTTCCTTGCTTGCAAGCCCTTCTTCCAGGCTTTGAATTTTTCGCGAAAGTTCATGGTAGTGATTAGGTTCTGGAGGTTGCACTACTACTGCAATTTCAGCTTTTTGAACAGGCGCATCTTCTTCTGTTTTGGGGCTGGCATTAGGGAAAAATACGGCAAAAAACAATAAAAATATAAAACTTAAGGCGCTTAGCATTAAAACCGTTTTTCGCTGCCGCTGTCTTCCTAAATAACTATTATTCATAAAGGACTCCGTCTAGTCGTTTGCAAAAGAATTAATTAAGTTGCAGCATTTCTTTAATGGTTCTGGGTTTGGCGCTCTCCCCATATTGCCCTTTTTTATAAGCGACGGCCATCTGCTCCAAAGTGATGAATGGGACTTCTTTGGCATAGCCTGCCTGGCCAAATTGCCGCATGCGCTCTTCGCAAACTTTTTGCATGGCAGCTCTTGCAGGTTTCATGTAGTAGCGCAGATCAAATTCCTGAGGCGCTTCTGCCAAAGCTTTGCGTATAGCTGCGGTCATAGCCAGGCGATTGTCAGTGTCTACGTTAATTTTGCGCACTCCTGCTTGAATCCCTCTTTGGATTTCTTCAACCGGGACTCCATAAGTTTCGCGTATAGAACCGCCGTAAGTATTGATGGCATCGACCAGTTCTTTTGGCACTGAGCTGCTGCCATGCATGACTAGGTGGCAATCGGGGATTTTTTTATGAATCTCAACAATTCTTTCGATGGCGAGCACATCGCCTGTAGGTTTTTTGGAAAACTTATAGGCCCCGTGGCTGGTGCCAATTGCTACTGCCAAGGCGTCAACGCCTGTGCGTTTTACAAAGTCGACTGCTTGGTCTGGATCTGTTAAAAGCTGTTCTAAAGTCAGCTTGCCTTGCGCGCCGTGGCCGTCTTCTTGCTCGCCGCCCATATGCTCTAATGAGCCTAAACAGCCAAGCTCTCCTTCCACCGATACACCAACGGCGTGGGCGATATCGACAACAGCTCGGGTAACAGCGACATTGTATTCGTAACTTGCAGGAGTTTTTCCATCTTCTTCAAGCGAGCCATCCATCATCACACTGGTAAAGCCTTGTTTAATGGCGCTAATGCAAGTTTCCGGGCTATTGCCATGGTCTTGATGCATGACAATAGGAATTTCCGGGTATAGCTCGGCCGCTGCCAGCATGAGATGGCGTAAAAATGCATCATTTGTATATTGCCTTGCGCCCCGGCTTGCTTGAATAATTACAGGGCTTTGAGTATGGCGTGCGGCTTCTAAAATGGCCTGTATTTGCTCCATATTGTTAACATTAAGTGCACAAACACCAAATTGTTTTTTAGCAGCGAAATCAAGCAATGGACGAAGGGGGATAAGTGGCATAAATTAACTCCAAAATCAAATAAACTCATCTACAGATACCCTTTAACAGATATAAATACAAGAGTAATGTGGTTAAAACCAGACTTGCTACCTTCTAAGAGTCAGATTCGAGCTCTTAGAGGTAGCAAGTCGGGTTTAAACTGAATTAACTACGTTGTAATACGCATAATTATATAGAAAGTCCAATAGCTTTTTTTGCTAAATAATTTTTTTAAGTATACAGTGATAACTTCTATAGAAAAAAATCCATGGTGCCTAGAGATGTCAGACGAAAATAGATTCACAAATCGCCTTATACACGAAAAGTCCCCTTATTTATTGCAACATGCACACAATCCAGTTGATTGGTACCCATGGGGTGATGAGGCTTTTTCAGCTGCTAAGCTTCAGGATAAGCCTATATTTCTTTCCATCGGCTATGCCACCTGCCATTGGTGCCATGTAATGGAAAGGGAATCATTTGAGAATCTTGAAATTGCCCAGCTCTTAAATGAGGCGTTTATCAATATTAAAGTTGACAGGGAAGAGTTACCGGAAGTCGACAACCTCTACATGGAATTTGCCCAGAGCATGATGGCCGGCGCTGCAGGCTGGCCTTTAAATGTCATTTTAACACCCTCTTTGGAACCTTTTTTTGCAGCCACTTATTTGCCGCCATCCAATAAGCAGGGATTGGTTGGATTGCAAGAATTAATCGCACGCATCTCTGAAATATGGAAAGGGGATGAGCGGGAAAGGGTATTGATGCAAGCGGCTAAAATTGTTGAAGTTTTCCGCGATAACAACTACATGCAAGGGACTTCCATGCCTGCCAAGCAGCAAGTAGTCGATGCGGCAGAGCTATTATTTAAAATGGCAGACCCTGCGTATGGGGGAATTAAAGGCGCCCCGAAATTCCCTATTGGCTACCAAAGTTCTTTCCTTTTGCGCTATTCGGCAAAAACCCACGACAGCCGCGCCCTCTTTTTGGCCGAACGAACCCTCGATATGATGCATAGAGGCGGGATTTACGATCATTTAGGCGGCGGTTTTTCACGTTATAGTGTTGATGAAAAATGGTTAGTGCCGCATTTTGAAAAAATGCTCTACGATAACGCCCTCTTGATTACTTCTTATATAGAAGCCTTTCAATTAACTCACAAACCTTTATATCGTGAAGTATGCGAAGAGATTATCGGCTATGTATTGCGCGACCTCACTCATGCGGAAGGGGGCTTCTTTTCAGCTGAAGACTCCGAAAGCGAAGGGCATGAAGGGAAATTTTATATCTGGTCTTATGAAGAGGTCATGGACTTATTGCAAGAGGGCAATCTTTTTTGCGAGTTCTATGATATCACTCCAGAGGGCAATTTTGAAGGCAAATGCATCTTAAATACTCCGGTAAACCTTGAAGAATTTGCTGAAAAACGTGCCCAAGACGTTGTTCAATTAGGAAAAAAATTTCAGGCGCAACGCCAGTTATTATGGAAAGTGAGAGAAAATAGAATCCACCCATTAAAAGATGATAAACTGCTGGCTTCCTGGAACGGACTGATGGCTTATTCTTTGGTAAATGCAGGAGCGGTATTAGGGGTTGCAAAATACATTAAAGCTGCCGAAGACTCGTTAAAATTTCTTAAAGCCCATTTATTTAAAGACGGCAAACTCTTGCGGCGTTGGCGAGATGGACAGGCGCAATATTTGGCTGGACTGGAAGATTATGCGGCGATTATCAGGGCTAGCATCAGCTTGTTTGAAGCTGATTGCGGCAGCGAGTGGCTGCAATGGGCTATCGAGCTTGCAGATTACCTGCAAAAACAATACAAATCCGATGAGGGGGCTTTCTATCAAACAGATGGTTCCGACGAGAGCATACTTATACGTAAGAGCCATTTTGCGGATGGGGCTGAACCCTCCGGCAATTCCTTGCATTGTGAAAATCTTTTAAGGTTATACCGTATCACTAATAACTTAAGCTACAAAGAGCAGGCGGAAGATATTTTTAAGGCTGTAAAACGTTATTTGGATAGTTATGCGCCTGGTTATGTTTATCATGTAATGAATTTGCAGCGTTATTACGATAAACAATCTCCAACAATTATCATTTCTTTAAATGCTGATAATGATCTTAAGAGTGAAATTTGCCACCTTCTTTATTCCCATTTTATTTCACATAAACAGGTAGTGTGGAATCATGCAGCTGATCAGCGATTAAGGCGGCTGCTCCCTTATCTTGAAGATTATCCGGTTAGAGAAGGGGAGACTACCGTATACATATGTCACGAAGGGCATTGTCAAGAGCCTTTATTTGATTGGACTTCTATGCAGGCGGCTTTAAAGAATTTATAAATATCCTTTTATTTGCTAATGACTGTTTTTAATAATTATGTTATGATGCTAAAACAGTTAACTTTCATTATTTTAGGTAAATAGTTATGAAAAAAGGCAGGTCGTTAAAAACGATTCCGGAGATTTTTGCTGCTAAATCATTTGAACTTTTAGAGCCATATAAAGCTGCTAAAACTTGGAATGCGTTGCCGACCACCGATCGGGAACTATTAGCCTTAATGTTTGCTATGCAAGGCGAAAATGCTTTAATGCAAACTCCTGAAGGAGCTCAAAGCTCTTTCGATCTCGCTTTGAAAGTTGCCCCCAGCAGTCCTAAAGTTTTATTAAAAATTGCTCAAGCATATTCTAAGCAGCATTTAAATGGTTTAAATCTTTTGCAGGCCAGCCGCTACGCGGAGCAAGCCGTAGATATCGACAATGGATGTTATGAAGGCTGGTGTTGCTGGGCTAATATTTTAGTCGCACTTGCAACTCATACCAAAAACCAAAGTTATTTATTGCAGGCCGATGAAAAATTTGCCATTGCTGAAACTCTTAGGCAGCAGCTTAATCTGCAAGATGCCGAGTTTTATTGGCATTGGGGTGTCTGCTGGCATCTAATTGCAAAAAATTCAGGTGAAGCGGGGGACTACTACAAAGCAATCTGCAAATACCAAAATGCGGCTCAAGAAGGGTGCCAGCAAGCACTATTTTTAAATGATTATGCAAGTGCGCTTGTAGATCTAGGCAGCCTGGTCTCGCGTATAGAATTTTTATTTGAAGCTGCTGAAATTTACAAGAAAGCTATTGAAAAGGCTCCTGAGTTTTTTGAAGGCTGGTTCAATATTGCATGCACCTTGGCAACCCTCTTTGATGAGACGGAAGATAACGAATTTTTCAAGCTTTCAGACCAATCTTTTCAAACAGCTGTGCAGCTGAATGAAAAGACGCCCCATCTTTGGTTGAAGTGGGGATCATTACTGAGTTTGGCCGGCAAGGTAACAAAGACATCTGACTTAATAGAAAAGTCTTTGGAGAAATTTGAAAAGGCTGATGCTTTACAGCCAATGGATAGTGAGATACTCAGCAAATGGGCTGAAAACTTACTATGCATTGGTTCTCAAACAGAAAATTATACCTATTTAAAGCTTGCAGAACAGAAAATTACCTTGGCCCTTAAAATCCATCCAGAAAATGCCCTCCATTGGCATATATACGGACAATGTTTAAATGAGCTGGGCCGCTATTTTCAGGAGTCGCGCTATCATGTTCAAGCCATCGAGAAATACCAGTATGGTTTGTCGCTGAATAGTAAAAACCCTTTATTGTGGTACGGTTTAGCAGTTTCCCATCTAGCTCTTGGAGAGGCAAAGCAAGACGCGCCCCTCATGGAAAAAGCCGCAAAATTTTTTGGCAAAGTAGCCGAGCTTAGCGGCAGCAAAGATATGCCGCCGCAATTTTGGAACGAGTGGGGCGTAGCTCTTATGAAACTCGGCGAGCTGACCGGGGAAAAGCACTATGTAGAGGAAGCGCTGCAAAAATTCGAGGAAGCTTTGCAGCAGCATGCTGATGATAATGCCTCAATTGATCCTGAGTGGCTTTACCATTATGGCTGCGCGCATGATTTCCTAGGAGATTTTCTCGATGATGAAAGATATTATGAGCGGGCAGTGCAAATCCTGTCGCAAACACTCAGCCTTTTTCCTGAATTCACACATGCCCGCTACAACCTAGCCTTGGCCTTGTCCCATTTAGGCGAGATTACATGCGAACTTGAGCATTTTTATAAAGCGCTTGACCTATTTCAGGAAACTGTAGCTGCTGATCCGGAAGATGAAATGGCCTGGAATGATTGGGGATTGTGCTTATTGCATTTGGCGCAGCTTATGTTAGATCCAACCCACCCCCATTTAGCCCACTCCCTTTATCATCAAGCTGAGCTAAAACTGCAGCACGCCATTTCTCTTGGCAATGCCTATGCTTTGTACAATATGGCCTGCCTGCAATCACTGGTTGGAAATCATACTGCAGCCATACACTACCTCGAAAAGTCTGAACAAGCAGGCTCTCTTCCCTCGCTTGAAGACTTAGCCCATGATGAATGGCTGGATAGCCTTAGAGGCACTCACGAATACCAGCAATTCCTGCATCACCTCAACAGCAAAAAACACAACTAAAGATTGATGCTTACAGAATAGTCTCTAAAGGGCGGCCGAGCCCTTGAACAGTGATTTTACTATCAAGGGAAAAAGTTTCATTGCCTGGATAAATGATAAAGAGGTGGTCAAGTTTAAGATCATGCAAAGCTATGCGCATGGAAGCTGTGATTTTGGGATAATCCGTATACTTGATTTCAAAGCCTAACCTTTTTCCATTTTTGAGGATAAAAAGATCTAGCTCAGCTCCTGCTTGCGTTTTCCAAAAGTAGCAGTCCTCAGCCCTGACTTGCAGTTGACGGCAGATTTCTTCAATGGCAAAGCCTTCCCAGATAGCACCTAATTTGGGATGGAAATCGAGGTCGTGTTCTGTGCTTATGCCAAGCAATGCATTCAGAATTCCGCTATCTCTGAAATAGATTTTAGGCGATTTGACCTGACGCTTTCCCAAATTCTCATACCAGGGAGAAAGAAGGCGGATAATAAAAGTCCCCACTAAGATGTCTAAGTATCTACGTACAGTGTGGTCAGAAGCACCTAATGACCGTCCTATTTCACTCGCATTGAAAATCTGTCCATGGTAATGCGCCAACATCAACCAAAATCGCCTCATCTGCTGCGGGGGGATTTGAAAGCCAAGACTGGGGATATCTCGTTCTAAAAACGTTGTCATGTAAGCCTGTCGCCAAAGCATGCTATCTTCATCTCGCAAAGCTAAAAATGACCGGGGAAAGCCCCCTCTTAAGAGCAATTTTGAGCTAAAATTTACCTCTTCTTGAGAAAATGGCATAAGCTCTAAATAACCAATACGACCCGCTAGCGTTTCAGAAGACTGATGAATGAGTTCACGTGAAGCACTCCCCAGAATTAAGAACTTTCTTTTTTCATTTTCATCGATCAAGACGCGCAAAACGGGAAATAGCTCAGGACGTAATTGGATTTCATCAATGACAATTAACCCAGAAGCTGGTTTTGAAAGAGCTAACAATGGATTTTCTAATTTAGCTAAATCCAAAGGATTTTCAAGATCAAAACGTCTTACCGCTTCCATTGGGTGTTTTTCAACAAACATTTTGGATAGAGTGGTTTTTCCAACTTGGCGAGGTCCGAGCAGTGCACAAGCAGAATGTATATGGAATTGTTTTGTAATTTCTTCTAAATAAAAAGGTCTATCCATTAAAATACCTTGTAAATTCGAGATAACACTTCGAATTTACAAGGTGTTTTTGTTTTTTTTCAAGTTTTTTGATCTGTCTTTTAAACTGCAACATGCCATTTCTCTTGGCAATGCCTATGCTTTGTACAATGGCTTATAAAGACAAAGAATCGCGATAGCGGCAGATAATTTCGTGCCCGTGCCTGAATTATACCTCTGTATAACATAAATATTTTCAGAAGTAATTTTTCGGGCACGGGCACGTAGACACTTAATAGGATCTATTTCTCACTTGGTCCTAGCATGTCCTCGGGGCGCACCCACTTGTCAAAGTCTTCAGCGGTAATAAATCCGAGCTCTATGCCGGCTTGCTTTAAGGTGAGTTTCTTTTCGTAGGCTGTGTGGGCTATTTTGGCCGACTTGTCATAACCTATATGGGGGCTTAAAGCTGTTACCAGCATCAAGGATCCCTCTACATATTTTTGTATTTGTTCCAGGTTAGGTTTTAAGCCGACAACAAGATGTTCTGTAAAAGAATGCATACTGTCTGTAAGGATTTCAATTGAATGCAGCATGTTAAAAATAATTACAGGCTTATAGACATTCAATTCGAAGTTGCCCTGCGAACCTGCAAGCGCAATAGCCGTATCATTGCCGATGACTTGCACGCTAACCATGCAAAGCGCTTCACACTGCGTGGGGTTGACTTTTCCTGGCATTATTGAAGAGCCAGGTTCATTTGCCGGTAAAATAAGCTCGCTTAAGCCGCAACGGGGGCCGGAACCCATCCAGCGCACATCATTGCCGATCTTCATAAGGGAGCAAGCTAATGTTCGCAGGGCTGCGCTGGCAAACACCAAAGCGTCATTGGCCGCCAGGTAGGCAAATTTATTTTTCGCTGGAATAAAAGGGAGCTGTGTCATTGCAGCTATCTCTTGACAAACTTTTTCAGAAAATCCTTTTACAGTATTTAATCCTGTTCCGACTGCAGTGCCGCCAATAGGAAGTTCTAAAATGCCAGGCATGGCCATTTCGATCCTTTGAATATCCATAT
Source organism: Verrucomicrobiota bacterium (assembly GCA_023428915.1). GTDB lineage: Bacteria > Chlamydiota > Chlamydiia > Chlamydiales > JAEYWL01 > JAEYWL01. The sequence goes on from JAEYWL010000104.1 coordinate 35,333, forward strand.
CCAACTGCGCGACATAGCCGGAAAATTCTTGGCCAAGCGTAAGCGGCACGGCATCCATTAAATGGGTTCTGCCAATTTTAATGACGGCTTTAAATTCTTCAGCTTTTTTGTGCAATTCATTGCGCAGATACTGTGCAGAAGCCAATAGTTTTTGCATTTCCAGGGAAGTGGCGATATGCATTGCAGTAGGGAAAGTGTCGTTAGAGGACTGCGACATATTGACATGGTCATTTGGGTGGATAAGTTGTTTATCTCCCAATTTGCCTCCCATGCGCTCGATTGAGCGGTTGGCGATCACCTCATTTACATTCATATTTGTTTGCGTACCGCTGCCAGTCTGCCAAATCCTCAAAGGAAAATGCTCGTAAAGCTTTCCGGCAATCACTTCATCAGCGCTCTGTTTTATTTGCTCAGCTTTATCGGCCGGCAGCCTGCCTAACTGCTCATTAACTGCGGCTGCCGCTTTTTTTAAAATGCCGAATGCCCTAATCAGGGCATGCGGCATTAAATCGTGGCCTATTGAGAAGTTATGAAGGGACCTGAATGTTTGCGCACCGTAGTATTTATCATTCGGCACTTCGACAGTGCCCATGCTGTCGCTTTCTTGTCTTGTTGTCTGATTATTTGACACCATAATTCACCTCAATGTCTTGATATAAAGTAAATAAATAACACCTGAAAGGATGCCTGAAAAAGGAATGGTAATAATCCAGGCCCAAATAATGCTTCCGGCTATATCCCAGCGTACAGCAGAATTTTTATTTTTTAATGACCCTACTCCAATAATAGAACCTATAAT
>JAEYWL010000108.1 GCA_023428915.1 Verrucomicrobiota bacterium
GCACAGAACTCGTTCGGCTAATAACGGTGTGGGAAAAAGTCAGGGTGAATAAAGCGATTGTAATAGCTGTAGTTGGGCCCAATTCAGCACCGGCCAAACTAACGACATAACTTCCCAATAGCCCGAAACCCGCAGCAGCTATCGGCTCTAAAAAGCAAGGAAGCGAAGTTCCTAAAAACTTTGTGCTGTAGTAATTTAAAGAAATCCCATCCATCTGCCGCCCAAATGCGAGTTTTATACTTGGAGTTTAGCCTCCTGTAATACCTTATGAATATATTCTGCTCTTTTATGCAAAAGCTCTTGCTGCGGCGCCTCTTCATTTAATTGGTAGAGTAAATGCGCGCGGCGGCACTGAAAAAACAGGGCATTTAAAACCGGCATTGTAATGCCTGAAACCCACCCCAATTCAACCCCTAGCTTAAGCAGGCTAATGGCATTTAGCGCCTCGATTGTTTCCATTTGATAAGAGTGCTCTAATAAGCCGTAGGCGCGCCCAACCATATCCTTAATATGGGCATGAGCGCCATTCTGCCGCAACTCTGAGCGTGCAGATTTTTCAGCCATATGGATTTTTGTAGCAAAGGAACGCAGGGAAGTTAAAATATTTTCCTCAGTTAAGCCCAGAGAATAATTATTGCGGATGGTCAGCAGATCGCCGATCATTTCCCCTGCTTTGCCCTGCAGGCCGGTAATTGAAACCGCATCGTCGCGATGGGTATCGATAAAGTCCTCTAGCCGATTCAGGTGAATTAAAGCTGTGACCTGAAGAAAAATCGAAACAGTCAACCCGGTGCCTGCATCAGCAGGATCTGCAGTTAAAAAACCGAATTTCGAGTTAAAAGCGTAACTGATTTTTTGACCCAGCGAGGTCTCGATTTTCACCAGGAAATTCCAGGTATCTTCGATCTCTTCACGGCAATCGATCATCTGCAATAGGAGATGGTCGCGCATATTTAAGGCAGCTAAAAAACAACCTGAGCCATCTACAACAAACCCTTCGCCGCCATGAGCCTGATGAAAACTGCGGTTAGTTAAGAAATGCTCATAGAGGAACTCTTTATCCAAAGGCGTCATCTCATCGGCTTTCACCAAGACCGGATTATCTAATAAATTACTTCCGAGCAATGGCTCGCCTATTAAGGTGATTATTTGCTTCTTTTTCTCTTCGCCAAGTTTATTGGGAAAATTAAAGCGGTCGATATTACGGCTTAACGACACTGTTGAAGCCAACCATATTTTATTAGGGTTATTTCCCCATGGCGCTGTTTTAGACACTAGCGGCAGCTTACTTTTTTCCATCCTGTTGATCCGTTAAAGATTTAATCTGATCGCGCAACCAGGCAGCTTGCTCATAGTCTTCACTGCGCAAAGTCTCATTTAACGCTTCGTTCAAAGCAAGCAGCTTTAAGGAGGGGCTGATTTCCTTTATCTCTCCGGGAGCCCGGCCAATGTGCAATGGCACCCCTTTTTTAACTGTAGCGCTCATTTTAGAAACGCGGTTAGAAGCAATTAACTCAGAGATAATTACATCTTCAAATACGGAGTAGCATTCGATGCAGCCTAATAGATTGCCTTTGCGCACAGCATCCAGCGTAGTGCCGCAATTGCCGCAGCACAGGCCGGCTGGCGCAGACGCCGCCTCTACTTCTCCAAGCGCCGGTAAACCTTGCAGCCTTCTTTCCAAGTGGGGGCAATCAGCACACATGATTGTGTGGGTAATAACGCCTGCCGCAACTTCTGTATACCTGACGGCAATAGGCTTCTTGCATTCGAAACAATCAATAGGCCTATCAGCCGGTATTTCTGAAAACTTTTCTATAGGCTCATCATCCATGCCAAACACCTCGATTTTCAAAATGTAACTTTACTAGCCGAAAAATACCCTGTCAACACATGATGTGATAATAAATATGCCGCTGATACCTGGGGTTTATGCATAAAAGACTAGTGCTGCGCCCTGCAGGTAATATGGAAATAATTTAAAAGATTTGCCAGTCCATGCTTCATCCTGTCAAGGAAGACGTTTTTCAAGAGGTTCTTCGGGATATTCTGACATGCCAATAGTTCTCTTTGAATCTTTTTTCAAAACCTTCCTGAGTTGGAAAAGCAATCTGTTTTTTAGCGAACAGATAATCCTTCGACTTCAGGAAGCCGTCTAAATGCAGCAGCAAGAACCTAAGGCTGGCATCATCGAGCGGCAAAAAGGATGAGCCATTTTCATTAATAAAAACCATCTCATTAACTTTTGGGACATCGAAAACATCGCGGCCTAGCAAAAAGGTGCAAGGCCTGCCGTTAGTCTCACAAGCTGCAATTCTTGTGAATATCTTCCCGGCACATGCTTTTACTCTTGGGTTAGCGCAGAGCTCATTATGAGGATCTTTAGCGGTTGCAAACTGCTCAAATTCCTGCCAGAGAACCTCAGCAAAATTTTTTGCAGGCTTCTTTGGCATAAATCCTGCTAAGGAAGTCCAAATATGAATAAGAGTACAATTCTGTATTACGTTCCACTCATTCAAGCCGCTTTCTGCTTTAGTTGTATTTAAAATTTCACTATTTATTAAAAAACAATTTTGCGTCGCAGCTAAAAAAATTCCTAAATCATCCCATAAGCCGGCAGCAACGGCATATTTAGGGGATAGCGAAAAAGAAAAGCGCTTTTGCACAACAATGGGTTGTTCATTCTTCGGCACTCCAGCTAATCCTTGAGGGGTATGTACAAAGGCAAAAAGAGTCTGTTTTCTATCCTCGGCCACTATCAATATGCGAAATACAAGGCGCACCATTTTATCTACTTCTGTTGTTAGCTCTGTATTTCCATTAAAAAATTGAACCTTCCTTCTGCCCGCAATATCGGCCACCGCAATTGTTTTACTTTTGTCTGAAGAAGGAAGCTGTCTGTCAAAGAGATCCCGCTGAATCAAAAAGTTTTCAAATTCCTGCAACAGAAGTTTTTCTTTTGCTTCCATTGTTTTCATTATTCCCACCTTTAAAGATTAAAATAATTTCTACAATTCTTTTAACCGCCGACGGTATTAAATTACAATAACGAGACTCTGCTGGATGTCAGCAATTGAAATCCAAGTTGCGCCCCTAAATCATGCTTGAACATTGCCGAACTTGACAAGTGAAAGGATAAGTCCCGAAGAGCCAAGTCGTGGCTTGGCCGAGGGGCTTAGCGTTTCAATTGGCAAGTGCAGGCCTGTTTAAGCGTGATTTAGGGGCGCAACTTGGGTTTGAAGGCAAAGAGCATGCACAGCACACAAATAGATGAATAGACGTCTAATAAATTTGCACAAAAAGGCATTCTAATGCGACTAACAGTAAAATGCCTCGACAATCACAAGGAAAGAATAGGAAGAGGCGATTTAAACACTTCTTGAATAGCCAGAAGTGAGATATCCGAAAATATTGAAGAGCTTTTCAGGCAAGGGGCCTTTCACTAAATCTATGCCGAAACTCTCTTCATTTATTTCTGCCCTTTCTAGGGGTCTTTGGATGCCGCCCAAGCCCGCACCTGATCCACCGGCAAATTCTAAAGACTGCATGCCATTTGAAAGTCTAAATTGGTTTCTTGAAATTTGATGGATATTTGTCCACTTAATGCGGCCGGTTTTATGGAGAGGTTGTTCACTGAGCACCTCAGTGACTTTAGCTTTCAACTTAGCCACCACAGTTTCTACATTGGCCCCTTTAGTAACAAGTTCGCTGCAATAAAAATTCGTATTGCCATACTCAATAGCAACCATTACTTTAGTTGTAGTTCTTGGATTCTCTTTTACTAACTGACTTAAGAGATTAAGGGCAAAACCATCTATTGCCTGTTCACGCTGCTGAGTTCTAGCCATCGTGACTATTCTTAAAAGCAGCGGATTAAGCAGCAGCCCTATAAAAGCCATTGCTCCTAAAGCAAGGTACCCAAACGCGGCTTTCACTATTAAAGAAGTACGCGCGCGAACTGTGCCCAATGTGATATTTTTTTCGATTCTGTTTTCATTAAACCCATTAATAACTTTTACCCCGGCGCTTTCCCAATTTTTCTTCACAATTGTATGAAGATCGCTTAAGGGATTAATGAGAGGGTTATCTCTATATGTAAGGCCTGCTACAGTCATAATTTTATTCCTTATATTAATTACTAAAGATATAACATGATAATTCACAACCAACTAATATACAATAATAATAAGGCGCTACTTATACGTTGTCCATTCATAAACCGCATGAAAGGCCGTAAAAATAGACCTGGTCGGGTTTAAAACCCAAGTTGCGCCCCTAAATCACGCTTGAACAGGCCTGCACTTGCCAATTGAAACGCTAAGCCCCTCGGCCAAGTCACGACTTGGCTCTTCGGGAC
>JAEYWL010000022.1 GCA_023428915.1 Verrucomicrobiota bacterium
GCACTTGCCAATTGAAACGCTAAGCCCCTCGGCCAAGTCACGACTTGGCTCTTCGGGACTTATCCTTTCACTTGTCAAGTTCGGCAATGTTCAAGCGTGATTTAGGGGCGCAACTTGGGTTTTAAGCGCCTCACTCAGACTTATGCAACTATCTCTTAAAGTCCATTTGTCCATTCTAATTGCTTGAATAGGGAGGCTGCCGTATACTTTCCTGCATGAATAAACTTAAATTGTGGAAGCAGCACGCCACGTTCGACGAAGCCGAGCAGCAATGGGAAGAAGGGCGCCGCCTTGCAGAGCAGCAGCAGCCTATAAAAAAGCTTGCAGTACTGCCGGATATGGTAGGCATCACCCCTGATACAGCAAAAGGTTTAAAGTGGAAATCCTTTAAATGGATGCTGGCCAAAGACCATGAAAGAAAAATTCTCAAGGGATTTTTAACCCACCCTTTTAAATATGCTTGGCAATACTTAAAGTCCTTATATAAAAAAAAGCCCTATACCCGGTCGGGTGATTTTTTTTATTACAATCTACGCTCTTTAGAGCAGTTGCTGGCATTCGCGAAGCGTGAAGACTCCATTTTGATAGTGGGGTTTTCCTATTGCCATAAACCATTTGAATGCCCCTCTGGAAGGTTCACAGATGCATGCCAACACAATCTGGATAACCCTGTTTGCCGCCAATGTTTTATCGGTAAAGCCGTGCATGCCTTGCCGGATAATGTAAGAATCCTTTATATCCCCACAGTGCACTATATAGGGGAGAAAATCTTTGAAATTGTGCACGCCAACCCTGGCAAACAAGTGGTATTCCTGATTACTGCTTGTGAAATGACCTTGGAGATGTTTGGCGACTGGGGCAATATGGTGGGTATTAAAGGGGTAGGAGTGCGCTTAGGCGGGCGCATTTGCAATACCATGAAAGCCTTTGAATTATCTGAAAACGGGATTAAGCCCGGGCTGACAGTTGTGTTGGATGAGACTCAGCAACGTCTTTTACAATTTATCAAATTGTTACACTGAAAAATGCTGCTGCCGCCAGGCTTCGTAGACGCCAATGCCAACCGAAACGGCTAAATTTAAGCAGCGGGCTTCAGGACGCATTGGAATTTTGACAAACTTATCTTCCCAGCGTTGGTGAAAATGCTCAGGCAGGCCTGCTGTCTCGGAACCAAATATCAGCACGCTGCTAGGGGTGTAAGTGATTTCAGTGTGGTAGCGCCTGGCTTTGCTGGAAAAAAAGATAAAGTCTGCAGGAACCTGTTCCAGATATTCTTCTAAGTTATCCAGAAAATCCAACTCAACTCCTTCCCAATAGTCCAGGCCGGCACGTTTAAGCCAGCGGTCTTGCGTGCTAAAACCTAAAGGATGCACCATAAGCAGGCTGCAGCCTGTTACAGCACAAGTACGTACAATATTGCCAGCATTTTGCGGGATTTGCGGTTGGTAGAGAATAACTTTCATTGGTAGATTGCAGGCCTGCGGTCAGACAGGCCGTAGATTGTTAGCTAACCCAGGGCGCCAGCAGTTTTTTTAAAGATTCAAGGTCTTTTAAGCCGATGATGCGTTTTACCTCTTTGCCTTCCACAAATAAAATAAGTGTAGGGATTGAAGTCACTTGCAGAGCTGAAGGGGTCTGCTGGTTGCTGTCGATATCGATTTTTGCCACTGTAAGTTTGCCTTGCATCTCTTGCGCCAACTTGTCAATTACTGGGCTCATTTGACGGCAAGGACCGCACCACTCGGCAAAGAAATCCACTAAAGTTGGCCCTTTGGATATTTCTGCACTAAAGTTATCATCTTGAAAATTTTTTACAAATTGATTTGCCATTGCTTACTCCTCATTGGTTCTTATGCTATTATCGCAAAATCCCCCTTTTTTTTCCTAGTCAGCAGTTGCGATTGCTGAATTCCAAAGACATTGAAATATCTTTCTGACATGCCTAACCTCCTTGCAAATATTATCAATGGTGAGTTTATTGACAAATCTCTATACTTGTCTCGTGAATTTGGAGAATTTTTATGAGCAAAGGACCTTATACAGTTTTAGCCTATTATAACTTTGTACACCTTCCTGATCCCCATGAAGAAGTGCGGCGGCATAAGGAGTTTTGTTCAGCGCGCGATATCACGGCGCGCCTTTACATTTCAGAAGAAGGGATTAATGGTCAAATGTCGGCATCCGCCGCAGCGGCTCAAGAATATATGGAATGGATGCAGCAGCACCCCCAATTTTCCGGCACGATCTTTAAATTACACTACCACCATGAACATGCCTTTCCCCGTCTGATCATTAAATACCGCAAGCAGTTGGTGGCCTTGGATAGATCGGTCGATATGAATAAAACCGGACAGCGGCTTTCCCCAAAAGAATGGAAGGAGCGGCTCAATCAGGAAGAAGATCGCGTGTTAATCGATGTGCGCAATGAGTATGAATGGCGCGTAGGCCATTTCGCTGGAGCTGATCTACCCAAGTGCGACAATTTCCGTGAATTTTGCGAGTATGCCGAGGGTCTAAAAGAGAAGATTAAACCTGAAACTTCAGTGATGATGTACTGCACCGGAGGGATTCGCTGCGAAGTCTACTCTGCTTACTTAAAAGAGCTGGGGATTGAAAAAGTGTACCAGTTGGATGGGGGCATTATCAATTACGGCTTGCAAGAAGGCTCAGCTCATTGGCTGGGAAAGCTTTTTGTATTTGACGATCGCATGACAGTGCCTATCAGCAAAGAGGAGGCCCCTGTTGTCGGCGAATGCCACCATTGCAAAGCTAAAACCGATCACTACTACAATTGCGCGAATATGGACTGCAATTGCCTGTTCCTTTGTTGTTCAGCTTGTTTAGAACAATACCAAGGTTGCTGCCAAACAAGCTGCCAAAAAGCGCCGAGGCTTAGACCGTATCAGCAGCAAAACCCCCATAAGCCTTTCCGACGAAAAGCCAACTATCGAAATTAAGGTAAAAGGAACATATTAATTTTTTATTGTTGTTTTCTATTATTTATATTATAATAAATTAATTTCTTAAATTATTAATTAAAATTGATTTAAAGTGTCAAAATTAACTTATATTTATAATAGGTGTGTTTTTTGGAGAATGCAAATAATATTCAATCTAGTTCAGCTTGGGGACAAATAGGGCAGGCTATTAATTCGATAGGAAAGCATGTAGCCACTTTAGGTTCTAATATTGTTAAATTACAAAGAGCTATTAATAGCAATCCCTTACAAGCAACAGTCAAAAACATTGTTTTGTTACATGTTTTACAATATACAAATGGCGGAGCGATCCCTAGTCTGCTATTGGCAGCAGAAATGCCTTCGATGGTAGAGTGCTTGCCAGAACTCTTTCGCCAAATAAAGCTCATTCCTATGAATACGGGCCTTTTAGTTGCAAAAACAGTGGCGAATCAATTGTCTAATAAGCAATTGGCCGTAGTTATTCACTATATTTCACATGAACCAGAAGCAGTTTCTGACATTTTGCCCTCAGCAATTAAATTCATTCTATATGGTGATAAATTCTCTAATTTTGGGTTGGATGTAATTGAAAAATATCGATTGCTTGCTGAAAAATTGCGCGATAATAAAGATATTTCCACATTTGGTAATGCATGCGATATCTTAAGTTTTAGGATAGCGGTGCATTTTTTAGCTAAAAATGGAGCAATCGAATTTCTCTCAACATTTGATAATGGACAATTAGCCAATATCTCTTATCTCCCTCAATACCTGGATAAAAGTTATCCTGCTTCAGTAGATAAGGAATTGTTTGGCGTAGAGTCCATAGCGGTGGTTGATAGTTTGCAGCTATTAGCTCATTTTTTTGAAGAAATGCCTAGTTCTTGGAAAGAATTTACAACGGACCCTTCTTTGTTAATGCAGTTGAATAATTATATAAAGAATGGTGGAGAAGAAATCATTGGGCAGCTAATTTATGCTATCCCATTGCTAATTAGGAATTATAATAGGCATGAGATAGGAGAGTCTTTAGAAATATCTGCTGAAGCTATCAAAAGTATTCTTCAGATAATTCAGAGTTTTTGCTCTGAAGTAGAGGTGGATAATAATAATTTTAAAATTATCAAGAGCTTTCTTGCTAAAGAGGGGGTAGTTGAGACTTTAATCCAAGTTATCCCTTATCTTATAGAAGGGTTTAATGGATTTGTTCCGAGGCAGCCGGAATTACTTAAAAAAAGCATCCAGCTACTCGGCCAGTTATATACGGAAATATCTGTTTATCGACCGCAGTTTAAAGAAGATGCTAAAATTTTCACTAATAAGGAAATTGTCGCTTATTTGGTAAAAAAAGATTATCTATTGGTTAGAAGAGCTTTTATAGATTCTATTTTTGGGAAAAAAGAAAGTACTTCCCGAATGATGATGGTTACAAAGGTGCCCTTCAAATATCCTTCATTTACTTTAAGAAATCTTAAAGCAAAAATGTGGCCATCTTCAAGAGAGAAATTACAAGCAAAAATTGATTCTATCAATGACGGTGTTGAAAAAATACAAACTTAGACCGTTCTGGAAGAGCGGGTGTTATATTTTTTTTGCAATAAAAAAAGCGGGAGGGGTAAACCCGCCCGCCTTTTTCTTTTGTCTTAGCTTTTACCGCTAGTCTCTTGGGTAACTGCTGCTGCTTGGGGTGCTGCTGCTGCCGCCGAAGGGAGTGTAGGAGTTCCCGCTGAATGGTGTTTGGGCATTGCTGCTGCCGCTGAACGGAACATTGGTATTGCCGCTGAATGGCGTATAAGGGTGATTATAAGTGCCTTCAGTTCCGCTTGGATTAGTTCCATGCCCAGTGGGTGCTGGTCTAGGGCGCGCTGGGTAGTTGCGGTTTTGATAGATGTCGTCTTCCATAATCTCATAGTCTTCACGCAATAGCTGCGGGCTGCTTACGCGTTCCTGCTCATATTCAGGATTATATTCGAAGTTGTTGTAAGTGATTTCCACTTCTTTGCGCTCTTTTTCTTCTTTAAGTTCTTCCGGCGCTTTATCGCTTGCCGGGTTGACTTTCAACAATTCGATGTCAAAAATGAGGAGAGAGTTTGGCGGCAGCTCGCCGCTCGTGCCGTAACCGAGGTCAGGGTGGATCACAAGCTCGCGTTTTTCTCCTTGCTTCATCCCTACAAGGCCTTTGCGGAAACCTGGGACGGTTTGGTCCAAAGTGATGGTGATTGGGCCGGATTGCTCGGAGCTGCCAAATTCGGTGCCGTCGATAAATTTGCCGCTGTAATTTAGTTCAACTTCAGAGTCCTCTTTTGCAGCCGGGCCATTGCCTTCTTTTAAGATTTTATATTCCAGCTTGCCGTTTTCAAGGCTCTTAACACCCTCTTTTTTGGCATTGTCTTCGAGATATTTTTCAGCATCTGCCAGGTTTTTATCGGCCATTACTTTTAGGTAGTTAGCCTGAACTGAGAGGAGCATTTGCTCGTACTCTTGCTCGTCTAGCGGAGCAGGACGGCCGGCAGCGCCATCTTTGATGCCTTCTACGAGGCTGTCGATGTCAAATGGCACGCCGATAGCAGGGCTGACTAATGTTTTGCCGAGATAGTTGCCGAATGTCTTTGATAATTTAGCCAAGTCGTCTTTGGAAAGGGAGCCTTCCTCCTGGCTTAATACTTTTGGGGTTTTTTCTAGACTGATTAGCGGAATTGCTGCTAAAGCGACGGCCACGCCGCATAAAACGAGAAGGGAAGTTTTTTTCAACATAAGAAAGCTCACCTCAAAATAGTTTTATCTAGTATTTTGAGGCGAGCTGCTATTTAAGTCAAACAGGAGTTTTGATCCCTTCCCGTTTTTGCACAGAGATTTTCAGGTCTTGCAGTTGTGCTGGAGCAACATCTGAAGGACATTGCATCATTAGATCGCTGGCTTTCTGTGTTTTAGGGAAAGCGATGACGTCGCGGATGTTGTCTGTCTGGGTTAAGATCATAACTAGACGGTCAAAACCGAGGGCTGCCCCTAAATGAGGCGGCGTGCCATAGCTTAAGGCTTCGATAAAGAAGCCAAACTTCTCTTTTAACTCTTCAGGAGTTAATTTCAGCACGGTGAAGACTTTATGCTGCAAATCGCTGTCATGAATCCTTTGCGAACCGGATGCCATTTCATAACCATTCAGCACCAGGTCATAGCTTGATGAGCGTACTTTGAGCGGTTCTGTATCCATTAATGGAATATCTTCAAAGAGAGGGGAAGTAAACGGATGGTGTTCACTCTCAAGCCTCTTTTCTTCAGCATTCCATGTGTATAGTGGGAAGTCTGTCACCCATAGCAATTCATAGCTGCCGGGTTTAATTAGATCGCGGTCTCTGGCCAGTTTGCGGCGCAAATGGTCGAGGGCTTGGTTAGTGCGCTCTTTTTGGTCTGCGATCATAAAAATAAGGTCGCCTGGCTGGGCATCCAAACGCTCTTTTAACTCTTGTTGCAGGGCATCATCAAAGAATTTGGTGATGCTGGAGCTTAGGGCGCCGTCTTCCTGCACTTTCATCCAGGCCAATCCCCTAATGCCTAGGCGGCCTACAAACTCGGTGTAGCCATCGATCATTTTTCTGGAGATGTCCTCGCCGCCTTTCACGCATATTCCTTTGACGATGCCGTCAGCTTTGAGCTGGTCCTGGAAAACTGTAAAGCTGCTGCGCCGGGCGATGTCATCGAGACGCACGAGCTTCATGCCAAAGCGCAAATCGGGCTTATCGCAGCCGTAGTGTTCCATGCAATAGTCATAGCTTAAACGCTGGAATTGCTTAGGCAGTTCCACGCCGATGCAGCTTTTGAAAAGGTCGCATACCAACCCTTCGATAAGCGGAAATAGATCATCAACTGTGCCAAAACTCATTTCCAGGTCGATCTGGGTAAATTCCGGCTGGCGATCGGCGCGCAGGTCTTCATCGCGGAAACACTGGGCGATTTGGAAGTAGCGGTCCATGCCGCCGACCATTAACAGCTGTTTAAAGATCTGCGGCGATTGGGGTAAAGCATAGAATTGGCCAGGGTATACACGGGAGGGAACTAGGTAGTCGCGGGCACCTTCCGGAGTGGATTTTGCCAAAATCGGAGTGGAAATTTCAGTGAATCCCTGCGCATCCAGGTATTTTCGTACAGCCAGCATAGCTTTGTGGCGCATGATCAGCTTATCGGCAATGTCGCCGCGGCGCATATCTAAATAGCGGTATTCTAAGCGCAGCTCTTCATTTACTGAGATTTGCTCGTCGCTAATGGAAAATGGAGGTGTTTTGGCCCGCGACAGGATCCCCATTTCTTCAATGGCCACTTCAACTTCACCGGTTGCGAGTTTACTGTTGGCCATCCCTTCAGCCCTAGGGATGACTATCCCATGTACGGCAATTACCCATTCCAGGCGCAGTTTTTCTGCTTCTTTATGGGCTTCCGGATTTTTTACAGGGTCAAAAACAAGCTGTGTGAGGCCGAAGCGGTCGCGCAAGTCTATAAAGATCAGGCCGCCATGGTCCCTGCGTCTGTGGACCCAGCCGGATAGTTTTACCTTAGCACCGATATCCTCTTTTCGCAATTGCCCGCAAGTATGGGTGCGGCGGAAGTCAAACATAAATACTCCTAAGAACTGCCTTCTGTAAAAAATTCGATAATGTTTTTTAAGGGCACAGGAATTTTGCTGCCTGTAGCCATTTCTTTAATTTCAACTTGTCCTCGCTGGATTTCGTTTTCGCCAATGACAACTACATACTCTGCCCCTAATTGGTTGGCGTGCTGCATGACTTTGGCTAATTTGCGCTGGCTGAAATCCATTTGCGAGGGGATTCCTTTGCGGCGCAACTGGTGCAATAGCTGGAAGCAAGGTTCCTTGGCAGGTTCGCCTAGGGGGATAATGTAAAGTTTTGCACCCGGCGCTTTGGGTATATAAGCGTCCTGCTTTAGCATAGTCTGGATAATCCTTTCGATGCCTGTGCCAAATCCCATAGCGGGTAAATCAGGCCCGTCCATAAGTTTAAGCAAGCCGTCGTAGCGTCCGCCGCCGCCGATGCTGTTTTGGGCGCCTAGGTCCCCGGCAACCACTTCAAATACAGTGTTGTTGTAGTAGTCTAAGCCGCGCACTAAGCGTGGATTAATTTCAAAAGGAATGTGCAAGCTGTGCAGCAGTTTTTTGACCTGTTCAAAGTGGCCGCGGCTGCTATCGTTTAAGAAATCCAAAATGGAAGGAGCGCCTTTGGAAAGCTCCTGGTCTTTAGGGTCTTTTGAATCCAAAATGCGCAACGGATTAGCCTCGAAACGGTTTTGGCTATCTTTCGAGAGTTCGTCAAAATGTGGCCTAAGAAAGTCCTGCAATGCGGCACGAAAGGCGGTGCGCGACGCGGCATCTGCGATTGAATTGACGTATACTTTTAGGTTTTGCAGCCCCAGACGTGCGTAAAGAGTATAAAGCATGTCAATTACTTCCGCGTCCTGTTCAGGAGCATTATTGCCAATTGCTTCTACGCCAAACTGATGGTGCTGCCGGTAGCGGCCTGCTTGCGGGCGGTCATAGCGGAACATGGGCCCGATATAATACAGTTTGTGCACCTGGCCTTGATTGGGCAGCTGGTTTTCTATAAAAGCGCGCATGGCCGAGGCCGTGCCTTCAGGGCGCAGCGACATCAGCCTTCCGCCTTTATCTTCAAAAAGGTACATCTCCTTTGAGACGATATCGCTGGTTTCGCCTACACCGCGCTGCCATAATTCGGCGCGTTCAAAAATAGGAGTGCGCATTTCAGAAAAGCCATATTCGCGCGCGATGGCGTGGATCTTGCCTTCTACATATTGCCAAATATAGGAGCTGCGCCAAGATTCTGGGGCTTCGGGAACGATATCAAAAACGCCGGGAGGATTAGTAAATTTCATAAGGGATCCTTAAAGTTGCAGATCAATTATATAGCAGCGGAGATAAACGGGGAAGGACCTAATTGCCTTAATTTAAGCTGAGGTCTTCCGGGATCATGGAAAGGGTGGCATATTTTCCGCCCATTTCACGCAAGAGGGTTTGCCATAATTTTTCTGCCGGGGTGCCAAAGACATGGCCAGAATTGGCAGGATGGATAAGCCAGTTGCCATCTAAAAATTCCCGCTCGAGCTGGCCGGTTCCCCAGCCGGCATAGCCGAAACAGAGGTAAATGTTGGGGCCGTTTTCATCAGTGATTGCTTCTTGCAAAAATTGCAGGTCGCCGCCAAGATAAACTCCTTGGCAGATATTTAAAATTTGCGATTGCACATTTTCGGCCGAATGCAGCAGCATCATTTGATTGGTTTGTACAGGGCCGCCGGCGCGAATGCCTACATGCGGATTAGAAAGTTGATTGAGATTGATAATTTCTTCAGGCAGTTCAACCGATAAGCTTTTATTGACCACTAAGCCGAAAGAGCCATTTGCATTGTGTTCGCAAACTAAAATGACACTGCGGAAAAACAGCCCTGAGTCAATTTCGGGGGCTGCAATTAAGAATGTGCCTTTTTCTATTTGCGAGTAAGGGGGCTGTTCCATAACTTTCCTTTGAGGGTGTTCACAAACTTGGAATCACCCAGATTTGAATTCTTTTCGCCCAGGAAAGAATACAAAGACCTGGATCATATTTATAAATATTACCCAGGTCTTTGTATCCTTTCCTGGGCAGAAAATAACTTCAAATATGGGCATTCGAAGTTTATGAACACCCTCTTAGTAGCATCCACCGCTTTCATAGCAGCCGCAGTTTTCACGCAGATCCATTACTTGCGTGTTGTACATCTTAATATTTTTTTCTAATCCCTCAACCCGGCGCAGCAATTCCGCCAACACCCGGTTAAATTCAGGCGAGCAGGCCGGGAAACAGCCGCAATCTTCACCTTCTTGCAGCACCATATGCACACGGGTTAGGGAGGTGAGGATCTCGTCGATTTCGTCGTTAAAGAAGTTGCGGAACTCAGCCGGACAGCTCAATTCCTGCAGGAGGTTCATACGGCGGGCGCGCAATCTTTGCCAGCCTTTGTCATTTTGATACAGCAAGCCATAATGGCTCATATCATCAATTACGGTCTCAGCTTTATTTAAGAGTGCCGCAATGCGCAGATACAAGTCGTCTTCATGGAAGATCTTATAGAACAGGCCGCGCTTATCATCTAAGCCTGCAATCCACTTGCCGCTGCTGCGGATGGTAATGTCGAGATCTTTCATCGACAGGTCGAAGTTTTCCAGGGCTGACATAGCCACTGGCTGCAGATCATTCAAGCCTAAAGTAAACTTGCGGATGTCTTTAATGATGCCATCCAAGAGCTCAGGCTGATCCAGGGCAGCTGTAATTGATTTTACGTTTTTCAGCACATCTGCTACGTGAGTGACAATTTCCTGGTGCTTGATGTCATCTAATACGCTATTGGCATTAGTGACCAGGACTTGCGCTTTTTCTGCAAGTGTGTTGACGGTTTTCATCACGTCTTCTACAGATTCCGGCGAGCTGGCGTACATAATCTGTTCTTTAACCAAAACCAAAGGGGTTCCAGGTGGTTGCGGCATGGGGGTGATAGCCACCGATTTTTCCCCGAGAAGCCCGGAGGTTTTTACCGAGATATCGTCTGTAGTGTATACAGAAATGCCGGTATCAATTTTTAGCGTCAGCTGGTACACATACACTATGCCATGGCTGTTTTCGGCCATCTCGCGGGCGTTTTCCACCTCTTTGATGCTGGCCACTTCACCTACAGGATGTCCGGCAAATAGCACTCGCGTGCCGACGTTTACCTTGTCGATATTGGCAAAGCGCACTGTAATGGTCTGCCCTTCATTTCCCATAGAGGGGTGCAGAAACATCAGCATGAAAACAATGATGGCAAAGGCTGCAACTACAAAGAGGCCGATTAAAATATTTTTTGTCTGGTCAATCATATTAGGACTCGTATAAACGATTTGTGCGTTTATTTTCACCATCAATTAACGCTGGTGTCAAAATGGCGTTGCTAAAAAATGCTTGTAATGTGGGGTCGTCGATATGGAAAAATTCTTTTTTGGGGGCAATGTAGGCAATTTTGCCATCATTATGGAAAGCTAAACGGTCTCCAATTTCGACGGCTGAGCGGATATCATGCGTTACCACGATGCTTGTGCCCTGCAGCTCTTTTTGCGTCTTGCGGATCAATTCATTGATTTGCATAGAGGTCAAAGGGTCAAGGCCGGTGGTGGGTTCATCGTATAATAGCAGTCTAGGGCGGTATACGATAAGGCGGGCTAAAGCCGCCCGTTTGCGCATCCCGCCGGAGAGGTCTGAAGGCATTTTATTCTGTGCATCAGACAGGTCTACCATCGTTAAGGCTTCTTTGACCTTGTGCTGGATTTCACTCTCTTTATAAGGCTTGTCAGTTTCAGGGTTGGGATGCTGGCGTAAATAAAAGGCGGTATTTTCCCCAACAGTCATTGAGTCAAAAAGTGCAGAACCTTGGAAGAGCATGCCCATGCCCATGATTTTGGCATTGCGCTCTTTGGCGGAAAGCTTATCAAGTTCTTGTCCATCGATCTCTACTGTGCCTTGATCGGGACGGTCGAGGCCGATAATTTGCTTGAGCAGCACACTCTTGCCGACACCTGAACGCCCAAGAATAACCAGGGTTTCCCCCGCATTGACCTCGAGATCTAGTCCTTTAAGCACTTCCAGCTTGCCAAAACGTTTATACAGTCCTTTTACCTTTATCATATTACCTCACCAGCCAGGGAACGTAGGTTGCGAGGAACGAGTAGGAGTTGTTCAAGGTTACCGTGATCATAAAATTGCTGATGAGAATGAGGCAATAGCTGACGACCACAGAATTTGTGGTGGAACGGCCCACCCCTTGCGCGCCGCCGCTAGTGGACATGCCGCGATAGCAGCAAACCGTAACAATCAAAATGGCAAAAAAAATGGCTTTGACCATGCCGCTTAAAAAATCAAAGTTGTCGATGTGAATGGGCAAAGGATCCAAAAAAGCGCTAGGGGACATGCCATAGTAATAGACGGACATTAAATAAGCGCCTAAAATACCCATAAAGCAGCTAAAAGCGGTCAAAAGAGGCATCATAAAGATCCCGGCAATAAAGCGCGGAGCTATTAAATGCTGCAGGGGATTGATCGCCATGGTGCGGAGGGCATCGACTTGCTCGGTTACGCGCATAGTGCCTAGTTCAGCGCACATAGAAGCGCCTACCCGTCCGGTAATCATAAAAGCCGTTAATACTGGACCGAGTTCCACCATCATGGCTTTGGTAACCATCAACCCTGTGGCGCTCGTTAAACCGTAATCTGAAAGCTGAAAGAACGATTGGGCGGCAAGTACAATGCCTGTAGAAAACCCGGTAATCGCCACCACAGGCAGCGAGGCCACGCCAATCTCAAAGAGCTGGTCGCGCACCAGCACCCAATTAGGGGGACGGCGCAGGCTTAGCCATAGCACCTCTAAGGTCATTGCTACATAGGCGCCAATAGCGGCAAGCGTTCCTGCAAGTGGGATATTCATTTATGCGCAAAATCCAAAAAATTATAAGCCAAATTTGGAGTTTAATGAAACATCCTATTCGCGTCAAAAAAAACCTTTGAATGCCTACAAATAGGTCATTTTAGGTTCATCCTCTAAGAATGGCGAATCAAGGCGCAATATCTCACAGGTACGAAGGATGCCGTCTCTAACTTTCAAAACGGCCTTCTCCAGCTGGACATTTCTATCATGGTGTTCTGGCAGCCCTCCGAAAACAGCAAAATTGGAATCTTGTGGCGAAGAAGGAGGAATCCCATATTTTTCTAAAACGTAGTTTAATACTAAGAGGCCTGTACGGCCATTGGCATCATGAAAAGGATGTATACTAATTAACCGTTGGGCAGCACTTGTGGCTATCACCACTGGATTTGCTAGGCCATTATCGCATAATTTGAGCTGAGTATGCAGCCAGGCATTGAAATTTTTCATTTCTTCGTGAACGTGGGCACCAATAACATAAGTATTTTGTGCTCCGAGGATGTTTTCACCCATCCTTCTAAATACCCCAGGCTTACCTTCATTATTTGTTAAGCCTGCGGTTAAAATTTTATTGATTTGTTGAATATCGGATAATTCAATTGGTTTATTTTGCATAACCATATTGGTAACAAATTTATCTGCCTTTTTCCAATTTTCCAATGCTTGTTTGTTTTCTACTTTCATTTTTCTCATAGTACTTGATATGCCGGTCCGCATTGAAATTAGCTCTTCATTAAGTCCAATTTTATCTAAATTAATGGGCGGCAGCTCCTGTTTTAGCTTTATTGTTTCTTGAATATCATTTGGCAGAGTTCGATCAAAAAAGCCGTGGAGATTAGGACGGGTATCTATTAATGTTTTTTGTTTTTCTAAAGTTGTTTGGAAAAAATAGGTAATGATATCTGCTTGTTGATCGAGCGGTTGATTTTCTTTCTCTAAAAGCTGAACTTTTCCCTCCAGTATTTTACCCGCTTCGCCGCTTAATCCTATACGGTCTTCTTCATTTAATGACAGCATTTGCCCAAATCCTTTTAGCATTACTTTTTCATCGCCTAAAAGGGTTTTTAAAAACAATTCCTTTGGTTTAATGTAGACGATTTCGTTGTTATCTAATCTTAGAGGAACCCATTTATTAATCTTAAGTTTTTTATTTTCAGATCTTGAGAAGTTATTTTTAAAATCAGTCGAAAATTTATTCCACTTATTTTCAATTTTAGGATCTTTTGTTTTTGCTTCTAAAATAGCAAATGTACGCCCATTTACAATTAAACTGACTCCAGTTTTCAAACCTTTTGGCAACTCGCTAGTTGGAGTTCTTTCAAAAGAAATGTTTATGTTTTCCATAGATAATATCAAAATTAAATTGTTATATTATTATTATAATTTCTAATAATTTAAAATTACAAATCAGTATTGTTTCTTACAAAGAAATTGTTAAATTTTAGACTTAATGCGCAATCACACTATGTCTTAGGCGTTTGGCTTTAGGTTGTTGTGACAAAGGAAATTTTTGCGAATACAGGGAGATGATCGCTCATTAATTGATCAGGATGATATAAAAGCTCTCTGTTATTTAGTCCGGGAATGCACACACTCTCAATGGCAACGGCGGCTGCCCGATGGGTTTTTACACAGACGTAATCGTATTTCCTGGGGTGAAGATCATTCCAGTCCAAGATAGTTGGAGTTTTATCTTGTTGGTCGTATTGGTAGTTTCTTAAATCAAAAAGCTGCATTCTTTTGGGATGCAGACGGTCCATTTTGGCCTCGCTGACATATTTTGCGGTGGCATTTGCATCTAGGCCATAAATAATTAAGTCAGGCTTTGGATTTTTTAAGTTAATGAAGCTCTTAAGCTGATAAGGCTTGCAGGATTTTTTTTCAATGTTGGCAAGTGAGTGTTCCAGGCCGGCATCGCCTCGGGCAGCTGAATCTTCATGCTCTGAATTAAAGAAGGAAATGAAGCGAGCTAGCCGTTCCTTAGCATTTAAAGGAAGGAAAGTTTTCTCTTTAAGAGATTTCCGTTTCTCTTCAGTATGCTTTTTCTTCTTGACCGCATTAAATCCCTGTACGTGATGGCTGACCACACGTATGATGGTTTTTGATTGCTTGTGGATTAAATCTACATAGCGGCCAGGAGAACTTTTTCCCTTCATGGGGCTTTTAAGGCTATCGAAAGTTTGTCTTCCCTTATTTACTTTTTTGTAATCTTCGCTTTTATAGGCAATGCAATTATCTTTTTCTCCTGCAATGACGTAGCCGTTTCTGGTCAAAATATCTGTTATCGCCTGATGGCTTTTTTCAACTTGGAATTCTTGCAGACAAAAAACAGCAGGCTGAAACTGGTCTATAAGATGCTGAAGTTTAACTGATACCAATTGCGCGTGAGTTTGCTCAAAGGTGTCTTTAATTTCGCGGGTTTTAGCACTGATTCTTAATTTGAAATTATCGATTTCTTGCTTGGTTTTTGGTGTGTATGCATTAAGAATAGGGTCTTCATTTTGCAATTCATATATGGCGGCTAGGTTTTGCCAATCTCCCAAACTACCAACATTAAAACTTACTACATTGACATCTAACTTCAAGTTATTTCCTACTATACAGCCAAATAATGGATCTAACATAATCTTTGTAAGATTACCATTATTAGTTGTAAATATCAATGCTTTAGAAAGTTGTAAATTAATTGGAATTTTGAGCGACAAATATCGGAATAGGCGAAAAAGGTTTGAATCATGACAATCAGGAATAAAATACCAGAAAAACAAGTTCTTTTGGATCATGAGAAACTGACGGGCAAGGGCATGTGTGCACGGGGAAATGAATTATGCAAGACGTCTAATCTTATTGCCGAAATAGATGAATTTAAAGGGACTTGGCAGCAAGCAAAACTGCTAATTCCTGCTCGTTTATCAGCTCTTAGAAAAATTGCTTAAGGCATATGTACTGAACCTGTTGAAATCCCTGCCTGAACAGCATTTAGCAACTCAAGGTCAGGAGCCAGCCGCACATTTTCATAAGAAGTAAATTCAAGGGTGCCCCCCTTAGTCATTAAAGAAGGCATTTGTAAGCGCATAGTATATCTAATTGCATTTCTTTGTTCTGTCTTATTCTCTTCTATAGTTGCCTCTCTTGAAGCTTTGAAATCTTGGGTCAAATTAATAGTATTGAAATCATCGGAAATAGATATTGGTTCATTTCTAATACCTGTAGCAACAGTTGTACCGCCTGTAAAATTCATACCTGTTTTGGAGGATAGTTCCAATCCAGCTACACCTATATTTTGAGGATCTTTGTCATAATCTGCAGGTAGTTCGGCTCTCCAATTTTGTAATGAGAGCAGCATGAATTCTAATGCCTTGGCATGAAAGATTAAATTTATTTCATCTTTAGAAAATGTACTTATTGAACTTAAACTTTCAAGTTTTTCCTGAGGTAAATTGAGCTTATTAAGGAGAGCTTCTAAATACCCTTGCTCAATATTTTGAGAAGAAGCAATATCCCGTAATTTTTGCTCAATGTCCCTTATAGATTTCAACCCTAATCGCTCAAGAAAAAAATCTGCTTTATCTTTTTCATTAATTAGGTTGTTTCCTTTTTGTAAAAAATCATAATAGTCATTATGAACTACATTTTCAAAAAAATCCTTTAACCTATATTCCTTATCTTTATATTTAAAGAAAAATAGGCGTTCTCCATCTCTGAAAAATTGGCGAAGGCCTTCATCTAAAGCAGCTTGACGATCGATTTTAGAGCTTGTTATGGGCTCTAAGAACAATTCAATTATTGAATCTCTTTCATTACCTGTATTCTTATCAGTAAATGAAAATGTAACCGAGTTATGAAACTCTTTGAGTTCAGGAAAACTAAAACTGCATTCGCTTGAAGGAAGAGGTGTATTTATAATTGATGAACCTACCATAATTGTTTGTAAGAGCCTAGCAGCAAATATCTTGGGTTCTGCAACATCAGTTCTAATATAAGGTGGTAAAGGAATTGCATCTGTTTTTTCTTCTAATTTATTATCAAATAAATATTGCGGTAGACCATTTTTTGGATCAGCGGCTAAACTAAAAGCTTTTTGAAGTTGTTCAAAAGTAGGCTGCGGTTGGCCATGGGAGTCGACAGGGATGCTTCCAACTTCTTTCTTAAGTTTTTCATGAAGTTTGCAGGCTTGCTCCATTGCCTCTGCATTTTTAACGGCGTGTTCAAGACTATCGTAGGTTTCTACTGTGGGAAAGGGGACAATGGTTACAGCTTGACCCATGAGCAGAGTTTGGGTAAGCCTAGCAGCAAAAATTTTATCTTCAGGAGAGTTCATATCCGGTATGATTATTTCTTTTACTACCCTTTCCGCTTCTTTCAGTTGGACCATAGTGGGTTGAGGTTGTGAATGTTTCGTTATGACAAAGCCATATTGTTTGGTAAATTCGCTGTGGAGATTTAAGGCATGTTCATATTGTTGTGTTTGCTTTGGTGTTAAAGTTTGCACTTTTTGGATATCGGCAAAACTATCGATAAGCGTAGTTCTTATGCTTTGAACAGCCTCATCGTTGAGAGGAAAACCATTAGCCTGTAAAAATTGATCTGCTATATGGTTTTTGAAGGCTTCTTTATAACTTTCTTCAAAATGCTTTTGTGATTTTTCATCGAGTAGTTGATTATCTGGCAGCCTTGGTTCATTTGAAAGAAAAATCTTATCTAGTTGTTTTTTTATATCTTCTATTTCTGCGCTACTGGGTTCACGCTCATGAATTTTTTTAAATGTTTTTTTTATGTCTTCTTCAGGGGTTTTTTTTAATTTATTCGCTGCAGTTTTTAGAGCGGCGGCGGTTTCTAACCTAGCGTTTTTCTCCTTGTCGGAAAGATTTAAACCCACAGCTAATCTTTCTGTTTCTAAATTTCCGGCTTTCTCCTCCAATTGATTGCTTAACTCTGTACGAGCCTTTATGTCAATATAAGGCAATAAATCTAAATAGGGCTTTAAATCTGAGATAATTTGGGCTTCATTAGCGGAAAAACTAAAAATATTTGGAGGCGTTGGCACTGAGCTTTTTTCTTTTAGATGTCCAATTAATTTGGGCAAAGTAGTTTCTACAGCATTTCTTTTTTCAGCAAATATGCTCTCTTTAGCGCTTTGAAGTTCTGTTTGATTCCCGGTAAATAATTCTTGGATTAATCCCTCGGCTCTTTTAAGTGATGCAAGTCCTGAACGATTAACCTTATGTTCGGTTTGTATCTGTGGGGCGGATTGTGGAGGACTATCGGTTAAAATTTCTTTTAAAATTTCTTTGTAACGGCCTTCAAGATAATTCCTTTCAAAGCCTGTTATGGAATATACAAAACGTTTTACAGTTTGAAAAGTAATTGCATCTTTTACTTCAATAATACCTAGTCCTTTTTTATATGAGATTTTATCTAGAGTTGAAAATTTAGAATCAAGAGCTTCTATTTTTGAAGTTATATTTGTTTTTTCCATAACTAAACCTCACTATGTATCTATTATAATCTTTTAAAAATAAAAAACACATATTTAACAAAAAATAATTATAATAATTGCAAGATTAAAATAGATTTACGTTAGGCTGCTTGAGTGCTTGGCTGGGCGATCAAGAAAAGAGGGGTCGAATTTTTCTAAAAAGAGCAACGTTTGGGGCGGGGGTATAATGAGTTTAGCGGTATGGCCTGAAGGACTATTGAAGCGAAAGTTATCCAGACAATAGGAAAGCCTTTTTCAGGCTTTTTGATGTTCGGTTTGCAAAGTGCTTCCCTCCGAGGCTGTGAAAAATGACCAAGAGAGACAGTTGCAAAAGTCAGATTTAGCTATATCAAATGACATTATGGACCTTAACGACGCCAAAGACATTTACGACAAGCAATTGGCGCTTAGTCCATTAAGTCCATAAGGTCCATGGCGTCATTAAGGTCCATTGTCCATTTAAGCGGGAATTTTATCGCCGTTTTTGTAACTCTACGGAGAATCCAAACATGAGCTTTGTTTTTCGCGGGATTCCAATCAATACGCTTGCGGTGGCAGACAGCATGCAAGCTGTTTGGGAAGCATCTTTAAAAAGTGCTGTTCGGGTATATTGGGTAAATGCCCATGCCATTAATATTAGCGAGAAGAACCCAGGCTATAAACAAGCAGTTCTGCAAGCTGAATTTGTCTTAAATGATGGCGTTGGTGTGTTGCTAGCTGCGAAAGCCTTGGGCTGTACCATTTCGGAAAATCAGACTGGTACAGATTGGATTCCTTCTTTTTTGGATATGCTTAACACGCATCATCCTGGACTCTCTTTATATTTGCTGGGAGCTAAACCCGAAGTCATCAAGCAGGCTGCGCAAGTCTTTTCCGAGCGTTGGCCTAATATTGCCATAGCAGGGTATAATGATGGCTATTTTCAAGACCCGCGGCAGGCAGTGGAGGAAATAATTAGCTTGCAACCCGCCTTGCTAATTGTAGGCATGGGCATGCCGTTGCAAGAGTTTTTTATCGATCGTCATTGGGATCTGCTGAAACATAAAGTGCAAATAGCTTTAGCCGGGGGTGCCATTTTTGATTTTCTTACGCTAAAAATTCCGCGTGCGCCTATATGGATTAGAAAAATAAAGCTGGAATGGGTATATCGTTTATTACAAGAACCCAAACGTTTAGCTTATCGATATTTAATAGGTAATCCGCAATTTTGCTGGTTAATATGTAAAGAATGGATAACCAACAGACGAAAAAACTATTGGCACAGCAGGAAGTAGCTGACATAGCTATCAATATTCTGCTTGTTGATGATGATCCCTTAGTGCTTCTGGCTTTGAAAACTGCTTTGCAGCAAGAAAAATGGAAGATTGTCACCACAACTGAGGGCGAAGAAGCGATAAAATTGCTGCATTCCCAACAATTTGCTTTAATTATTTGCGATCAAGCCATGCCGGGTATTGCCGGGGTAGAGGTGCTTAAGCAAGCGGGAGCTCTTCAACCAGACGCTCAGCGCATCGTGCTAACCGGATTAAATGATGCCGATACCTTATTGCAATTAATTAACGTGGGGCAAATTTCTCAATATATTCCAAAACCTTGGGATCATGCCATCTTGCTGCAAACAGTTGCAGCTTCAATTGACAAGTACAAATTGAAGCAGGAAAACCAAAGGCTGCAAGAGCTGGCATTGTTGCAGCATGCTGAGCTTGTCCGCACTTATGAAAATTTGAAAGAAGAATTAGATTTGGGTGCAAAGATCCATCAAGTTCTTTTAATGGGCCATCCTCCGGCTCAGCATCCTTTTTTCGAAATTGCAGCCAAGAGTATTCCTTCAGAAGATATTGATGGTGATTTTTTTGATTTTTTCAATCAAAGCGAGCGGGTATTTGATATCGTTCTTGGAGATGTGATGGGAAAAGGGTTGCCTGCCGCTTTAGTCGGTGCTGCCGTTAAAACGCAGTTAACCCGTTTTGCGACCCCGCTTGAGAGAGTTAAAAGCTTTGATAAAAAGTCTTTGTGGCATGAGGATCTGCTTACGCCTGCAGAAATCATCCAAAATGTGCAGCAGGAGATGGGTTTGCAGTTAATAGAGCTAAACCATTTTGTCTCTTTGACCTTTGGCCGTTTTGATCTGCAGCGCCGTACGTTTTCTTTTGTGGATTGCGGGTCGACCAAGCCGCTATATTACCAGGCAAAGAAGAAAATGATACGGATGCTTCAAGGGAGTAATTTTCCTTTAGGAATGGTTTTAAAGGATGCTTACGAGAATTTTAATCTCACCTATGAAAAGGATGACTTTTTTGTTTTCTATTCTGATGGAATTACTGAGGCGCGGTCTCCCAAAGGAGAAATGTTCGGTGTTGATCGATTATGCCAAATCATATATGGCCATGCGGAATTGCCGCCGCATGAATTATTAAAGGTCATTGAGCGCACAATTAGAGCGTATACTAAAAGCGATGCATTTGAAGATGACTGCACCATTGTGATTATCAAAATTTCTGAAAAAGAAGGATGCTTCCCTGAAGAGCAAATGATGGCGGCCAAGTTTGCCAGCGATCTCAGCCAGGCAAAGGCAGTCAGGGAATTTATCCGTGAAGTTTGTGCCAATGTGCCGGGAGATATTGAAGTCATTACCAGTCAGCTGCAGCTTGCAATCAACGAAATATTTTGCAATAGTGTGATTCACGGGTATAAGGGACAAAATGATAATGAAATTGTTATAGAAGCGAAGTTTACGCCTGACTATCTATTTATCGATATAGCTGACAAAGGTGAGCCATTTGAGCCTTCCCAAGTGCAGCATCCCAATATGGCGGGAGACAAGCCTGGCGGATTTGGCTTCTTTATAGTTAAAGAGTTAGTAGATAGCATCACCTATAGGAAAAAACGGACTGCTGACGGCTGGAACCACTTTCTAATTAAAAAACAGTATATTACCCAAGAGAGTAAAATGGATATTTCCTACTCTACCCATGAGGATATTATTACAATTACCTTGGAGGGCGAGCATCTTGATGCAAAGGAAGCGCCTGAGTTTAAGCAGAAAACTTTAGATTTAATTTCATCGACCAATAAACATCGCGTCATTTTGGATTTACACAAGCTAAGTTTTATAGATAGTTCTGGCTTAGGGGCATTTTTATCAATCATGCGCGCTTTAAACTCAAGGGGCGGGGATTTAAAAATGGCAAATATGACTAAACCAATACGCGCTGTATTCGAATTGGTCTGCATGCATAAAATTTTTGAAATTTATTCTTCTTCAGAAGAAGCCTTGAAATCTTTTAAATAATGGCCATAAATATTCAATTTGATGGCAAAACATAAAAAACTAAAAGAAATAGAACGGCTCAAGCTATTAACTGAATTAGAAGATCGGTATGCCCATTCTAAAAGCAAGCGGCAAAAATATCTTTATATACGAAAAAAGTATTCCTGGTTATTTGTCGTAGAAGGTGCAAAGTTTGTTAAGCGTTTAGGAGACATCCTAATTTCTTTAGTAAGCCTCATTTTACTTTCTCCCTTTTTTTTGGTCATAGCGCTTGTCATCAAGCTCTACGATAAAGGTCCAATTTTATATATAGTTCCCAGGGTGGGAAAATGGGGCAGGGAATTTCCTTTTCCTAAGTTTCGCACAATGAATACCAATGCTGAAATGCTGCAAAAAGACCTGGAAGCGCAGCAAGAAATGCCTTCAAGCAAGCGCTTTAAAATGAAGGACGATCCCCGAATTACTCCTTTTGGCAGATGGCTTCGCAAAACAAGCCTCGATGAATTGCCCCAATTGTGGAGTGTTCTTGTTGGGAATATGTCCTTAGTCGGCCCGCGCCCCCCGCTGCCTAAAGAGGTGGCGCTATATACCCTGCAGGAAAGGCGCAGGCTGGATGTCACTCCGGGCCTTACCTGTTTCTGGCAAGTGAGCGGACGGTCGGAGATCCCTTTTCCTGAACAGGTGGCCCTGGATTTGCAATATATTGAAAGCCAAAGCTTATGGGTAGATATTAAAATCCTTTTAAAAACGATTCCTGCAGTAATTTTTGGCAAAGGGGCTTACTAGAAGTGCGTGCAGTTATCTTTGCGACAGGCTACTCTTCTGAGCTCTTGCCTTTGGTCTGCTACCGTCCGGCTCCGCTATTCAGAATCGTCGACAAACCAATCTTAGAGCATATTATTGAAACAATTGTCTCGCAGGGTGTTACAAAAATAGATTTGGTCATTTCTCATTTGCCTAGAATGCTTGAGGAGCAAATTGGCGATGGCCAACGGTGGGGTGTAATTATCCAATATTATTTAGCTAAAGAAGCCTCTCATCCCCTGCAGGCTATTCAGCCTAGTCTAATGATGAGCCAGGAAGAATATGTAATAGTTGGAAGCGGGACAGAATTGCCGGAGTTTTCACTTGCAGAAGCAGAGAGAATTTATCTGGACAGTCGCAAATCGACCGTAGTTTTAGATTTTAATAAGCAATGGACGGGCTGGGGCCTGATTTCCAGAGAGTATTTATTGCATTTACGCACAGATACGCCGCTGGAAAATTTTCTTCAGCTTATTCATACCATTTCTCATCAGCTTTTGCGTAAAAGACATTTGCTTTCGGTACAAAATTTACAGGCTTTTGCAAAAAGCAACCACAAGCTGATCTCCCAAATACAACCCGCATTTTTATTCCCTTCGAACTCGCGCATGGTAGAAAAAGGGGTGTGGTTGTCCAGGGGGGTTACAATCCACCCCAATGCCAAGATAACTCCGCCAGTATTTATTGGAGAGGCATGCCAAATTAATGCCTACGCACAAATCGGCCCTAACAGCGTTATTGAAAATAACTGCTTGATTGACGAAAGTTCCATAGTGCAGCACTCCCTTATTTGCCAGAGGAGCTATGTGGGGCAGGGACTTGAGGTAAAAAATAGCATTGTAGACCGCAACACCATTGTTAATTTGTCGCTTGGGGCTTACTTATCCATGCAAGAAGAGTTTATACTCTCGGAATTACAAGCGCCCTCGCTTACAAATTATTTATTAAAATCATTAGGGCGGTATTTTGCCGTTCTTCTGGTTATTCTGTTTAGTCCGATATTCTTATATCTATTTTGCACCCGAATTTTGGAGAAGGTTCCGGTGGTTTTGCTGCCGGCTAATAACGAAAATTTTAAGCGGCAAACTTTTACCCTTTATTATTTCAAACGCAAAAATGAAGAAATAAAGCGCGAGTTTCCTGAATCGTTTTTAGCCTCTCTTCCAATGCTATTTAATGTAGTTAAAGGGGAACTGCATGTTACAGGGGTTGCTCCCCGCAGTATAGAAGAAGTAGAGCAAATGCCTGATGACTGGAGAAATCTATATCTAAGATCTAAGGCAGGTTTAATCACTTTAGCCATGGTAGAGCAGGGGGAGCAACCAGATCCGGATGAGCTTTATGCTGCCGAAGCTTATTATACAGCGTGCATGTCATTTGGTTATGATGTAAAATTATTTATAAGGTGGCTGTTAAAAAAGCTTGGTGTAAATAAAAAAAAGATTTAGTAGTTTAGAGAGAGTTTACAAGCAGCCTCCTAAACATTAATTCTTGCAAGCGATACAGCTGCGGAAGGAGAAAATTTATGAAAAAATTTTTAGCCCTATTAGCCTTGTCTACCCTGGTGATTTCTCCAGGTTTGTTCGCTGCGTTTGATCATGAAACTGGCGATGATAATCAATACGATCTATATGATCGGGAATTAGACAATGCAGACTTTAGCCCTGAGGACTATCCAAGAGAAAGAAGCTATATCGATCAGTCGGATGAGCCCTACGACCCTCGTTATCCTGCAAATGAAAACATTCCTAATCAAGCCGGCTACCTGCGCGGATATCAGCCCGATAAACGCAAACTAAATAAGCAGCAAGCTTACAGCACCCCTAACGCCAATCAGAATAATAGCAATTCACCTTACTACTATCAGAACTCTAATGCCGCACAAAGCGCTCAAGGCAACAATCAGCCAAATGCTAATCCTCAAAGAAAAGCTATTGCTTATGACCTCTACGATCGTCAGCAAAATAATGCAGACTTTGGCGATTATTCTAATAGCAGAAGCTATATTGATGAGACGGATTCGCCATACAATCCCAATTATCCTGCAAACGATAATATTCCCAACCAAACCGGGTATCCGGACAATCATAAGGCAAACAATCAGCAAGCCTACAATAATCCGAATATCTACCAACAGAATAACGCACAAAACAACCAATGGAATAGCTATACGCAACAAAATAGCAGTACGCCCTACTACCAGCATTCAACTCTTCCGCAAAACAACTCTTCTGCGGATCAGCCTGCTGCCATTCCACCCAAAAAACCTGTTGCTGATAGGGGAGATCGGGAATATAACCTCTATGATAGAAACAGAATGGGTTTAGATTGGAATAATAATGATTATCCACGTCAACCCCGAAGCAATAACTACTACTATTATCCACAATAAATATCGACAATGCTGTAAAGGACTTTAACATGCGCAAGCCGATTCTTTTAATCTTAGTCATTTTGACAGCTTTAATTGCTGCCGGCGGCTATTACTATTGGCCCCACTTCCAAAGATCAATTCAAGGGAAAATTCCTGATCAGGAAGAAGAAGCTGCCGATTATGCTAAAGTGAAAATTTTGCTTGCGCAATCCAAACCAAATGATGCTTTAAAAATCATTAATAAATACGACGCCGTTATAAATGACAAAACAGAGCAGGGGAAAAAATGGTTAGATTTATTATTAACTGCTTCTGAAGAGGCCCCTAGTCCGCAACAGCTCCTCATTCTCTACCAATATTTTCCAGAAAAAATTACAGAGCGGGAAAAGTCCTCCCTGATTGTGGCCGATCTATTCTTATTGCAAAATAATCCCCAGGAATATGAAAAGATCCGGGCGAATTGGCAAAAAAATAGTAAAGATACCGACACCTGGTTTATTTTAGATGCCGACAAATACTTGATTGAAGGAAACCGCAAAGCAGCAGAACAACTCTTACAAACACGTACACTGGTTGGAAAAATTGACTCCAACCGCTTGCTGCGTTTAGCTTTACTAAGCTTTGCCGATAATCCAAAAAGTTCTTGGGACTATTTGACACAGGCTACGCTCAAAGATCCAACCAATCCCTTAATCCGCGTATACCGTGCAAAGGTCTTAGAGGCAGCCGAGAAATTCGACCTAGCCTTTGCTGAATACATTTCTGCAGCTCAAGCTGCGCCGGATAACATTCTCTATCGGGATCAGCTTGCCGATTTTTTACGCAGAAACCACGAATACCAGCAGGCCATTGAAGTGTGGGCCAATCAACTTAACCAGACCACTCCCAATATATTGTGGTTAACAACTTGGTTTTGGAACAAAGTGGCAGTGCCTGCAAATATTCAGTGGAAAGCCAGCAGCTTGCAAGATGATGAATTGAAGCCATTATTAGAATACTTTTTTCAACTCAAGCAAGAGCAGTTTTGGGATCAAGCAGCCTATGATAAACTTGAAAAAGGACCAAAATATTTAAAGGAACAGCAAGCTACTTTCTGGCTGCGCCTGATACAAATGCTAAAAGACGGAAATGAGAAAGAGGCTCTAGATCTTTTACAATTTAACAATTTTAGTCAGGACTCTTGGTCGCCGTCATTAGAGCTGGCATTGCGCAGGGTATTAAATTATCGCCTAAATGGCAGCCTCATCATAGATACCAGTTTGCTAAAAACACAGTTAGAGCAAAAACCGCAAGCTATCGTCAGGACAGCCGCTGCTGATATTAAGAGTGAAGGAGCTTGGAAAGCTGAGTTTTTTGAAAAACTAACCACTTTAGCACAGCAAGAGGAAACACAAGGTGCAGCCTTTAAGTTGCCCGAAGACTTGCAAGCCCTGTTGCATTCGCCTGAAATTTATGCCGCGATATTCCTTACAGCAAACTGGGTGGAAGCTGGCATCAGCCTGCACACAATGCCTGCGCTTCCTTCGGTATTCCCTCAATGGGTGGCAATCGCCATCACTCAGGGCACTCAAATATTGCAAGGGATTCCCCAAGCTCTTGAATTTGCCAATAAACAAGTAAAAACGCCTGATATGCGTTTATTGACGGGCAGGCTGCTTGCTGAGGAAGGCAAGTACGATGAGGCCTTGCAAGAAGTGGCCCCATTGACACAAAAAGATGATCCGGCTGGAATCAATGCCTCGCTATTAGCCAGCTTAATATATATTGAGAAAAAAGACTTCAGCCAAGCCAAGAACAGCATTCAAACCCAGCCTAAGCTCGCCAATCAACTAGCCGGCCAGGAAGTATTGGCACGGATAGCTTTATTGGAAAATAACCCGGCTGAAGCTGAAAAAATCTATAGGGTTATTGCAAGTAATTCAGCAGAAGCCAAGCAATATTTGGCGCGAAAAGCGGTGGAACGGCAAGACTGGGAAACCGCTAAAAAATTGACTGAAGAATTAGTGGTCGAGTTTCCCGCCAATGTTGAATTAAGACAAATTCTACAAGTTATTCTGGAAGAATTAAAAATACAGAAAGGGGATCAGCCAAAGGAGAAAAACGAAGAAACGCTGCCTACAAAACTGGCACCCCCAACAGCACCCAAAGCAAAACTCAACTCATCAAGCCTTCAGGTAAAGCCTGAAGAGCAAAAAAAGTGGTAAGTGTAATTAGGGCATGAAAGCGGGCGATTATGTTTGGTTTGTTCTGCTTGCATTCTATGCCCTTTTAATTTGGTTCCGAGACATCTCTTGGATGTCGACGGCTGAAGATACTTTGCCAATACTAGTGGCGCTGCCCTTATTTGTCATGTTGCTGTGGCCGTGGGAATTTGCTAAGGAAAAAACTCCTCTTTCAACCGTGCAATTAGCCTGTGCTCTGTTATTATTTCCATTAGGGATTGTTACCAATTTAACCATCCTATTGGCAATTTCTTGGACTTGGCTGTTATGGTTATGGCTAAACTCCCGCATAGCGGCTCCATCAAAAGACCAGATTGCCAAATTGTTAATACTGCCGTTTATGGCTTTTCCCTGGATTACCCTTGATGCCGCCCCTATTGGTTGGTGGTTTAGACTTTCAGGCGCCTGGGCGACAGCTCATGTGTTTAGTTTTTTAGGGGCTAATGTCTATCAGGATGGCACACAGCTTTTAATCAATATGCAGCCAATAGACGTTGAAGTGGCTTGTTCAGGTTTAAATACCCTTCAATCAATGATAATTGCCGGTTCGGTGGCAGCTTTTGTGACATTAGGCGAATATAAACGCTATTGGTTCAGCCTCCCCTTTTTAGTATTGATGGCTTGGGTTGCCAATACAATTAGGATTATTATCTTGGTGTTGGCAGCTCTTTTAGTAAGTCCAGCTTTTGCGCTTGGCACTTTTCATACCTTTGGAGGATGGCTTGTGTTGATGCTGATGTTTATTCTAAGTTGGGCCGTATTTGTTGCAATGGCACCTAAAGAAGAACACCAGGAGAAATCTTGAAACAACTTTCAATTGGTGTTGAAGCTTCAGTAGTGCTATTTTGCCTATGGCAGGCAGCCGGGCTATTAGGCGAATGGGAAAATACACCTTATTTAAACTACAGCCTTTTGGCTTTTTTTTCGTGGACAATACCTTTAGCCATATGGCTGCCCAAAGCAATTGAAATTTACGGAAAGCCTACCTGCACACTACCTTTTTTGTTTCTTGGATTATTATGCAGCGCCTTTGGGATGTTGGGCTCTTTAAATGCTTTAAAACACATCGGTTTGCTATTTGTCCTGGCTGCTTTTCTTCCAGTAAATTTCCCCTTCTTCATCTGGGCAGTTTCTGCTTTAGCCTGGCTGCCGGCAGCTGCCTACTTTAGCCGCTCTTTTTCCATACTTGCAGTAACAGTCATTCGCATTGCTGTGGCATTTATAGGGTTGGTGGCTGGATTGATCGCGATTAACAAAAAGGAAAAAACATGAGCTTATCGCATTGGATCCTCGGTGTTTTTTTATTATTCGTGATTTTAATCGGTTTAGTTTGGCAATTTACCGATTTACCCGATGCAAAAGCAAGAATTGAAAGCCTCCCGCTGAACGGAAAAAACCTTAGCGGCTACGATGTTCCTCTTACCCCTTCAGAAGAAGCATTTTTTAAAGGGGTAAACGCCATTAAAAGGATTTATAAAGTCGGCAATCAAACATTTTTTCTCTACGCTCTAGACGGCACCCATAATCGGCATGCCGTGCATGATCCCACTTATTGTTTTAAAGGCAGCGGCTGGGATATTACAAATGAGAAAAACTTTCCATTGAAAGACGGATCAGGTTTGCTGTTCACCTTGAATAAAGGCTATCAAACCAAAGAAGCCTTGGTTTGGTTTTCTGATGGTGTGCACAATTACAATTCGCCCTTTAAATACTGGCTAGCGACCACCTTAAGAAGGCTGACGCTGGGCCGCTCAGGCGCAGAACCGGTATTAGTTTCTATTCAACCCCTGCTCACAAAAACTTTGGACTGGAACGAAATCTTCAAACAGTTTCCAGAGCTAAATAATCTATAGTTATAGGTGTAAAATAAAGAATTATTAATTATGGTGGGGAATAGTAATGATTGCTTAAATAAAAGCGATACAGGGGGATACCCGCTTGGCTACTAAGATTCTTGTAGTTGATGACGAACCTGATCTCGAATTGCTGGTAAGGCAGAAATTTCGCAAGAAAATTCAAGAAAACGAGATCGAGTTTCAGTTTGCCCGTAATGGTGTGGAAGCATTGCAGAAGCTTTATGCAGATACGGAACTGAACATCATTTTGACTGATATTAATATGCCTGAAATGGATGGCCTGACTTTATTGAGCGCTTTGCCTTCACTAAATCGAGTGTATAAGGCTATTGTAATCTCCGCTTATGGCGATATGAGCAATATTCGCAGCGCGATGAATAAAGGGGCTTCAGATTTTATCATTAAACCAATTGATTTTCAGGACTTAGAGATTACGATTGCAAAGATCATAGATCAATACAATCAACTAAAAGAAGCCCTGGCAGCAAAATTGCGTTTAATTGACATCGACAAAGAACTGGAAGTTGCACGCAAGATACAAGAATCAATGCTTCCCAAGAGCTTTGAAAGCCTGCCGAATAGGGATAAGTTCGAGCTTTACGGTAAAGTATTCCCGGCAAAAGAAGTAAGCGGAGATTTTTTTGATTATTTCAAAATCGATGAGCAGCGCTTTGCCTTTGTAATTGCCGATGTTTCCGGCAAAAGTATTTCTGCAGCGCTATTTATGGCCACTAGCCGCGCTCTTATACGTTATATTGGAAGCAAATCCGCACAATCTGAAGAGGTGCTTAATAAAGTTAACGATATGCTATGCACCAATAATGATTCTTGTATGTTTGTGACAGCCTTTTATGGTGTTTTTGATACCATAACCGGCGAGTTGCAGTATTGCAATGCCGGCCACAATCCACCTTATATTATCTCAAGCCGCGGCTCTATACAAAAGATCGGTACAGAAAGCGGCCTGGCAATGGGTGTATTAGACAGTAAAGATCTGGCAAATGTCATTCCATACAAAAAAGGCGCTATAAAGCTATCTCCTGGCGATAAACTGTTGTGCATCACTGATGGCATTGTGGAAGCAATGCGCAGAGACAATGCCTTATATGGCGAAGAGCGTCTTTTAAAAGTTTTAGCCGAGCATGGGGCTGATAGCCTTCAGGAAATTGCTGCAAGTATCATTGAAGGTGTTAAAGATTTTACAGGGGATGTAGCGCCATCAGATGATATCACCATGCTGATGGTGAAATTCTTATCAGGGGTATAAAGATTAATATGTCGCCTCCACATTATGCTATTCCAAGTGAAACAGCTATCTATTGGGTCATTATTTGCGTCCTTTGCTTAGCTATCGCTATCTTATCCTGTTATTTTTCTAAAGTTAAACTTGCTTGCAAGGAAGCTTTAGCAGATTTAGACAAAATGCAAAAAAAAATGATTGCCCAAGACAAGTTAATAACATTGGGAACTCTGGCTGCAGGCATAGCCCACGAAATTAAAAACCCTCTAAACTTTATCTTGAACTTTTCTAAGCTAGCTCAAGAATATTTAATAGAATTGCAGGCAATTATGCAGCAATCAACGGAGGGGCAGCAGCTGGAAGCAAAAGAAATAACAGCAAACCTTGAAAAAAATCTGCAGAAGATTAGGGAGCATAGCGAGAGGGCCAACGATATAGTAAACAATATGCTGATGCATGCCAGAGGTGAAAAGCAAAAAAAATATCCCGAAAACCTTTCTAACTTGATTAACGAAGCTGTATCTTTTTCTTATCACAGCATGAAAGCGTTAGATTCTAACTTTAATGTAAAGATCACCAAAAAATTTGATGATAAAGTCAAAGAAGTGCATGTAATTTCTTCTGAGATTATCCGCGTACTGATTAACTTGTTTAATAATGCATTTTATTCTGTGCAGGAGAAAAAACAGCATGTTAAAGGATATATCCCTGAAATTACCATATCGACACTAGATTGTGAAAAATATGTACAGATGTGCATATATGACAATGGGGGCGGTATATCTGAAGAGAATCTTGAGAAAATTTTTACTCCGTTTTTTACAACGAAACCTCTAGGGCAGGGAACTGGTCTTGGCCTGGCGATCAGCCGGGAAATTATTACCTTGCATCACTTTGGTACATTGGAAGTTAAAGCAAAAGATGGCGAGTTTGCAGAGTTTACAATCACACTGCCAAAACAAACATAGCGGCCGATGCAAAAAAAGATTCTAGACTACGTTCTGTTAAAGGTGATCCATGAGTCTGAAAAAAGCATCATTTACCGTGCCCTTTCTGTTGAACAACATACTGTAGCCATAAAAATTCTTAAAAATGAGCATCCTACATTACAGGAAATTGCGCAATTGCAGCATGAATTTGAAGTATTGCAGAAATTGGATTTTGAAGGCGTCGTTAAGGTGCTTGAAAACATTCAACGGGGAAGCGTGCATGCACTTGTTTTTGAAGATTTCAGCGGAATGTCGCTAAAAAACTACCTTGAGGTCAATACTTTAGATATTATCTCCTATCATAAAATGGCTATTTCTTTGGCTGAAACCTTGGCTGAGCTGCACAATAAACGGATCATCCATAAGGATATCAAGCCCCATAATATAGTGTTGAATCAGCAAATTTTTCAGACAAAGCTGATTGAATTTGGTATTTCCTCTCAATTATCCCGTGAAAATCCAATCATTATTCCGCCAAATATTATCGAAGGTTCTCTAGATTACATCTCTCCAGAGCAAACAGGCAGGATTAACCGCCTGGTTGATTATCGTACCGATATTTATTCCCTTGGAGTAGTCTTATATGAGGCCCTGGTGCAGCAGCCCCCCTTTCAAAGCAAAGACCCTATGGAGATTATCCATAGCCATATTGCTAAAACGCCTATCCCTCCCCATGAAAAGCATCCGCTGATTCCTAAGCCTGTTTCTGACATTGTCATGAAGTGTTTAGAGAAAATGCCGGAGGATCGCTACCAGAGCGCCTTAGGGTTAAAAGCAGATCTTGAAGAGTGTCTACGGCAGCTAGTTGAGAAAAATACGGTTTTTGACTTTTCTCCAGGTAAACAAGATCGCCTCAATACCTTTAAAGTGCCCAGCCACAATTTTGGCAGATACAAAGAAAGCCAAGCGCTGCTTTCTGCATTTGACAGGATTACTTTTGGCCGAGCTGAATGGGTAATACTTTCAGGGCCTGCCGGAGTAGGCAAAAGCACCTTGGTCGATGAGATCCATTTGGCTTTTCAAAAACAGCACGCTTGGTTTGTTAAAGGCAAATATGATCAGATGTCAAATGACATCCCCTATTCCGCATTAATTGAAGCCTGCAAAGATTTAATCAAGCAAGTATTGGCCTCCAATGAAACAGAGCTGGGGATTGTCAGGCAGAATCTGCTATCGACTTTGCAGAACAATGGCCAGGTGATGGTGGATTTAATTCCGGATTTGGAATTAATTATCGGAAAACAGCCGCCGGTGGCACAGGTCGAACCAGAAGCTAGCCAAAGCAGGATTAAATTATTTTTTCGCAAATTTATCCAGTCATTTGCGCGGCAGGAAAAACCTTTAGTGATCTTTTTAGATGATTTTCATAGAGCCGATATAGCTTCAATCTACCTGATCAAGTCCTTAATGACAGACAAATGGCTGCAGCATTTGTTGTTATTAACTGCCTGCCGGGAATTGACTCCGGAAGATCAAATTATCAAATTGCAGCTTGAGGTAAAAAGAGAGGGGGCTATTGTCCACCAGATTAAATTAGGCCCCCTTGACGTAAGCCAGGTTGTCCAGCTTCTAAAAGAAATGTTTTATAACAAAGATGAAGAGACTTTAGAGCTGGCAAAGCTACTTTTAAATAAGACAGGAGGCAGTCCCTTATTTCTCATACAGCTGTTGAAGAATTTATACGATGAAGAACTCATTTATTTTGATAACCGCCAAGGGAAATGGGAGTGGAAATTAGCAGAAATTGAAAAAAAAGGGGTTTCTGAAAATGTCGTTGAGCTGATGATAAAAAAAATCCGCCAGCTGTCTTCTGAAACACAGAGAGCCCTTATGCTGGCTTCTGCGTGCGGCAGCCAGTTTGACTTGCATCTTCTTGCCAATCTGGAGAGAAAAAGCTTAAGCGAGACTTTAAGTATTATTTGGGGGGCCATTAGTGAAGAACTTATTCATCCGCTAAACGACCATTACCTGTTAGTTAAAAACACCAAATTTGAACAAGATAACCAGGATGCCTTAAATAAAATCCCCATACCATTCCGGTTTAGCCATGACCGTGTGCAGCTGGCGGCATACTCTTTGTTTTCTGAAGAAGAGAAAGCTTCTGTGCACGCTGAAATTGGTTTATACATGCTTAACAAGCTTGACCCTGAAATGATCGGCGATTTCATATTTACGCTTGTATTTCATTTAAATAGAGGCCTGGCAGCTTTAGCAAAAGATAAATATATCGAGACGATTAAGCTTAATCTCGCAGCGTGCCGTAAGGCTAAAAGGGAAGCAGCCTACCAAACAGCTTTCGAATGCATTAATGTGGCCCGTAAGCTTCTCGGGGACGATTGCTGGGAAACTCATTATTCATTGAGTTATGCGGTCTATTTGGAATCAGCAGAATGCGCCTACCTTACAAAAACATTTGGAGATATAGACAAGTTTTCTCAAATCATTTTAGAAAAGGCTAAAACGAAAATAGAGAAAAGCAAGCTCTACATGTTAAAAATTACCTATTACACCAACATTGCAGAGACGCAAAATGCTTTGGATTGCGGTTTGGAATGCTTGAAGATGTTTAATGTGCATTTGAACAAAGAGCCAAGCCTGCTGCGCATCATTAAAGAACTTATTGTGGTGCGCTGGAAGCTGCGCAACCAGACGATAACCAGCCTGCAGTTTCTTCCTCCAATGCGCGATGAAGAAAACGTTTTTTTACTCGAGTTCTTTATCAACCTGCTGCCGCCGGCGTTTGTATCAAATAAGCACCTCTTCATAATGATTACACTATATATGATGCGTTTGACGCTGGATTACGGCAATTGCTCGACTTCCTTTTTTGTATACTTGTCTTATGCCAACGTGCTGCAAATTCTTTTCAGGGACTATAAACGGGCCTATGAACTTGGCAAGCTTTCTTTAGCTTTGTGTGCACGCTATAATCATTCACCTTCAGTTTGTAAAGCAAATTATGTAATGGCTGCCATTGTCAACCATTGGACCCATCCATTGCGCACCTCTTCAGAATACATGGATACTTGTGTAAGGGCCGGTTTGGAATCCGGTGAATTTATATTCATCTCCTATATGTGCGTGTTTTACGGCTTCTTGGATGGTGTTTGGTATAAAAATATTTTTGAAGCAGAAGAGCGTTTGGAAAGGCATAGGGAGACAATTTATTCTTGTAAAAATACCCAGGCCATAAACTCTTATCGAATGAAAAAACAGCTTGTAAAAATGCTGCGTAAAAAAGAATTTGATGGTTTTCATTTGACAGATGCTAATTTTGATGAAGAATCTTATTTTAAAGAAATTAACACTGATAAAGAAGAGGAAGCGACCCTGCAAGCTTATACGGGTTATAAAATGGGCGTCATGATTGTGTTTGGCCACTATCATGAAGCTTTAAGGCTGTATGAGAGTACTTATCATGCCCGCCAAGCGTCCCTTGCCCTAATTTCAGAAAGAGAAATCAATTTTTATTGTTCCTTGTCCCTGCTTGGCATTATTCGCCAGAGCAGTATTTATGAACGATTGGCAATATGGTTAAAAATCCAAAAAAACAGAGTGCTGCTTAAGTATTGGACCAGATGTTGTCCGGAAACTAATCAGCATAGGCTTTGGATTGTAGATGCTGAAATAGCCAGAGTGTTAGGGCAATATGAAAAAGCACTTCAGTTATATGACAAAGCCATTAAATATGCGCGAGAGCAAGAAAATATATTAGAGGAAGGGATAGCCAATGAATTGGCTGCTAAATGCTGCCTGATTGTAAAAAAAACAATGATTGCAAAAGCTTATCTCTTCGAAGCCCATTACTGTTTTTATCGCTGGGGCGCCATTTCCAAAGTAAGGCAACTGGAATCCCATTATCCTGAGATCTTCTCCGGGTTGCTGGAAATGCCTGTAGGCGACGAAGAGGGTTCAAGGCTAAGCACGCCAGATCATTTTGTGCAGAGTGTAAATTTAGCCGCAGGCAAAAACGCATTTGATTTGGAAGCAGTACTGCAGGCTTCGGCTGTGCTTTCCGGAGAAATGCGCCTGGAAAAACTCCTCAGTAGTATTTTGCAAATAGTGATTGAATATGCAGGAGCAGACAGGGCAATCTTTTTACGCGAGCAAGACGGCAAATGGCTGGTTCAGGGCGAAAGGCGTATTGACAGCGAAATGACACTGCATTCCAATGTGCCCATTGAAGAAGAAGCGGAAAATTTCTCCTATCAGATTGTGCAGTATGTGATTCGCACCAGCCAAAATATGGTATTAAATGATGTGCAGAACCAGGGCTTTTTTACCCAAGACCCCTATATTCTGCGTATGAAGCCTAAATCTGTTCTTTGCATGCTGCTTAGCCACCAGGGAAAGCCTTCTGTCATTCTTTATCTTGAAAATCATCTGACAACAGATGCGTTTACCCCGGATCGCTTGCGCATTTTATGGCTGTTGTCAGCTCAGATTGCGACTTCAACAGTAAATGCGATTTTGTATACCAACTTGGAAGTGGTATCGGAAAATCTGAAAAAGCTGAACAAAAAACTGGAAAACCATAGCCATGATTTGGAAAATAAAGTTGGAGAACGCACTGAGGAGTTGCAACAGAAAAACTTGCAATTAAGCGAAACGCTGCAAACGCTGAAAGAGATGCAAAAGCAAATTGTTCAGCAAGAAAAGCTGGCGGCTTTAGGCGCTCTCACACAAGGTGTAGCCCATGAGATTAAAAACCCCTTGAATTTCATCAACAACTTTTCCAGCTTATCTATGGAGTTGTTAAACGAGTTGTCTGAAATCATTAAAACCCATGAAGAGAAGCTGGAAAAAGGGGAAGTGGAAGAGCTATTGGGCAATCTGCAAATCAATATGCAAAAAATCT
Source organism: Verrucomicrobiota bacterium (assembly GCA_023428915.1). Lineage (GTDB taxonomy): Bacteria > Chlamydiota > Chlamydiia > Chlamydiales > JAEYWL01 > JAEYWL01. Next base: position 35,561 of record JAEYWL010000022.1, read on the forward strand.
GCGATCACAGCAAACGCGCGGATGGCATTTTAATGTCCATGCTGCGCCACTCAAAGATGACAAAAGGCAGTAAAGAGGTAGTTAATGTAAATACCCTGTTATCGGAATATTTGCTCATTATGTCCAATCAAAGCAAAGAGAAGTATCCGGACCTTTCGGTAACTTTCAGCAAGGTTCTCGACCCTGCTGTGAAATCGATTTATGTGGTGCCGCAAGATATTGGCAGAGCATTTATGAATATACTCGATAACTCCCTTTATTCTGTACGCGAGAAAAGGCGTATTATAGGAACTGAGTACACTCCTGAAATACGGGTGAGCACTAAGCAAGAAAGCCAATATATTTGGATTTCGATCAGAGACAATGGCATTGGCATTAGAAAAGAGTATTGGGATAAGGTGTTTTTACCATTCTTTACGACAAAGCCAACCGGAACAGGAGTTGGCTTGGGCCTCTCTATAGCTTATGATATCTTTGTTAAAGAACATGAAGGCAAATTGACTTTCGAAACCGAAGAAGGGGAATATACGGAATTCATCATCGAACTCCCCACCGCCTGATAATCCTTTTATTTTTAAAAAAATCAAGCTAAACTTTTGATTATTAAATGATAAATATGAGGTTATTTGTGACACAACAAACGCAGCAGACAGCTGGAAATTGGGGCCGTGCATGGCAAGCTACTGTTTTTTCTTCTATTTCTTCGCTATTGATCATGGCCTGTACGCCATTGATGGTATTTTATTTTTATATCGCCTGTGCTGAATATCAAGGCTCGCTGTCTGAACCTTTCTTACAGATGATCGATGGACGCTTATCCTTGAGCGCTTTTTTTGGGCAATTTCCGGCCTTAACCTGGAAAGCCATCCAAATTTACGGTGTTTGGTTTGCCTTTCAATTAGTCTTAGCTTTATTTGTCCCGGATATTATCGGCCGTTATGCTAAAAGCTATCGCGGCGGCCAACAAAAAGGCTCTGTAACACCTGCAGGGAATCAGCTTACCTATGAAATTAACGGCTTGCAAGCTTGGATCATAACCCACATTGTATTTATAGTGTGTTCATTTGGCTTAGGCTGGTTCTCGCCGGCGATCATTTTAGAAAACTGGGGCCCCTTGCTATGGGTGGTCAATATCGTTGGAAACTTGGTAGCCCTTTTTGTTTACGTCAAAGCACGTTTCTTCCCCACCTTGGCCAATGACCGCAAATTTAGCGGCAATTTTATTTACGACTATTACATGGGCATTGAGCTTAATCCGCGCATTGGTAAATTCGACTTTAAACTCTTTTTTAACGGCCGCCCCGGCATTGTAGCTTGGACATTAATCAATATCTCTTTTGCCGCAGCGCAATACCAGATGTACGGGTATGTCACCAACTCTATGCTTATTGTCAACCTGCTGCAAGCCATATATGTCATAGACTTTTTCTGGAACGAAGCCTGGTATTTGAACACTATCGACGTTTGCCATGAGCACTTTGGCTGGATGCTGGCTTGGGGCGATTGCGTCTGGCTGCCTTATATGTATACATTGCAGGGGCTTTATCTCGTTTACCACCCTGTGCAACTCTCAACAGAGTTTGCTCTATTTGTTACTGCCATGGGCTTATTTGGCTATTACATTTTCCGCGCCGTCAATGCCCAGAAAGACCGCTTCAGGAAAACTGATGGACAGGCTTTAATTTGGGGTAAAAAACCTGAATATATCGAGTGCGAGTACACTTCTAGCGATGGACAAAAGCGCAAGAGCAAACTGTTAGTGTCCGGCTGGTGGGGGTTTTCACGCCACTTCAACTACACCGGTGACTTAATCGGTTCCTTAGCTTATTGCATGGCTTGCGGCTTTGCCAACCTATTGCCTTACTTCTACATCATATTTATGGGGATTTTGCTCGTTCACCGCTGCATCCGCGATGAACACCGCTGCAAGCATAAGTATGGCGCCGATTGGGACAAATACTGCCAGCGCGTGAAGTACCGCCTTCTCCCCGGCATCTTCTAAAGATAAATGGTGACAGTTGCCAAAGTCATTTATTGATAATTAAACGCAAAGACGCTAAGGCACAAAGATTTAGGAATAAGGTCTTTGCCTTTAATTAATAAATTTAGTTAGAACTGAACTTAATTATTTAAAATAAATAACCAAGATAGGCAAGATCGCTTCGCGACAGGATGATGAGGATTAAACAATCCTGCGTATCTTGCCGTTTACGATCCTCTTAATCCTGTTAAAAATAATAATAAGCAAAAGCTTTTGTTCATTTTTTACAGCCACTTAAGCTCGTTGTCAATTTGATTGTATAGAAGATCGAAATGACTTGAATCCAATCTTTGCACGAGAAAAAAGTAGCACAAAACACTTAATAGGATTATAACTTATAAAGTTTATAAAATTAAAATTTATGTAAGGTGAAAATGGAAAGTTTTTATTTAAATAGAATTAATGATTTTTTTAGTAATTTTGCTAATTATACCCTTTCTTGGAATGAGGAAAACTCGAGTAATACAACAGTTGCATTTTTTGCGACGGCAGGCGGACTTATTATAGGTTTTGGTGCTTTGATACTAAAAAGAAAATTTGAATCTAAGCCATTAAAAGCCCCAAAACCACAGAAAGGAGAAAAATTCCAAGTGGTAGAAATGGGTAAAACTGTAAAAGTCGCTAGAACCACAACTAAAGCAGATAAAGTGGTAGAAGACTTTAATGTGGATAGAACAACTAAAGTAATTGAACCAGTAGAAGGGACTAAAACAATTAAAGCGACTGAAGCAATTGAACTGGCAGAACCTAAAACGATTAAGGCGATTGAAGTAGTCTCTGAGATCGAAACAATGTTATTTACATTAGGATGTGGTCCTAATCAATCAAAAGTAACAAAAATAATAAAAGATTACGGCAAGGGTAAAGCAACAACAAGTCAATTACATAGAGTTCTAGATGATTGCAAGATTGACTCTAAGCCGAATTTAGTAAAGTACTTGGATTATTTAAAAACGTTTTTAAAGCAAGTGATTCATAATCACATTCCCAATAGTGCAGCGCTTAAAGAGATAGAACGGATGTTGTTTATATTAGGGTGTGGTTGTGATCAATCAAAAATAACAAACATAATAAAAGATTACGAAAAAGGTAAAGCAACAAAAACTGAACTAAACCAAGTTCTAGATGATTGCAAGTCTTTTGTCTCTAATCAAAAATTAGAAAAGTACTTGAATGAGTTAAAGACGTTTGCAAAGCAAATACGTCACAATTACCTTCTTAATAAGGCGCCGCTGTCTATTAAAAACATGAAGGTTTGGGAAAACGTTAAGGATTATTCAATCTTAAAAGAGCAACTATCTAGGGCATTAATCTCCCATGATGAATCTGATTCCTTGTCCAATTATAAGGGAAAAAAGATGCAGCCGATAACAAAAACAGAATTGATGCTTTTATGCGATGAGTTGATGGGTGAAGTTGAGATCATTGGCCAAGTTCTTCGTGAGCAAGCGAAGGGGTTGAATTCAGAGTTGCTTGGCGATAACCAAGATTCTAAGTGGTTTGTAAGGCAAATTTTTGATCTGAAAGAAACCTTTTTAAAAATTTACCGCCTAGCTGATTGGCAAGATCATTTTTTCCAACCAGCTTCCCAACAAAATAAATGGCTTTGTATTTCCCAAAAAATTTGTAATGAGATTATTCCTTTATTCAGCGAGAGTGAGGCGCTAGGAAATCTAGAAGAGTTAAAAATGTTTGTAGAAGTTAAGACCAAAGAAGATATGCAAAAGCTGAAGTAGTCGATAAAAGGACAAACGACATCATCGACCTTATCGACCCCATGGACCTAACGACAAAGGGCTAGTGCTTAGTCTATTAAGTCCATAAGGTCCATAGGGTCGTTAAGGTCCATTGTCCATTTAAGCGTCTTTGCCTTCTGCCTTTTTTTACTTCCCTTTCTTCTTGGTTTCGCTCATGACGCCCTGCATGGCGGCGATGACCTTGACTTCCCATTCTTGAGGCTTTTTGATGGCAGGCAGAAGCACTTTTTTTATCTCGCTGGTTTTGCTGCGCGCATATTCCATGCTAAGGGTCATCTTGTCAAACTTAAGGGCCGCGAAGCCGTTGGCCGAAGCAAATATACGCACTCTAGTTAGTCTATAGAGCCACTCGGCTGGCAAAGGCGGCTTGCCAAAACGGTCGATCACCTCTTTCCAAATGGCATCGGCCTCTTCCCAAGAAATCGCTTCTCCCAAGCGCTGATAAAGTTCCATGCGCAGGCTGATTTCATTTACATACTCCTCAGGGAAGCGCGCATCGATTTGACAATCAATTTTCGTATCGCTAAGAGAGGCTGGAGCCGAGCCTTGCAATTTCTGCATGGTGCGTTTCAGCATTTTGCAGTAAAGGTGAAAGCCGACCGCCGCTACGTGTCCCGATTGTTCCGTACCGAGGATGTTGCCTCCGCCGCGCAATTCTAAATCCCGCATCGCGACTTTCATGCCGCCGCCATAGCCGGAGTTTTCAGCCAGCGCCTGCAAGCGCTGCCGGCTAATTTCTGGCAAGCTGGCCAATTTGGGCACAAAAAAATAAGCGTAGGCGCGGCGGTTCCAGCGTCCAACACGTCCCCGAAGTTGGTATAGCTCTGCCAGGCCGAATCTGTCGGCGCGGTCGATTAAAATGGTATTGGCATTTGGAATATCGATGCCGTTTTCAATGATGGTGGTAGCAATTAAAATATCGGCTTGGCCGCTTTTAAAGGCATGAAATACAGAGTCGATTTCATCTGCACTCATTTGTCCATGGCCGACTACGATCCTGGCTTGAGGGAGCAGCTTTTTGATCTTGGAGGCCATATCAAAAATGGTTTCAACACGGTTGTGGATAATGAAGGCTTGCCCGTCGCGCGCCAGCTCCCGTAAAAGTGCATTTTTAAATGTCTGTTCATTGGCTTCTGCGAGGACGGTCTTAATAGGCAGGCGGTCTTGCGGAGGGGTGCTGATAATCGACATATCCCTTCCGCCCACCAACGACATGTAAAGCGTGCGGGGGATAGGAGTCGCAGAAAGGGTCAGGCAATCAACGCCGACCTTAACTTTTTTTAAGTGCTCTTTGGCTTTTACGCCAAAACGCTGCTCTTCATCGATAATTATCAAACCCAGATCTTTGAAAACTATATCTTCGCTAATGATCCGATGGGTGCCGATGACAATATCAATGGCACCGCTGGCAAGTCCTTCTAAAGTAGCTTTTACTTCCTTTGCAGAGAGAAAGCGGGAAAGTACGCCAACTCTTACCGGGAAATTTGCCATGCGGTCGCGGAAATTTTCGTAGTGCTGCATAGCGAGCACGGTTGTCGGCACCAAAACAGCAACTTGCTTTTGCCCATCCACGACTGCTTTAAAGGCAGCACGCATAGCCACTTCCGTTTTTCCGTACCCTACATCGCCGCAAATGAGGCGATCCATAGGTTTAGAAGAGAGCATGTCTTCTTTGATGGCAGCTATGGCTTGAAGCTGGTCTTCTGTTTCGACATAGGGGAAATCCTCTTCGAAATCAAGCATTTCGCGGCTGTCGGCAGGGTAGCTGTAGCCTCCGCGCATTTCCCGTTGGGCATAAATTTGCAGCAGCTCCTGGGCGTAAGCGCTAATAGCCGCCTGTGTTTGCTCCCGAATTTTTTTCCAGCGATTACTTCCGAGAGCATGCAAGCGAGGGGATTCTTCCCCCGCGCCCACATATTTAGTCAGGAGATAAGACTGGTTAAGGGGCACATAAAGCTTGGCTCCTTCTGCATATTCAAGCAGGAAAAACTCGGCCTCAATTCCCAAGTGGTTCGGCCGTCTTTCTAAACCGATATAACGGGCGATACCGTTATTAAGATGCACGACCAAGTCGCCGGGATTTAGCTCAAAAGCTTCGGTAGGCAGTGTATGGTAGGTGCCGCGCTGTTTCTGCCTTCGGATTTTATAGCGCTGGGAAATTTCCGTAAAAGGCAAGTACAGTGTATTTTCCGTAATAAACCCAAAACCGGAAGTGAGATAGCCTGGATGCAGCCGGGCATTTTTCGGTAAATGCAGCTGCTGGTCTTGTATTTTTTTTAAGAAATTTTCCTGTTCCAGTTCGCTTGCAAAAATCAAATGCAAAGTGCCTTGTGTGAAGTCGAATTCGCATACTGCTTTTACAAGTTCTTCGCCGCTGAGTGCTTCGCTTTCCGGGTCATGTTGACTGATAAATTGATTTACAGAAACAAAAGGATGGCGCCAGCGTGCAGCCGCTAGTTGGCGATTGAACATCTGGAAGCCGACTTCGTGGAGAGGTGCTTGCCGTGAATAGAGGTTTTTGGTTTTACCCGAAACCTGCACATCGCTGAGTTCTTCAAGAGATGTATGTGTAAGATATATTTTTTGAAAGTGCTCAATGCGGTCCATAAAGGTTTCGATATCGCTAAAAGAAGTGCCCAATTTACCGGTAATGCTTAAAAGATTGGCATAGCGATCTTCCAAAGCGGCTAAATCGTCGAGAATAATAAGGGTGTTAGGGCCTAAATAATCCAATATGGAGCACAATTTATCTTTGCCTGCAAGTAATTCAAGCTCCTGAGCCGGTGTGATGTCGATACTATCTGCAGCGCGGATCGATTTTTGGCCGATAGGGTCGAAAAAACGGATCGATTCTATTTCATCTCCCCAGAATTCAAGTCGAACAGGATCTGGTGAAGAAACTGGAAAAATATCGACGATACCGCCCCTGACTGCAAATTCCCCTTTGTCTGAAGCTACGGGACGTTTTTGGTAGCCCATTTTCTCCAGCTGGCTCAATAGAGACTCAAAAGGCAGTTGCATTCCTGGTTTAAGGGAAAGATGCAAGGGATCCAGAGCATCTGGCGGCAATAGCAGCTGTAAACACGCTTGCAGTCCCGAGATAATAATTAGAGGGGTGGGAGAATTAGTGATTTTTCTTAGTACTTGATAGCGTTCTCCTACAATATCGGGACTCGGAGGAATATTTTCAGAAGGCAGTGTTTCCCATGCCGGAAAGTCCACAACTTCATATTTGGTAAAAAGGGCAAAGTCGTTAAATAGGCTCACCTCTTCTTGACTGCCGCCGGTTAAAATAAGGATGTGCTTTTGGGTAAACTCTGAAGCTAAAGAGGCAATTAGCGCCTTCGGCGTACTCCATAGTCCTTCAATTAATAGCGTTTTTTTATCAGCAATACTGGTTTTAAAAGCTTCAAGGCTTTTACTCGAAAAATCCACAAATAATCTCCGCTCTCTGTTGAAACTCAATTATAACAAGAATTACCCTTCTTAACAAACTCTTGAAATAAGTTTATTGCAAGAACAGAGTTAAACAGCTAAACTTTTTTGCTTAAAATATGAAATAAAAACAGGATTTTTTGTTTGGAAACACAACGCGTATCTGGAAATGGTTTTTTAGGTTCAAGTAATTCTATTCAACCGCCGCAAGAATATCTTAACAGATTAGAGAAAATTTATCCTGTTGATGAATCTATTAAGGCAAAAGTTATAGAAGCCTATGACATGATAATAAGCAAGGGAGGGTTAAAACATTATGCCATTGATCAAGTCGCCCACCTGCGCCGCAGTCAAACAGGTTTAAGCAGTACCATAGAGATAACCCCAGATGGCAAAGTTTATCTGATTTTTAAGGATAAACTATTAGGGCAAGGCATGGAAAGGATTGTCTATGAAGCCCTTGAACTCAATAGCTTGCAACCCAAAGCTTACGGTAAAAGAAAATTTGAACCAAATGCATCCGATCATGCTTTTAAAAAACATCTAAATGAATTTCATTTCTTAAAAACCCTAGGGCCGGAAATTGCAATTGCATATGATCATGAATGTGTGTATGCCTCCAAAGATGGTTCTAAAAGACGAATTAGCATTATGTTTGAGCGGGCATACGGTTCGGTAGAAACTATTAACTTTCAAACATTCTCCTTGCCGGCACAAATACAAACCTTGCAAGAATTTTTCCGCAATATTAAAGGTTTAAAAGAGGCCGGTATTCACCATCGCGATTTAAAAGAGGGGAATCTTTTGTACATAAGAGATGAACAAGAAGGGTGTTTTCATTTAAAGCTTAGCGATTTTAGCTTTGCGACAACTTTCAAAGAGGAATGTAAAAATTATGGGTTAATCGGTTCACTTTGGTATATGGCGCCTGAGTATGTAAAAGGAAATCTAGTGCTAAGAAATTTGAATGAACACAGCAAGAGGCTAACCAACAAAAAAAAAGCAGTGGTCAAAGCTATAAAGGCGTGCAATAAAAAATTATATGCAATTGAAAAAAGTTCTAAAAAGGCAGGGAAAAATCCTGCAGATAATTTTGATTACCAATGTTTTCAGCAAGAAAAAATAGCCGGCATCGACAAACTTCGGGAAGTTTATGCTGAAGAAAGAAAGTTTGAAAATGCAATGCGTTTAGCTCTCCATTATGTAATTAATCCAGCTGCAGACATGTGGGCAGTTGGCCATATTCTTTATTTTATGGCTGCAAATCGGCTATTCGATCCTTTCAAGGTTAAAGCTACAGAAGAGAATTTTAAAGCCTTGCTTCTTCAGTTAACTCAGAACGATATAGATGCTGGTATTAGCAAAGCTGCCGCAAGAGATGCTCTTAACTAAATTGATGCAAAGATGCCTAGTGATCGAACCGCGCCATCGGGCTACAATTGAGGAATGCCAAGCCTTGCTTCAAGAGTACTTATCACAAAATCCACTCTTACAAGTGTCCTAAGACCCTGATTGCTACCTTCTAAGGGTCAGATTCGAGTTCTTTTCCTCTAGGAGCTCGCACGAAGCCCTGAAAATCAGTAGGCCATATTAATAAATATGACCTGCTGATTTTTGCGAGCTCCTAGAGAGAAAAAACTCTCGAATATGACCTATTATAAGGTAGCAATCAGGGTCTAAGGAATGATTCCTTTTACCACAGAGGAGGCAGGGCTCAGTGAGATTTCATAAAATCGTGCCCGTGCCCGATTTTGATAGCTGCGATATGGTTTTAGGCCTGTGCAATCAGTTCTTTTAATTTTTGCAGGGCTGATGTTAGTCCTGCGGCATCTTTACCGCCGGCTTGGGCGCTATTTGGCCTGCCGCCGCCAGTGCCTTGAATAAGAGGCGCGAGAAGTTTGACCGCTTCATTTGCTTTAAAACGGTTTGTGAGTTCATCACTGACTCGGATAAATAAATGGCATTTATCCCCCTCTCCGGTCCCTAAAGCAATTACACTGACCGGCAATTTATTGGCGAGTTCTTCTGCGCATTGGCGCAGCTCTTCAGGTGTGGCTGTAATTTGGGAACTTACGACGGGGATGCCGTTAATGGATTCGCTGCTTTCCAACAACTTATGTATCTGCTGCTGCAGGGCCAGCCTTCGGCTGTTCTTCAGCTCATTGGCCAGCTGTTTGTTTTCTTCCTGCAGCTTTTCTATGCGCTCGCTGAGTTTGCCCGGTTGCGTTTTTAAAGCAGCCGCAAGCGCTTCAATTAAATCTTCGCTCTCGCGCACAAACCCTTCCGCTTCTGCTCCAGTCACAGCTTCAATGCGGCGAACTCCAGCGGCAATGCTGCTTTCTTTGGTGATGCGGAAAAAACCGATGTTCCCCAATGAGCTGGTATGCGTGCCGCCGCATAGTTCTTTAGAATAGTCGATGTCGACCACGCGCACTTTGCTGCCGTATTTTTCGCCAAAGAATTGCTTGATCTCGGCGCGTTTTTGCGCTTCCTCATAATCAAGCTCATAGGTCGCTACGGATAAGTTGCCGCGGATCTTATGGTTGACCAGATCTTCAATATGCCTGATTTCTTCAGCTGTTAAAGCCTTGTGGTGGCTGAAGTCAAAGCGCAGCCTGCCGGGTTCCACGACAGAACCTGCTTGTTTGACATGCTCTCCAAGTACAACGTGCAAGGCCCAATGCAGTAAGTGGGTTGCAGTGTGGTTGTTGGCTATCTTTTGGCGCCGCTCGATATCAATTGCAGCCGTCAAAATATCGCCGGTATGCAGATTGCCTCTGACAAGCTTACCGGAATGGGCGATAATCCCTTTGTAGGGAGAGGTGCAATTGCTGACCTGAAATAGCTGATGATTGCTTGTAAGCGTGCCGGTGTCGCCGACCTGTCCTCCCATTTCTGCGTAAAAAGGGGTTTGATTTAAGATTACTACGCCTTCTTCATGCTCGCGCATTTTTTCTACAAATTGTCCGTTGACTAGCAAGCCGATGACTTTGGCAGGCGTGCTTGTTTGCTGATAACCGGTAAATTGAATGGGTTCTTGCTGCTCAAAGAAACCTTCAAAGAGGTTTTCAGAAGCAAGCTGTTTTGTGCTTTTGTGTACGCTTCTCGAACGCTCTTTAGCCTCGCTTTCCAATTCCTGGAATCTTTTCTGATCGACTTCCAGGGCGTTGTCTTTGGCGATCAAGGTAATTTCTTCAAAGGGAAGCCCGTAGGTATCCTTTAGTTTAAAAGCATCTTCACCGCTTATAGGCCTGCCTTCTTCTTTTGCTTTAGAGATGATTTGATTGAGCAGATTGCCGCCGCGCTTTAATGTACGCATGAAGGCTTCTTCTTCAGTTGTCAGAATCTCAGTTATCATAGCGGCTGATTTATGTAGTTCGGGATAATCTTCCCCCATCAATTCCTGCAGCCTGGGCAAAAGGCGGGCCAGGAAGGGTTCTTCAAACCCTAGCATCCGTCCATAGCGCACGGCGCGGCGCAAAATTTTGCGCAGTACATAGCCGCGGTCCACGTTGCTGGGAATGGCGCCATCGGCAATTGCAAAAGAAAGGGTGCGTAAGTGGTCTGCAATTACGTGGAAAGCAGGGGCTAAACGATCGTGCAACGAATAAGGCTTGCCGGAAATCTCTGCAATCCGGTCAATGATGCCGCGCAGCACATCCGTTTGGAATACTGTTTCAGCATCAGTTAACAAACTGGCTACCCGTTCAATGCCGGCGCCTGTATCAATAGAGGGTCTAGGCAGCGGTTCTAATGTGCCGTCCGGATGCCGGTTGTACTGCATGAAAACCAAATTCCAAAATTCCAAATAGCGGGTGCCTTCAAGATCGTCGTAAGGGTGGGCGGCAGCGCCGAATTTAGGGCCCCTGTCATAAAATAGCTCTGAGCAAGGCCCGCAAGGACCAGTGTCGCCCATGGCCCAAAAATTATCTTCATCGAACCTGACAATCCGTTCAGCAGGGACATACTTTTGCCAGAGTTGATAGGCTTCTTCGTCATCTTTATAGATAGTAGGCCATATCCTATCAGCTTCTAAGCCAAAACCTTTTGTGGAAAGCTCCCAGGCAAATGCAATCGCTTCGCTTTTAAAATAGTCGCCAAAGGAAAAGTTGCCCAGCATTTCAAAAAATGTTAAGTGGCGCGCTGTGTGGCCGACGTTTTCAAGGTCATTGTGCTTTCCGCCTGCCCGGATGCATTTTTGGCTTGTGGCTGCACGCGTATAGTCCCGTTTGCTATTACCCAAAAATACATCTTTAAACTGGTTCATGCCCGCGTTGTTAAACAATAGGGTGGGGTCTTCATGGGGAATGACAGGCGAGGAGGCGACAATGGCATGCCCTTTCTGCTTAAAAAATTCCAGAAATTTGCGGCGTATATCTTGGGTTTTCATGATCTTCTCGAGGGTTGATTTCCCTGTTTTATAAAAATAACAGAGTGTAAATACAATTGAGGATAATTATACCAATCTTAATTCTCGATTGCTACTGCATTATTGTAATATTGTTCGTATCCTGCAAAACAATATTCTCTAGAATAAGCTTTAACGATCAGCTTCTTGCCACTTAGATCTACGATTGTATAAACTTCGGGGATGTTGTTACTTAATTGTGGAGTACAAATATTATCTCCCATAGCTGGACATGTGATATAAGGGAGGTCTTTATTTATATTAATGTGAAAATAGTGAAGATGTGCTTGAAATACAGCTACTACGTTATCGACGGATTGAATAATTTTTCTTACTTGTTTCTGGTTGTATAGGAATAATGCTTGTGTAGATTTGTTATCCATGGCTTCATAGAAGAAGTTGCCAGTGGTGTTATGGTCATCTAGGGGGTAGTGGCTAAAAATTATTGTTCTTTTATTTGTCCTTTTTAATTCTTCATTTAACCAGTTAATCTGTTGCTGGGGAAGTATTGCTTTATGGGGGATGGAAGCGTTTTCTAATTCAAGTCCCAACCAGATAATACGAAAATCTTCCACTTCCCTACTGCCGTAAGCTTTTTGATTAAAGCCGTGTGCGTTCCAAGCATTTTCTACATCTGTCAGATTCATCTTTTTTAATTCGTGATTTCCTAAAACATGAATTAGAGGAGAAGAAAGATGCTTTAAGCGAGAAAGTTGCTTGGAATAGCTTTTTAAATCCTGGTCTTTGTTTTCGCTTCTAATAAGATCGCCTAAATTTACAATCAAATTTGGTGAGTGTAACTTCAATATTTTATGCAAAACTTCTTCTAGGACCTCTTCGATTAGATGAGAAGCTGCTCTTACCATTCCACTATAAATCAGTGCTTTTCCGACATGGATATCATTAATGATAGCTATTTTCATTTTTAAAAATTATTTTACCGATTTTTTCTGCCACAAGAGAGTCTGGAGCGCAAATCTCTTTACTTTCAAGAGGCGTTCTTTCATGGGCCAGAGTTAATTCAGTACAACCAAGAATTGTTGGACCTTCTTCATTGCATATATCACTTAACACCTTAGAGGCATTTTTTAAACAACAACCCCTTGTAATTTCATCTATCAAATTATCGATTTTTTTTTGCAATGCATTGTCTGGATATCTGCAGGGGAAGTATTGAGCATGCAATTTACTTTGTACAGATGTTGAGGAGCAAAGAATTAATGGTTCATGCCATCCTATTGATTCAACATATTCTTTTGTTTCAACAATCATGTGCACTAGATGAATTTCTTTTGGCAAGGGGGGAAGGAAAACATGTAGCGTATTACATGCAATTGCAGCAATTGAAATTTGGTTTGTGCTTAAACAATTAAAACATTCAAAAAGTTGATTTTGGAGCAGTTTTTTTTCTAAATCATCAGTAAGCATAGTTGAGAATGGATAGTTTATAAGAATGCAATAAGGGAAATCTGCATCAACCTTGCAACCATGCTGCTGGCATACCGAGATAATTTTTTCAAATAGAAGAGCCCCAGCCATGGGGCCAGCTCCTCCAATTATTCCTATACGAGGTTGGTGTTTCATTTTGCAAGAATTTCCTGAATAGCAGCCTGGGCAGCAAATAGTTTGACCGCAGGAACACGAGTTGGTGCGCAGGAAACATTTTGAAACCCAAGCTGATTGCAGACAAAGACGCCTGATTTTTCACTGGCTTGTTCACCGCAAATACCTATGGAGATACTGTGATCTGCTTGACGTATGTGATCGACAGTAATTTTAAGTAATTGGATGACAGCAGGGTCTAACTGATTGAATGGATCATGGCTTAATATTCCATTATCCAGATAATGCTTAAGGAATTTGTTATAAACATCTCCTCTGGATAGTGCCAAAGTTTGACCTGTAAGATCATTAGTTCCAAAAGATATGTAATCTATATAAGGTGCAATTTCATTGGCGAGGAGGCAGGCACGTGGAGTTTCTATCATCACACCAAGATGATAATTAATGTGAACACCTCTTTCGGAACTAATTTCATCGCGTATTTCATCAATGATTTTTTTTACTGCAAGAACTTCTTTATCACTAATGATCATGGGAATAGTTATCCATGGCTCTACTGCATACTGTTTGACGGAAGGATCTTGAGCAGCTTCAAAAATAGCCCGTACTTGCATTCTAAGGATTTCTGGATAGGTAAGTAGGAGACGAACACCTCTATTTCCAATCATAGGATTTATTTCACGCAGATTTTGAATATTTTCTTTAAGTATATCTAGGGGAATATCAAGATCTACTGCTAATGAATTCACGAGACTTTCATCTGTGGGGAGAAATTCATGTAAAGGCGGATCTAAAAGGCGAATTTTAGCGGGATAAAGTTTCATTGTTTGATAAAGTTCAACGAAGTCCTTGCGTTGGAGTTCCTCTAAGGCATCAAGTATTGACTTATTTTCACTCCTGTAAAAGATGGCTTTTCTAAACAGGTGGAGACGCTCTGGGTGTAGGAACATATGTTCAGTACGTGGATCAACACCCTTAGCTCCAAAATTAAGAGCTAATTGGGATTCTTCAGGTGTATCAGCATTTCCGTGCACAGACAGCTTAGAAAATTGTTCGGCCCAATTCATAATTATATTTAAAAGAGACGTGTTAATTTCTCGATGGATGGGCAGCAAGCCTGCAAATAATTTTCCATTAAATGCATCTAAAGAAACAAAATCTCCTTCATGATAAACTCCAAATGGCGTTATTAAGGTGTTTTCTGTTATTACAACATCTTCTGGTAATGTCAGACAAGGTAAATTAGAAACCCTTGTTACAATAACAGCGTGAGAACTTGGGTCTTCTTTGATAGCAAAAATGCCAGCAAGATCTTCAATATGGCTGAGTCCATCATTATTAACGTAATCTGTAACCCAAATTACTGAGCCATATGTTTGTTTTAAGCGGGCTATTTCATTTATATTGAAACAAAGAACCCCTGTGGCAGCTCCTTTAGAGGCTATTTTTGCTTCAGCAATTAGCTTCATATTATCGAAATAAACTATCGAAGGGTTGACTAGGATATCGATCTCATTTTCATCGATAGATAGTAGAGCGGTGGTGATATCAAATTTGTTATTTGCTGCGTCACTTATCATTTGTTCAAGTCGTTTAGAAACATTTTCATAAGTTAAAGTTGCCTGAATTACATTGTGGAAAAAGATCAGAAAAAAGAGAGGTATATACTTCATTAGTTAATTTCCTTAAGTAGTAGTTTCTTTCGTGAACCACATTTTTGTAATGAGATTATGCTCGATTTGATAGATGACAAGCTCTTGATGGGGCTGAGAATGAAAATTTGAAATAATTTCTTTGTCCACAATCAAGTTATCATGAGTAATACGCTGAATGACCTGGCAGTTGAGGGTTGGATTTTCGGATAATTTTTTTCTATAATAATTAAAAAAATGCTCTCCACATAAATGAGGAATAATCTCCGAGGAATCGAGATCAATTGAAATGATGTTTTTATGGTAACAAGAAGCAAAAGTTTCAAAATCATTTTCATTATATGCTTTCAATTGAAGGTCTATGATTTCTTCTAAACCACAATGTTCTATTTCTGTCTTCATGCTATAGATTCCTTTCTTTTTTCAATTACAGTTATTAAACAGATTGCTGAAAGGAGCACAGTGCCCCCCAAGAGTTGAATAGTGTGGGTATTTCTTCCCAGGAACAAACAATCTCCAATGAATGTAAGCGCTGGTTGAGTCAAAAAAAGCAAACCAGACATAGATAAGCTAACCTTACTTAAACCATTTGTAATAAACCACCAGCCAAAAATCTGACTGACTACGCTGTATGAAAAGACATATAAGGCACTTTGTCTATCATGCAGAAGAAAGGTTGCTGATGACGTGTAATACATATAACCACCAAGAATAATGGTCCCAAAAAAACAAACAATACCTAAAGTGGTTGCTGGTGAGCTGTTAGGGTTATCTTGTTCAATTTTTTTAAGTAGAAGAAGATATATGCTATAAATTAATGAGGCTGTTAGAGCATAAATGATACCTAAATACTGTGTAGATGAGGTATTTTCATAGTAAGGTCGAAGCAGGCAATATACGCCGAATAGCAATAATACACATGGTAAAAAAAATAAAGGGGGCAATGTTTCTTTATATAAAAGAAAACCCAGCATTATTAAAAAAATCACTTCCAAGTTTGATAGAACAGTCGAAAGACCCGATCCAATATATAAAATGCTTTGATTGCACGTTACTAAATCCAGGGTAGTCATTAATCCGGCGCTACAATAAAGCCAAAGTAAATTACATTGAGGGAGTTTTTCTTTTCTTAAAGCAGCGATCAATAAAAATGCAATAGCTCCTATAAATAATCTGTAGAAACTGCTCGTTATAGCTTCAACTCCAGAAAATTCTACGAAAAAAGGCCCTATTGCAATAAGAGCGCACCCAAAGATAATGTAAGAAATGGCTTTAGCTTGGGTAAGAGAATATTTAGAAAATAACTCTTCCATGGTGATTATTTTTCCATTGATAGGACTTTGTGAGGTCAGTTGTTATATTAACCCTTCTTATCCATCTAGCTTTAGGGCCATAATGTGGTTTATAAGAAGAGCGGCCATGAACAGTAATTCTATTATCCAATAATAAAATATCGCCTGGTTTCATTATGATTGCTTGTTTTTGATCCGTCATATGTTCATGAAGCCAATTAAGTGCTTCAAGTGCTTTGTTATCTCCGGGTAAGGGAATCATGAAAGCTTCATCTATAAGAAGACGTTCATTGCCCCTGCTACCTTGCAGCACAGCAACAGGTTCAGGATTCTCAATAAACATGCGAATCTTTTTAAAATGATCTTCGTCTAATTTCCACATTTGACTTATGTTATTTTCTGGCAAATGAGATTTATCCGGCAAAATAGTAAACCGCGGTTGAGAAAGGATTGTCCAATAATGTTCAGGAATGTCGATATCAAATAATGAGCATACATTTGTGCTTGCTTTTTCATTGTTTCGGTAGCACATAATAGTCATCATATCTGCCCGCATAGGGTGGAAGGCTTCTTCAATATGCCATAATAAAGTAACATCACTGCTGCCACCGAGCTGTTCGTTACGATCCTTTTCAATTGGTACAATATGCCGTAAGTATCTTCCATTTTCTTGAGTAAGCCAGCCAAAAATATCGCCCATGGCTGTGCTAATTAAACATTGAAAAAATTCTTCGCGTAGAGTTGCTGGGTTAATCCAAGAATTGTCCCAATGGCTTGGAGTAGCTCCAATAGCATGGTCGTTTATAGGAAAGCCTTCTAACAAGAGATAGCCATTTCGTGTTCTTTGATTGCGAAAATCATTGAAGAGTTTTCTTAATCTTAATGGCAATTCATGAGAAATTAATTGGCAGTAATCGGCGAATTCTTGCTGCTCAATGGATTCGAATTTGTCTTTGAGATGAGTGATTAGTTTTTCAATACAATCAATTTCACCATCAGTAAGCGATTCTTTGCAAAGCTGATTAGGTTTTACTGAATCAGAAATACACATATGACCCTCCGATAAAGCGAAATAATTTTAGAAAAAAAAAGATTATTTGCAAGCAGGAGGCAAAAAAATATTACTAGCTTATCCAGCACACAAGATGTTGGATGAGCTAGTAGTAAATAGGGGTTTATTTAGGAATTTAGCGAAACGATGGCCCGGTCTTGAATTTGTTTTATAGAGGTGTAATTGCCTTGTTTATGGGTGAAAATAATTGGAAAGCCGCTAGGAGCTTTTGCAGGCACGAGTTTGACAGTTTTTTTAATAGTTTCAGGAGCGGCTTTTAACCATTTCGGCACTGTGTTAAGCAAGCCAAAGGAAATGCTAGCAGCAACTTCGCGGGCACCGTCCACGAGACGCATAGTGGTTTCATTGTACAGCTTATTGGTTGCAATGGCGCTAGCTGTTGCTTTTTTAGCTGCTTCAACAAAATCGTCGCTTCTTATCGGCAGCTTGCTCCAAGAAATTAGGCGGTCTATCATGACTTTATTTTCTTCAACACGCTGTACAAGCGCTTCTTTATTATCGGCAATTTCTTTTAGGATTCGTCCCCAGTGCAGCCATAGTTTGTTCATAGCCTCGCTTTTTGTTTGCGAAGAAAAGATAAAGGCCTCCATCAATTGAATAGAGCACATGCTTAAGGTAAATAATTGCACAACCGAGAAAAAAGAGTAGTAGCAAAGCGTGGTAATTTTCATAGCGAGCAATTTTAGACGTAAATGCACAAGCCCAATAGTGCCTGGATCAAATAGATAGGATAAAATTACATGCAATCTGTTTTTGGGATCAAAATGACCGCATTTTACACGCGCAAAATTCAGGCTATAAAAGGCAGTCTTTATTTGTTCTGCTGAAAAACATAACTGTTTATACTCTTGAATGCATTCAGAACAGCATTTACTGATCAAGAGAATCCTTGCAGCAAATTCAAGAGGGATTTTTACAAATCCCCCACCAAAATAACGGCAAAATTCAGAGTTTAGAGCAGCATTAAAGGCCATGCCGAAGCCATATTGTGTAAAGCTGGCGGGGTCTTTTGTGATTTCTTGTAAATGACGCTTCCAACGCCACCAAGTGTGTGCTTTATATATGGCGCTAAAAGCTACCGATAAGCCGAAGGGAAGTTGATAAGCAACTCCGTCAATTTCACGTGCAGTTGAGCCATAAATATCTAAAGGGTTGCTCATATAGTTCCTCAATTTAAGTTATCTTATTTTCTAACGTAAATAGTATTTTTTAATAAAGAGGTAAATTATTTAGTTAGGCGATTGATAATTAGATGTTTGAGATAAAGCTGCCAATAAATCTTAATAACAAGGAGGCGGGAATAAGCGTCTTGCCTATTTAAACCCGACTGCCACCTTCTAAGACCCTGATTCGAGCTCTTAGAAAGTAGCAAGTCGGGTTTTAAGTCTCCTTTTACACTTTTTTTGTTTTCCTCAAGCTGCTATAAAAATGTAATTTAAGATTTAAGTGAGTGGTAAAAATGAAAAAAGAAGCATGTCAGCCAAAATTTGACGAAGATATTAAGCAGATTCTTGCTAAAACAGCAAATACTATACGACAGTTATCCATGGAAGCGGTACAAAAAGCCGATTCCGGCCATCCAGGCCTGCCTATGGGTTGCGCTGAAATTGGAGCTTATCTTTATGGTTATGCCTTGCGCCATAATCCAAAAGATTCCAAGTGGTTGAACCGCGACCGTTTTATCCTCTCTGCCGGACATGGCTCTATGCTCCTTTACTCTTGCCTGTACCTTTCAGGATTTAAACTAACTCTGGACGACATCAAAAATTTTCGCCAACTGCATTCCAGAACTCCGGGACATCCTGAATCGCATGAAACCGATGGAGTTGAAACGACTACCGGGCCTTTAGGGCAGGGAGTGGGAAATGCCGTAGGCCAGGCTTTAGGCCTAAAATTATTAGGCGAGAAGTTCAATACCGAAGACGAAAAACTCTTTGACAGCAAAGTATTTGTACTGGCCGGTGATGGCTGTATTATGGAGGGGGTTTCTTCAGAAGTTTCTTCTTTGGCGGGCCACCTTAAGCTGGACAACCTGATCCTCATTTATGACGCTAACAATGTTTGCCTGGATGGGCCATTGGCCGAATCCTGTTCGGAAGACACTAAAATGCGCTACAAAGCTTATGGCTGGGATGTATTTGAAATAGACGGGCATGATTTAGATGCTATCCATTCTACAATTACCCATATTCGTGAAACCCAGGAGCGTCCTTGCTTAGTGATTGCGAGAACAATTATCGGCAAAGGGGCGCCCAATAAGGCAGGCACGCATAAAGTTCACGGAGCGCCATTAGGCGAAGAGGAAATTAAAGCGGCCAAAGCAGCTTTGGGATTGCCCGATGAACCCTTCTTTGTACCGCAAGCTGTGATCGATTATTTTAAAAACAAGCTTGCTCAAGATGCTAAACTCGAGGCGGACTGGAATGCCCTGTTAAAAAAATGGGGAGAAAGCCATCCCGAAAAGCTCAGCGTTTTTAAAGAAATGCAAAACCAGGCTCTTCCAGCTGATTTGGAAGAGAAGCTGCGCAGCCTGCAAATTAAAGCTCCGGTAGCAGGTCGCAAGGCCTCGCAGGAAGTCATTAATGTGTTAGCCGATATTCTGCCTTTCCTGTATGGCGGTTCAGCCGACTTGTCAGGTTCCGACCTTACCATGATTAAGAAAATGCCTATCATTTCCCCGGGCATGTTCAACGGCCGTAATATAAAGTATGGCGTGCGTGAATTTGGCATGGCTACGATGGCCACCGGCCTATACCAGACGCAAATGATATTGCCCTTTATCGGGACTTTTTTGACTTTTTCCGACTATATGCGCAATGCCATCCGCTTGGCAGCTCTGCAAAAAGCCCATGTTGTCTACCAGTTTACCCATGACTCGATTTTTTTAGGAGAAGACGGCCCCACTCACCAGCCCGTTGAGCACTATGCGGCCTTGCGAGCGATTCCCGACCTCCAAGTGATTCGTCCGGCCGATACCCATGAGGTAAAGATGAGTTGGATTGCCGCGCTTAATTATAAAGGTCCGACTGCAATCATCTTATCACGTCAAAACTTGCCGGATGTGCCCGGAACAGATGTGTCTTTTGCTGAAGGGATGGGCAAGGGAGCTTATATTGTGAAAAAAGAGAGCCACAAACCTGATTTTACTCTTTTTGCTACCGGATCTGAACTATGGCTGGCAATGGATGTAGCTGCAGAGCTTGAGAAACATGATAAAAGCGTGCGCGTCGTTTCAGTGCCTTGCTGGTACCTTTTCGATAAACAAAATAAAGAATATAAAGAGAGCATTATTGGCGGCGATCTCGGCAAGAGAGTCAGTATCGAGGCTGGTGTGGAAATGGGATGGCAGAAATTCATAGGCGTACATGGAGTAGCTATCTGCATGGAAACTTTTGGCGCCTCTGCACCTTATAGCGAATTGCAAAAGGCATTTGGCTTTACTGTCGAACAGATTTTGGACCGCATTTTATAACTTATGCTGCTCGATGCCCTTCGCTGTCAAAATCATACTAGGCCTCCTGTTTGGTTAATGCGCCAGGCAGGACGGTATATGCCGGAATACCGGCAAATCCGCTCCCGCTATAGTTTTCTCGATATGTGCAAAACACCGGAATTGGCCGCGGAAATTACAGCTTTGCCGATTACTGCTTTTGGCATGGATGCTGCCATACTCTTTTCCGATATTTTAGTTGTCGCTGAAGGGTTAGGGTGTAAACTCGAATTTATCGATGCCGAAGGGCCTGTGCTTTCTCCCCCCATCAGGGAAAGGAAGCAAATTGCCGATATACAGATTCCGGTAGCTGAAGAAGCTTTTGGCTATGTGGCTGATGCCATTCGCTTAATCAAACAGCAGTTAAGTGTTCCGCTTTTGGGGTTTGCTGGCGCTCCTTTTACGGTAGCCAGTTATATGATTGAAGGGCGCACTTCGCGCGACCTCAAGCGCACTAAAGAGTGGCTCTACCGGGACCCTGCCAGTTTTCGCAGCCTATTGGATAAAATAGCAGCTGCTACTGAAGCTTATTTAAAAATGCAAGTGCGTGCAGGAGTCGATGCTATCCAAATTTTTGACTCTTGGGCAAATGTGCTGGCCTATCGCGAATTTAAAGAATTTTCCTTAAAGTACTTGCAGCGCCTAAGCTCTGCTTTGCAAGCGGAAAATGTACCTGTGATAATCTTTTGCAAAGGCTCTTCATATTTTGCCAAAGAACTAGCAGCCATCACACCAAATGCAATCAGCCTAGATTGGAACTGCCATTTGCCTGCTATGCGTTCTGCTATTCCTCCAACAATTGCCATTCAGGGTAATTTGGATCCTTATATGCTTTTAGGGCCTGCTGAAACCATTGTTAAACAGACGCAGGAGCTGCTGCAAGGGATGCGGGGGGATAAAGGGTATATTTTTAACTTGGGCCACGGCATTTTACCTGAAACACCAGTTGAATCTGTCAGGGCGCTAATCAACACAATTAAAAGTTCATTATGAAAACCGCCATACAAAATTATCTATTGGATCTTCGTGAAGCTATTATCTCCGCTTTCGAACATCTCGAAGGAAGAAATGCGGCTTTTACGCGCAAGCCTTGGCAATACCAGAAGGGGCAGGGAGGGGGAGAGATTGCTGTGCTGCGCGGCAACGTATTTGAAAAGGCAGCTGTAAATTTTTCCGCCATACAAGGCGATGTTTTTCCCATGCAGGATGGTTCGGGGCCTTTTTTTGCTACCGGTGTCAGTTTAATAACCCATATGGCCAATCCCCATGCCCCGACGGTGCATAT
This sequence comes from Verrucomicrobiota bacterium, assembly GCA_023428915.1. Classification (GTDB taxonomy): domain Bacteria; phylum Chlamydiota; class Chlamydiia; order Chlamydiales; family JAEYWL01; genus JAEYWL01. Next base: position 57,556 of record JAEYWL010000022.1, read on the forward strand.
GAATTTGCGCTTTATCGAAGCGCAGGATAAAAGCTGGCTAGGCGGCGGCTATGATTTGACCCCTATGGGCCAAGCCTACGAAGAGGACACTGCCCATTTTCATGGAGTAGCCGAGCGTACCTTGGGGCCCGACCTGTATGCGGCCTTTTCTAAAAACGCTAAAGAGTATTTCTATATTCCCCATCGCGCCAAAGAAAGGGGAGTCGGGGGGATATTTTTTGACCACTTTGGCGAAAATGCCGTAGAGGCCTCCCTGCCAGTATGGAAAGCTATCGGCAATACATTTTTAGAAGCTATTATCCCGATTTATAAGAAGCGCGCCAAGTTGCCATTTACCCGGGAACAGCGGGAATTGCAGCTGGAGATGAGAGCCCACTATGTGGAATTTAATTTGCTGTATGACCGCGGCACTAAGTTCGGTTTCTTCTCAGGCGGCAACCCTGAAGCGATCCTCTGCTCTATGCCCCCTCTAGCCAAGTGGTAGTTTTATTTTATAGTTTAACCACAGAGGGCACAGAGCACACAGAGAGGGATTTAAATTATAACTTTTATATTCATGCAGTAGAATTATAAATTAATAAACACAAAGATCGCAAAGTCACAAAGTTTTTTCACACGGCTTAAACTTAATCCTTTGTGCCTTTGCGATCTTTGTGTTTATTATTTAATTAGTGATTTAAGCTCTGTGGCCTCTGCGGTAAAAAATAGACATCTTTTAAAACTCGCTTTAGTTGCTAAAATTAGACATTTTTGAGCAGCTTTTTCGAAAAATTTTGAGAGCATGTAAATATACATGGTCGAAAAATTTTGCGGAAAAGATGCAAAAA
>JAEYWL010000023.1 GCA_023428915.1 Verrucomicrobiota bacterium
GCACTTGCCAATTGAAACGCTAAGCCCCTCGGCCAAGTCACGACTTGGCTCTTCGGGACTTATCCTTTCACTTGTCAAGTTCGGCAATGTTCAAGCGTGATTTAGGGGCGCAACTTGGGTTTTAAATGCATTGGAAATATTCTTAACGGCTTCTCCAATAATCTCTAAACGACGAACAATTGCGTCTTGTAATGCTGTATTTTTTTTGAATTTATTTATTGTTTGATTATTAGCGTATTGCTCAATTAATTCAATCGATTCAATAATATGCCCAATAAATACTTTAGGATCTTTTTTCACAAAATTATAACCTGTTCTGTAAGAATTTGTTTGCGTAATCTCCAATAAATTGAATTATAGGTAACAATATCAACTTTTCTTCCTAGAATATCTTCTAAATCAGATTTGAGATTGAATAAATCAAAAAGGCTTTTATTTTTTCCTTCATATTCAATAAGAATATCTACATCACTGCTTACATTTGCTTCACCACGGGCAAAAGAACCAAAAACAGCTGCTCTTTTGACTGCATGGCGTTTTAAAATCGGTAATGATCGTTTTTTAATTGCCGAAACCGAGCTAACCATCTTCATTTTTTTACCTTTATAAGACGATTGCAAAAATTTCTGTTTAAAGATTAAACACAAAGGCGCAAAGACACTAAGAGAACAATAAAGGCTAATACTTAGCCTATATAATGAACGGCATGAACACAGGGAAAATAGTTAAATCTTTGCGTCTTAGCGCCTTTGTGTTTAATTTAATCAAAGATTTTTACAACGTTCTCTTATGGTCACGAGTATAGCATTATTTTTCTTTAGTAATAATACTAATTACATCGGGTTAAAACACTTCTTATTCTGCCGCTGCATCTTTTCCTTTAAGAAGATAAATGCCGATTCCAATTGCCAGCCAGATTAGCAAGCGCAGCCATGTCCCTAATTCCAAAGAAATCATCATGGTAAGGCAGCTGAGAATCCCTAAAATGGGTACAAGGGGATATAAGGGAACTTTAAATGGACGCTTGGCGTCAGGTTCTTTGATTCGTAAAATAATCACGGCTACACAGACAACCACAAAGGCTAGCAATGTGCCGATGCTGGTCATATGCCCGACAATGGACATTGGGGTAAAGGCTGCGATAAGTGCTGTGAATGTGAAGAGGGCAATATTGGCATGCCAAGGGGTTTGCCAGGCAGGATGCACATCAGCAAACCATTCCGGAATAAGCTTATCGCGGGCCATAGCATAGAAAATGCGCGATTGTCCAAGCAGCATGACTAGCATGACGGAGGTAAAGCCGGCCAGGATAGCCAGTTTGATTAAGCTTCCAATCCAAACAAAAGGGGTTTGGTCTATAGCATAGGCAATAGGAGCTGCACGGTTCAATTCCTGGTAGGGGACCAGGCCGGTTAAGACCAGGGAAAAAAGCACGTACAGCACTGAACAGATGGCAAGCGAGCCTATAATGCCAATAGGGATGTCTTTATTTGGATTGCGCGTTTCTTGTGCTGCTGTAGAAACTGTGTCGAAGCCGATATAAGCGAAAAAGATAATGCCAGCAGCCCGTAAAATGCCGCTAAAGCCAAACTCGCCGAATGTCCCGGTGTTAGGCGGTATGAAAGGCGTATAATTATCAACATTAATATAAAAAAAGCCCAAACCGATAAATAGAATCACCACAGCAACTTTTAGAAACACAATTATGGCATTTACTTTTACTGATTCCTTAATGCCTATAATGAGCAGCCATGAAATAGCAGCCAGGATTAAGACTGCAGGCAAGTTAATTATCCCATATGCTGTTGTGCCATCGGCATAGTGCACCGGCTGCCAAGGCGAGGCAGAAATGACTGCAGGCAGCCTGAGCCCCAATCCCTCTAATAGAGAAAATACATAAGCAGACCAACTGACAGAAACGGTAACGGCTCCAATGGCATACTCTAAAATGAGGGTCCAGCCTATCATCCATGCAGAAAAACGGCCTAGAGTGGCATAAGTGTAGGTGTAAGCGCTTCCTGCTACCGGAATCATGCTGGCAAGTTCACTATAGCAGAGGCCGGCAAAGCTGCAACCGGTTGCAGCCAATAAGAAAGAAAGCACAATGGCAGGGCCTGCGTTTTGCGCCGCCGCCATGCCTGTTATGGAAAAAAGGCCGGCACCGATAATGGCGCCAATACCAAGGGCAATTAAGTCCCAAGGCCCTAAGGCTCTTCTTAACTGATGGGTTTCACTGCCTAATTCCTGCTCAAAAGACCGCAAGGACTTTCTTTTCCAAATGCTCATGCTTGCCTTTTATTAAATAGGGAAACTCGTGTAATTTTCTTTTTTACAACCCGAGAATTTCCTGCTGTTTTCTCAGGTACAGATACGCATGCCGAGGGCACAAAATTATCAGGGATTGAATAAATCACTATACGGGCTTCGCTATGCAATACCATCATTTTCTCAAAAGATGCTATGGCATATTCAACCAAATCGGAAACATGAATTAAAGGCTGGCGGCTTTCGACAATGATGGCTGAAAAAGAGGTATAAATATCAGTATCTGAAATCGCAATTTTGTATTCTGATTGGGCAATGTATTCTTTTATCGCCGCTTCCACTTCCTGCTTGCTCTGCCAGCCTGCAAATAAGCCAAAATAACCATTTCCTAAGTAGCTTTTAAGGTATTCCTTGGGCAGGAAAGAAAAAATGGACTGCTCGCATTCCAGCAAATATTGGGTGATTTGTTTTTCTGTGAAACTGGGACGGTAATCTAAACTCTTAAGTACTGCAAAATAAAAAGGAAGTTCAGCGTTTTTGTTCGTAGACTGCAATAAGAGTTGAATCAGGCTTTGAAATTCTTTTTGGGGAATGAAACTGGAGGTAAACTGAACTGTATAGCCGCTGCTTGGAATCAGATCGCCGGCGAGGCTCAATAATTGCTTTTGTACAGCAGCCTTGTCTAACGGCTTGTACCAAATATCTTCGTATAGCAGATGCTTTTTTGCGCTCAAATTGCGGTCGGCAGTAATGATTACCACCTTCGTTTTTTTGAAACGCACATCCCGTCTTAGGATGTCTAAAAGAGTCCATCCATCGTATTGCGGAAGATGGATATCGATTAATAAAAGATCGAAATGCTGCTCTTCTAAAGTATACAGTAAACGAGTAGAGTCTGTTAAATATTTTGCTTCAATGCCGGCTTCTTTAAGGCAGGTAAGCAGCCACTCGCATAGGTCTAAGTCATCATCGAGGATGAGTACATTAATGGGGCGCTTTAGGGAAGCTATATTATGCTGCTGCAGCAAATTCCCCATGAACTCTGCTGAAACAGGCTTAGTTAGGATCAAATCACTTTGGAATTCTGTGGCCTGGGCATAATGATGGATTTCGTTGCTTTTCAGCACTGTCCAAATTTTCATTTGCTTAGTGCAGAAATGGCTTCTTATTTCTTTTAAAAGCTGAAATACACCATTCTCATTTAAGGCAACCTCTTGATCTAAGATGAGAAATTCAGGCCGAAAAGATAATCCCTGCAATTGTGCAAGAGCTTGGCGGGGGGCATCCAAGTTTATGTGGACAAATTCTGCCAATGCAGCGGCCTGCTGCATTGCCGTTATAAAAATAGGATCGGAAGAAATACTGACAACTATATTTTTTTGTATGGGAGCCAATGACGCATAACCGGTATGTGAAGGGGCAATGACAGCAGAAAAATAAAAATGAATGTCCTGAATGCCCGCGGCTGCTTTTTCAAAAATCTGGTTGGATGTTTTTTGTGCGAGGCTAACTTCCAGTTCTTCTGTAAGCGCCCTGCATGCTTCCCCTGCTTGCACAAAACCGTAAGTTCCGGCACTGCCGGATAGCTTGTGCACGGCATTTCTCAATTCCTGAATCTTTTCAGTGCCTGATTCGCAAGCGGCAGCTTGGAGTACACATTGCAGTTCCTCTATTTTTTTAGGAATAGAATATAAATAAGCCTCATAAAGTTTTGGGGGAAGAAATGAAGCAGCCGGCATAGGATGCAGAAGCTTGCTAACCTCACGCATAAGCGTAGAGGCTTGATTTTCACTCAATTGCTGTGAAAACACGCGATGAACACCTTGCGGGGCTTTATTAATTTGTGCATCTTCAGAGAACAAAAATAGCGGGACTTTGGCCGATAGGGTTTGAAAATCCTTGAAGAATGTTTCAGAAAAATAGCTTTCTTCAATAAATAACGCTATTAAATGTTCCAGATCTGCAGTTGCCGGCAGTTGAAAATGCTGTGTAATTGATAGGGTATTTGGTTTTAGCCTGCGCAGCTGGTTAAAAAGGGTTGAGTTATTTCCAATATAGAAAATTTCCCCGCAGCTGGCTTTGCTTTCTTTTAGAAGTTGCTGGACAGCCTCATGCTGCGACGTAAAGACCGGAAATAATTTATCGATATTTGCCAGGCCGGCAGTTTTTTTCACTTGTGTTTGCAAGCAGCACAGGCCAAATTTTTTTTCGGGAAATTTGATCACATTGAGGCCTAATTTAAGCAGCATCCCAATGCAGGTACTGTCAATATGTTCCACTTGGGAAAGGTTCATGAGGAGGAAGGAGAAATTGCTATGCAGGATTTGTTGAAAAAATTCCTGCTGCAATAGCTTATAATTGTCAAAAGTAATACGGGAAATTAGCGGTTTGACAATGAGAATATCTGCAATCCATTCACTTTCGAACATCGTAATGCCACCTAGCTGTTTTTATGGTGCTCTTCCCAAATTTTTTGAATAGTTTCCGATAAGGACAAGGGGTTAAAGGGTTTTGAAATCACGCCGCAGGCTCCCATTTGCAAGTAAGATTTAATTTCTTCAGGTTGTACCTTAGCTGTCATAAAAATTACAGGGAGATCGGCCAGGCTGGGGTTTTTTTTTATTTTTTCCAGCACTGTAGGCCCATCCATATTCGGCATCATTACGTCGAGCAGGATTAACTGCGGTTTGAAATCCTGCAATAGCTGCAAAGCTTCGCTTCCTGAACTGCAAATCTTGACCGAAAAATTGCCTATGGAAGAAAGCGCCAGTTTTGCGATTTCTTGTATATCGGCATCATCTTCAACTAATACGATGTGTTCTAATTGCATGGCTGGTTCTCTCACTCGCAAATTCCGATTCAATCCTTGTTATAATAAATTTTTTACCAGAAAGCTTAAAGCTCAATTTTTCTTCTTATGGATGGCCTCGCTCCATTGTTTTCCTTCGGGATTGTTGAAATACAACACAAAACTCATGACGATCAGATTATAGGCGCACCATAACATATTGCCGAGGATTCCGCCAAAATAGGTATTTTCATAGTACAGCCTATTTGCCCCCCATACCAATGCAGCCGTGCATAAAAGCATGATGCCTATTTGCGGCCATAAATCATAGATAGGCAAGGGAGCGCATTTTTCCTTGGGTGTGACCTCGAAGCGGGCCTTTTTTCCTATGAGGGCGCAAAAAGCCGCCTTAATATAGACATAGAAACTTATAGCAGAAATGACAATGGAGCCAAGAATATTGTAAGGCTGGTAATTTCTCCGATAAAGGGCCCAAACAGCCAGATAGAAAGAAAGCGCCAAATAGGGCACTAAAATTGACAGGTAGATAGCGGGTTCGATAAACAGGGGCGGCGTATCAAAAAAGATGAATAAAATTGGAAATAGCATCATGGCAAAGAAAAAGCAGCCGGTAAAATAATAAGTTGATGAAATAATATATTCCCACCAAACCCCTGGGGAAAGCCGTTTGTAATTGGCGAGCATATGTTTTGGCAATTGCTTAGCAAGTTGGATTGTCCCCTGAGCCCAGCGGAATTGCTGCTTAAAATAAGCCCGTAAGTCTTCCGGGCCTTTGCCAAAGGCTGAAACTTTTGGATAATAAACCGATGACCACCCTTCAAGATGCAGTTTTAATGAAGTGGCAAAATCTTCAGTAATAGAAGATTCATCAAATCCGCCGGCAGCAAGCAGCGCTTCTATGCGAAAAAGTACATTGCTGCCGCAGCAGAACACGGCATTTTTTAAGTCTTTGCCTTCGCAAATATACTCAAAAAAAATTACCTGCTGCAAACCTGCTGCCTTTGCCACCCGGTTGCGTTCGAAATTTGTGTAATATTGAGGGGTTTGTATAAAAGCGATTTTTTCATCCTTCTCCATTATAGGGATAAGCGGTTCAAGAAAATCCGGCAAAGGATTCATATCGGCGTCGAAAATGGCAATGTATTTTTCCTGCCCATCGGATAATTCCGTTTGATAATTGAGGAATTCCAATTTTTCAAACTGGGCCCCGTTTCTAAATTGCAAAAAATCATTAATAATGCCGGCTTTAGCCCCTCTCCATTTCCTTCTGAAAATATTCACGCCAATCCACCGGCACAGTTCATTGAGATCTTCCCGGTATTTCTGCATTTTCTCCGGCGTGTCCCAGGGCGTGTCGTAGGGTGAATCATCAAGAAGATAGAGGCGTTTATTGGGATAAGAAAGGTTGTACAGGCATAAAAGCGTATTGCGCAATACGCTTAAGGGTTCATGGTAAGAAGGCACCACAATTGCAATCGGCGGGTAAGTTTCAGGAGAAAAATCGCCGCTGTCTGCAATAATCTTTTGTCCGCCTTCTTGAGAGTGTACTTTTCTTAAGATGAGCAAATAGTTGATGGAGTGGATAAAACCAAACAGTTCGGCAAACAAAAATACTGAGGCCAATAAAGTTTCATACCAAACGGTACTGCCGATAATAATGAAGAGAGTTCTGAGAAATAAATAGATGCAGGAAAGAGCTACAGCACTAAAAATTAAGGCGGTTGTAAAGTAATGCGCTGGCAGCTTAAACCAACCTTCAGCTGCAGCATGCAGGTTAATGCTGCAAAGCTTTTTTAATTTCGAAGTATTTTTCATAGTTTTGCTTCGCTTCTTCAAATTCGCCGACTGCTATTAAGGTTGCAGCATATTTTCTTAAGGTTGCGGTATCGCGAGGGTGGATTTTTAAATAAGCCTTGTATTCCTGTTTAGCCGATTGAAAATCTTTTAATTCAATATAAGTGTGGGCTAAATGAAGATGTGCTTCGGGATAGTTTAAGCCTTGGGCAAAACTTTTTTCAAAATATGCTCTTGCTTGCGCCCATTGGTGTTGGTCGTAGTAAGTTTTTGCGGCTTTATAATAGACCCATTCTGAACGGATCCGCCCGTAAAAATAATGGGTGCTTATAACAGTAAGCATAATTAAACAAAGTACCCCAAGGTTTTGTTTTAATGCAAAAGAGAGCTTCACGCTTAATCAATCACTATCTTTAAATTTTTTAGGCTTCATTCTTGATTATTTCAGTAGGAACAGCTAGAGTGCATTTCAAAAAACTTATATCTCATGGAAGAAATAGAATTCAAGCTGCCCATGCTGGGTACTTTAGACAAAGAGCAGGTTTTTGACTATTTTATCCTAAAGCTTACTTCACAATCAGCTCTCATCGCAATTCAGCCCGCTGCAGCCCTTATCAGCGATGCAGGAAATAGAGTGCAGCTGCATTTGGATGAGTACTTTTCCTTAGGCCCTAACCGATTTTTAGGAACTTTGCTTCCAGTTTCTCCGCAAGCTTCGCTGTACAAAGTAAAGTTCGCTCAGCCCCTTCCCGGGCACTTTATGTTTCAAAATAAAAGGCCTGCAACAGAAGCCCAAGTGATCCAGGAGATTATCGCTGTTTGCAAAAAACTCCTGCTTATCAAAGAGGGGATTAATGTGCACATGCAGCACTTAATTCCATTTTTTTCCCGCTTGTTGAATAAGTCTCAGCAAGAATATGGGGAAATCAAAGAGGCTTTTTTAGGTAAAATGCACGACAGAATCAAGCGTGATATCGATGTTTTACAGAACACTTATCGCGAATGTGCCGCTTCAGCCAAAACAACGGAATTCTTTCAGTGCCTTGATTTAGACCAGCTGAGGGAAGCATGCAAATCAGAATTGGATCACTTTCTTTTAAGGTCGTCTTGCAATGGAATTGCAAATCTGAAGGCCGTTTTAAAAGGTTCGGAAGATCCATTGGCCTATCGCTCATACCAAATGTATTTGCAGTCGGTGAAAAAATTAGAAAGCAACTTATACATGAACTATAACAAGGTTGCGCTAGGCTATGCCGCCTACCTGAAAACGTTATTAAAACCCGACTTGCTACCCTCTAAGAGTCAGATTCGAGCTCTTAGAGGGTAGCAAGTCGGGTTTAAACTAAACTTGGGATTTAATGGACAATTTATTTCGAAGTTTTTTTAGGGCTGCGCAAGATGCCATTATATTTTGCGATCGGGCTGGAATAATTCAATATTGCAATCCTGCCGCTGAAAAACTGTATCAATGGCCTACTGCCACATTAATTGGTTGCCAGATGGATTTATTGCTGATCGAAGAGCAGCAAAATTGGTATGAGGCTATCTTAGAAAAAATTTATAAAGGAGAAGCTATCCTCCCTTATAAAGCGCAACGCAGGACGAGATTAGGCAAAATACTTGTTGTTTCAGTTAGTGCTTCGCCTATTTATAATCATGAGAAGGAGCTGGTTGGAGTTTTATTTATTGAAAGGCAGCCCAATGAACAGGAAAAAATAACGCACCTTGCACAAGAGCTTGTTAATAGAGTACCTGATGCCATGGTGTTAACCAATAACGACGGGGATATTCTATTATTGAACAGGCAGGCTGAAAAACTGTTTGGATATAAAAAAGAAGAGCTGCTGAACAAAAGGTTAGACATCTTATTGTCGGAAGAGCTTGCAAATATTTATAAAAACCAGCGCGAAAAAAGAAGAGCGGGAGAGATCGGCGAGGAACGGGAATTGCTTGGTAAAAAAAACGATGGCACAGAATTTCCTGTTGAAATCAACTTAAGCCCCATATTTTTTGAAGGGACTAAATATATTTCCGTTGCCATAAGAAATATTACTGCCCGTAAAAAAGGGGAAAAAAAGTTTCGCGATCTTTTAGAATCTGCCCCTGATGCAATGGTGATTCTCAGCCGCTCGGGGAAAATTGAAATGGTGAATACCCAGGCGGAAAGCTTATTTGGCTATAGTAGAGAAGAGATGATGCAGCAGCCAATTGAAGCCCTGGTGCCTAGCATTTTTACCCATCAAAATAAACTTTATCGCAGCCAATATTCAGATCAAAAGCTTAGCGAGATGGAGCCGGGGTTAAATATTTTTGCCCATACTAAAAGCGGCAATATGGTTCCTGTCGAGATCTGTTTAAGCCCCATTGAGACGGAAAAAGGGGTATTAGTTTCTGCTGCTATCCGCGACATCTCTACCCGCAGGGCTATCGAGAAAGAATTGAGGATTAGCGAAAAACGGTTTAGATCCTTGGCTGAAAATGCCCGCGACAGCATCATCACTTTGACAAGTAACGGGCAAATTGTCACTTACAATAAAATTTCAGAGAAAATGTTTGGCTTTAGCTCAAAGGAAGTAATAGGCAACGACCTGAATATCCTTTTCATAGACTACCATCCTCACTTAGTTTTAGGGCAGCTTGCTTACGAAAACAATGAAGAAAGCCAGCATAGTTATGTCCCTTATAAGACTTTGACAGCAAAGCGCCGCAACGGCAGCCATTTTCCTGTGGAAATTTCCTTGAGCGAGATGGTACTGGAAAATGATAGGTTTTTTATCCTCATCACCCGGGACATTACAGAACGTGAAAAATTAGACAAACTTGAAAAAGAGTTTGTATCTACTGTAAGCCATGAATTAAGGACGCCCCTGACTTCGATTAAAGGTTCAATTGATTTATTGCTGGCAAACAAATGCGGGCCGGTTAATGAAAAAGTAAGCCATTTTTTAAGGATAGCCTCTAAAAATAGCGAGCGCTTGATCAGTTTAATCAATGAAATTTTGGATGTGGATAAAATAGAGTCAGGAAAAATGGACTGCCATATGGAGGATGTGGAATTGCATCTTCTTCTAAGGCAAGCAGTTGAGATGCATCAACCCTTTGCTCATAAGTTTGGAGTGAATTTAGAATTCAAGGAAGTTCAAATACCCCCGCCTGTATATGTATATGCCGATCCAAACAGGCTGACACAAGTGATTGCCAATTTCATTTCTAATGCCATTAAGTTTTCACCCAAAGGAGAAAGCGTTTTGGTAAGTTTTGAGGCAAAAGAGGGATATATTAAAATTTATGTGCAAGATCATGGTCCAGGAATACCCCATGAGTGCAGGGATAAAATTTTTCACCGCTTTTCCCAAGTGGATTCTTCTAACAGCCGTACCAAAGGGGGAACTGGTTTAGGGTTGTATATCTCCAAGCTGATCATCGACAAATTTGGCGGTAAAATAGGCATCCAAGATTCAGAAAAGGGCTCCATTTTCTACATCAAACTTAAGCAGCATAATCCTCTCCAACTAGTTTTAGAGCTATAGTGGGTATTAAGAGATCATAGTTTTACCATTTACCCATAAGTGCATTACGTGCCCGTGCCCGAAAATACATACTTTATCCCTAATTTCGTGTCCGATTTTGATAACAGCTATAGCCTTGCAGTTAATTAGAGGACATAAGATTGTTTTTCGGGCACGGGCAAGGAAAAGATGCGGGATTGACATTCTCGGAGGAAGTCGTTATCGTTTAAAATTTGATTTTAATTCACAGATATAATGCAGCCAAAGCCAGTTTGTTTAATTATTCCCAGCTATAATCCTACTGAAAGGCTTATAGAAATATTGTATGCGCTGACTCCCTTTGTGCTAATCCCACCCAACTTACTATGGGAGTCAGAAATTTCGGCAATTCAGTACCTTTTAGAAGTAAGATAGGCAATCTAATCACCTGTTGGATTGTTAAAATGATTGCTGGATTAAAGCTGACTGATACTCAGACGGGATTGCGCGGCCTTCCTTTATCCATACTGGCCCCTTTATTACGCATACCTGCTAAAGGCTACGAGTTTGAGTTGGACATGCTAATCTATTGTAAGAAAGAAGGAATAGGAATTCGGGAAGTGCCCATTCAAACCCTCTATTTTAATCAAAACAAAGCCTCGCACTTCAGACCCCTTTTTGATTCTATGAAGATTTATTTTGTGTTTATCAGGTTTGCTTTTTCCTCTATTTTGACGGCCATTGTCGATTACGCTATTTTTACGCTGACTTATCTCTTTATGCAAAATCTTTCTTTTAGTCAGGTGGCGGCGCGCAGCTTAGCCGGGTTATTAAACTTTACGCTTAATAAGAAAGCTGTATTTAACTCTAATGAAAACAATATGAGCTGTCTTTTGAAATATATTCTTTTAGTAGCAACAATGGGGGTTTTCTCTCATACACTCATTTTAGCAATGATTTATTATCTGGAATGGAATATCTTTATTTCTAAACTTACTGCTGAAGGATTGCTATTTTTAGCAAGTTTCGCTATCCAACGAGACTTTATCTTTACCAAAAAAGCTGAAGCATGAATTTAAAACAAACCGATTGGGATAACTACTATAGTAAACCTTACCAAACAGCCGCATTTACCCGTCAATTTACTCGTCGCGTACTCGTGGACCTTATGCGCAAATATCACCCTATGCAATCCAGTTTGACTATTGCAGAATGGGGCGGGGGCAATAGCGCTTTCTTTGAAAATATTTATGCTGCTATAAAGCCTGCCGAGTATCATTTGTTGGATAACAACCAGTTGGGACTGGACAAATTTTCTGAACGGATTGGACAGCGTGCGGGCGTAGCTCTTCATCAAGCTGATGTCTTAAATCCTCCTTGTAACCTTCAAGCTGATATTGTTTACAGCGTGGGGCTAATAGAACATTTTAATCCCCAGCAAACAGCACGGGCCATTCAGGCACACTTTACAATGGTCAAGCCCGGAGGCTTAGTCCTCATAACTTTTCCTACCCCCACATTCCTGTACCGAGCCACACGCCGTGTAGCAGAAGGTCTAGGGCAATGGATTTTCCATGATGAACGCCCTTTAGGATTCGATGAGGTGTTAAGTTCAATCCCTGCGACAGGCAAAGTCGTGCACCAGCAAATTCTATGGCCGCTTTTCCTGACTCAAGGAGTCATCGCTATCCAAACTTAAAACCCAAGTTGTCCCCTAAATCTTAGCACAAGCTTAATTAGATAATTGAGATGGCGCAGATAATGCCGAAGCCAAGGGTTCTTCCCCTTGGCAAGGCGTTAGATGCGTCAGATCGATTG
>JAEYWL010000024.1 GCA_023428915.1 Verrucomicrobiota bacterium
GCACTTGCCAATTGAAACGCTAAGCCCCTCGGCCAAGTCACGACTTGGCTCTTCGGGACTTATCCTTTCACTTGTCAAGTTCGGCAATGTTCAAGCGTGATTTAGGGGCGCAACTTGGGTTTAAATACAAAAGGAAGAAGGATAAAGGCAAAAGACTAAATAAAAGGTAAAATCTATAGCTATTTCTACAAGCTATTTTTAAAACGATATTTTTTAATAATTTTAACGCAAAGAAAACAAAGGCGCAAAGGCGCTAAGATTGGTACAACGTAAGCCTGAAAACCAGAAGTTACTCTATTGTTTTTATTTTTATAAAAAGATGCTTAGACACAATACTTTGAATTAAATCCTTAGCGCCTTTGCGATCTTTGCGTTAATTTATTATTAAACTGAATTTAAAATATAATAATGCATTATCTTGCTTTACCTTTGCCTTTTGCCTTTAAATCCGCTTTTTTCTTTTGCCATCTGCCTTTAACTTCTCCCTTTTCCTTTTGCTTAAAAAATCCTCTAGCTGTAATGATTTAAAATAACTAACCTTCTTAAACAGGACCCTATGAATACGCAGCAATTTGTCAACCCTCTGGAAGAGCCTTCACATGCCATTAAATCTGCTGACCCATGCGTTATTGTAATTTTTGGAGCAACTGGAGACCTTACAGCCCGAAAACTGATTCCCGCTTTGTACAATCTTGCGAGAGAAGAATTACTGCCTCCTCACATTGCCTGCGTAGGGTTTGCCAGGCGGGAAAAGTCCAATGAGCAATTTCGCGAGGAGATGAAAAGTGCTGTCAATGAGTTTTCTCGTATCAAACCTGTTGATGAAGCCTTATGGAACACTTTTAGTCAAAAACTTTTTTATCATCGCGCCGAATTCGATAATGATGCGGGCTATGAATCCCTGCACAAGCAGTTAAACAAGCTTGATGCGGATCTTGGCACTAAGGGGAATAGGGTATATTATCTTTCCACACCTCCAAGCTATTTTCCCATGATAGGCCAAATGCTGAGCAAGCATAAGCTTATCTACGACCCCCAGCAAGTTCATGATAAATGGTCTCGTGTAATTATTGAAAAACCATTTGGCCACAACCTCAGCTCAGCTCTTGAACTTCAACAACACATTGAAAACTATTTAGATGAAAGCCAGATTTTTCGCATCGATCACTATTTAGGCAAGGAAACAGTGCAAAATATTCTGGTATTCCGTTTTTGCAACCTGGTTTATGAGTCAATTTGGAATAATCATTTCATTGATAACGTGCAAATTACTGTAGCAGAAGAAATTGGCATAGGCACCCGCGGTAAATTTTTTGAAGAAGCAGGCATTCTACGCGATATCGTGCAAAATCATGCTATGCAATTGCTCTCTCTAGTCGCTATGGAGCCTCCGGTTAACTTAAGCGCAGATGCCATACGCAACGAAAAAGTTAAAGTTCAAAAATCTATCAAAGCAATACCTCTCGATCAAATGGGAATAAACGTGGTCAGAGGACAATATGGTCCTGGCATCGTGGATGGTAAACCGGTAATCGGCTACCGTCAGGAAAATGACGTTTCCCCATCATCGAATGTAGAAACTTATGTAGGCCTGCGGTTATTCATTGAAAATTGGCGTTGGGCTGGAGTGCCTTTTTACGTTCGCGCTGGCAAACGGTTGCCAAAACGTGTAACGGAAATTGCCATCACCTTTAAACAAATCCCTGGAATCTTATTTCAAACCAGCAAGCGCAAACACGAGGCGAATGTTCTGATCTTAAGAATACAGCCGGATGAAGGCATCTCTTTGAAATTTAACTGTAAAGTACCAGGACTATTCTCCTCTATCCAGCCAGTAAAAATGGATTTTCGCTACGGTTCATATTTTGGATTAACACCTCCAGAAGCCTATGAACGCTTAATTTGCGACTGCATGGCTGGCGACTCCACCCTATTTGCACGCAGCGATGAAGTGCTAGCCTCTTGGAAAAATCTTTCTCCGGTGCTTGATTATTGGCAAAATGAGTCCCCTCCCCTCCCAATCTACTCATCAGGTAGTTGGGGACCTGATCTTGCCAATCAATTAGTAGAATCCGACAATAGAAAATGGCGCTTGCCTTAATCATGGGATATTATGAGTGACAAACCAGCCACAAAAGCTTGCTTATTTAACATCGTCATTAATATTCACAATGGCGTAAGGGCAGAATATATCCAAGGCGTACTTGATAGAATCATCGATAAATTTCCCTGCAGAGTGATTTGGATAAATACTTCTTCAGAAAATAAGGATAATATTGCTTTACAGGTTAAGGAAAATATTGCCAATTCTGATAAAAGCCTATTCTATGACGAATTTATTATAAATGCTGATGATCTTAGCAGCTCCAAAGTTCCTTTGCTGCTCTGGCCCATTTTAATGCCCGACATTCCCATTTATCTTGTTTGGGCACGCGATCCGACTACAGATAAGATCATACTCCCCGCTCTCCTTAACCATGCCCGCTGCTTGATTTTTGATTCCGACACTATTCAAAATTTTGAGCAATTCAACACAAAAATTCAAAGGGATCTCTGCGGCCTTAAATGCGATATCATTGATATGAATTGGGCTCGCGGTTCAGGCTGGCGCAATGTTCTTGGTAATATTTTTAATACGCACTTTAAAATAGATGAATTACAAAAATGCAACAACATTGCCATTCACTATAACAATGTGCATACCAGCGGCTGTAAACACAACATGACACAAGCCTTATATCTGCAGGCTTGGCTGGCAGCACAGCTGCATTGGCGTTTCCTTAACTATGCGGAAAGCCGTGAGAAACAAGTACTGACTTACGATTATAACGGACACCGGTCAATTGTAGAGCTGATTCCTGTAGAAAACGAACATTTTACAAGTGGAGCATTAATCAAAATTATCTCCAGTACGGATGAGCAGCATACATTTTGTTTAATACGAAAAAATGAATCCCCAGAGCTTATTCATGTCAACATCAGCACAAAAGATCGCTGCGAACTTCCTTATGCGGCCCTTATCCAAACCATGACAAAGCCATTTTCCTTTATCCAAGAAATCCTCTATAACCCTTCCTACGAGCATTATGCGCATATGCTGCAGGTGCTGACGGAAGAATGCCGGGCCTCAAAACAATTAGCAGCTAATTTCAGCTCGCAGGAAGAAGCCAATGCATGTAAATAACGAATGGAAAAATTTAGTATTTAATTTTGACGAAAGGCGGAATTACGTCGTATTAAAGGATCAGCAGCACGCAGTAGCTTTTTGTGTAAGCCACTTTCTCTCCTTAGCCAAAATAGCTATTGAAACTCAGGGGAGCTTTAGCGTAGCGCTATCAGGAGGAAGCACTCCAAAAGCCATTTTTCAAAGCCTTGCCAGTGCAAAAGAAAGCGAACTAATTGACTGGGGTAAAGTTAAACTTTTTTGGAGCGACGAGCGCAGTGTAAGCCCTGATCACATGGATAGTAATTACCATATGGCTATGGAAGCCGGTTTAAAAAGCCTGCCATTCCTTCCAGAACATATCTATCGCATGAAAGCCGAAAAAGATATTCAGGATGGGGCTTTGGCATATGAAAAGTTGATCCATGAGCATGTACCTGAGTCTCGTTTTGATTTTGTGATGCTAGGTGTTGGCGAGGATGGGCATACAGCGTCCCTTTTTCCAAACACACATGCCTTGCATACTACCGACAGATTAGTTGTAGCAAATTTCGTTCCGGAAAAAGAAACCTGGAGAATGACATTTACTTTCGATTGCATAAATCGCGCCCACCATACTGCCATTTATGCCTTAGGCAAATCAAAAGCAAACATTGTCAATCAAGTTTTGAAAGGTCCCTACCAACCAAATCACTTTCCCTCGCAAAAAGTAGGGACCAGAGCACACCCGGCGCTTTGGATTATGGACGCTGAAGCAGCTGCTTTAGTCGATTTATGATTAATGGGCTCCGTATTGCATGGCTGTGATTGAAAAAATTGTACTCGCCACTGTCACAATAGCCACAGTACCCCCAACAAACCAGTTCAGGGCCCGCATTTCTTTTTCAATTTGTTGTTCATAGCTGCTTGGCTTTTTTGAAGAATTTTGGGCTTTTTGCTGCTCCAGCTTTTCCTGCAATTGACTGTTTTCGCTCATTAATGTCTGAACTTTTTCTTTTAACTCTTCATTTTCTTTTACATTTGCTGCAGTAACCGGTTCATTACCCATGGCCCAATCTATAATAGCCCTTATAGGAAAGTTATTTTCCATAAACACCTCTTTTATTAAATTATTAATATAACTAACACTAATTTTATTAAATTTTAAATTATAAATCAAATTAAATTTTAAATTATTATAAACATGACCATAAGAAATTAGGAGAAAATTTCATAAACTATAACTTAAAACCCAAGTTGTCCCCTAAATCACGCTTGAACAGGCCTGCACTTGCCAATTGAAACGCTAAGCCCCTCGGCCAAGTCACGACTTGGCTCTTCGGGAC
>JAEYWL010000028.1 GCA_023428915.1 Verrucomicrobiota bacterium
GCACTTGCCAATTGAAACGCTAAGCCCCTCGGCCAAGTCACGACTTGGCTCTTCGGGACTTATCCTTTCACTTGTCAAGTTCGGCAATGTTCAAGCGTGATTTAGGGGCGCAACTTGGGTTTAAATAATCAGGGGCTTTTATAAAAAATGTTTATGGATTACCTAATAATTTGCGGTAGGCTGTTGTCATTATAAGTATACTCAATGGAGCTGTAACCAGTATGCCTACAAAAAACAGCAAGATGCCTAACATGTTGAGAAGGATCATGGCAATCATGAGTCCAAGTACTTGCCAACGGTAGCCTTTAGTAATTCTAGCCGACTCCTGCAAAGCTTCTACAGGTCCGGCCTGCTTGTCGACAACAAAATAGGGAAAGAAGCCGAAAGCGGCTAATACCCAAAAGGCTGGAAAGATTAATAGGAGCAACCCGATGGCAAACATAATAGTAAACAGAATGCTTGACACGATCCAGGAGATAACCAGCCTCCAATTTTTATAAAGCTGATCGAATCCAGGTTTAATACCGTCATAAATCATTAGGGCGGATTTATAGAAGCCAATATCGACAATGGCGCCTACAATCCAACCAATAAAATGCAGCGGAAACCAATGCCAGTCATCACCCCGATAATGAAATACCATTGAGAGTAAAATAATTACGATAAAATATCCGACTAAGAAGCCGATATGTTGTTTTGTGAGTTCCCAACCTTTGCTGAATGCTTCACCGATGGTAAAACCTCTAGGCTTAAGGGGCGGCGAGGGTTCCGGTTGTGGAACTTGCTGCGGTAGATTATCTGATGTTTCCATACATCCTCCCCATATTTTTATTATTGTATAAATACAGAAATGAAGAGATAGTAAGTCGGGTTTCAAATTAATTATAGCATGTTTGAAATTACCTCACAAAAAAGGTAAAAATGTTTTTGCGATTAATTTTTATAGCATTATTTAGCTCGTTAAGCCTTAATGGGTTTGAAGCTCCGGTTGAGTCTCAGCATTACACAAGCGTTTATCAGGCTTTATCCCCATATGCAGTGAAGCAAGAAACGGATGCCTCTTGTTCACTGGCTACTGCCGCTATGTTAGTAAATGCCGTTAAAGCCCTTAGAGGGGATAATAGCCCTCCTTTTTCTCAAGAGGAAATATTGCGCCGTACTGCTAGCGATGCTTGGGATCAAGCGATTGCCCAAGGAGGCCCTGGACTTACCCTTGATCAATTTGGCGCTATTCTTAGACAGGTTTTTCAAGCTTTTGAGTTAACCGGTACTAGTGTACATGTAATCCATATCGATAACTACAGCGATCAGGAAATACGCAACTGGCATAGGGTATTAGAGGGTATGGCTACTTCAATACTGCCGATTTACTTTGTTGTGGCCAATTTTGACATGTCGAAGGTCGTTCCTTTAAAAGGGCAAGTTGGTCATTTTTCTCCTATTGGAGACTATGATCGCGAGCGTCAAAGGGTGTTTGTGCTGGATGTTGATCCTTCTATTAAGCGTTCTTATTGGGTAAATGAGCGCACTTTTCTAAAAAGCATGGCCACAATTGATACCGATGGCAAACCGCCAAAACATAGGGGTTTTTTAATCATCAGCTGGTAATCAGATCTTTGACTCGCAGGTTGCATATATAAAAGATTGCAACTATAGCTAATAGGGGCAGGGTAAGGCTAAAGAGCGAGCCTTCAAAAGAAAAGGCTGTCAGGCTGATAAAGGAGCTGGTTAGGGCGGTGCGTAAACTCATAAGTAGAGAAGAAGCAATGCCGGTATGGTTGGGGAAAATTGCCATTGAAGCCGTAAAGATTGGCGGATAATACAAGGCAAAACCGATGCAAAAGCCCATCATGCAAACCGTTACCAGATTAGCTTCGGGCATATACAAACTTATAAGAAAAAGAGAGCCGATACTTGAATAGCATAGAATTTTAGCACCATGAAGAGTGCGCTTTGTGCCTAACTTCTGTGTTATAGCAGCTGCATACAAGCTTGTGATGGCAAAAGTGCCGATTATTAGGAATTGATGCAGGGCATAAGAGGCTAAACTGAGCTGGAATGTGACTTGATAAAGAAATGTGGCGGTACCGATAAAAGATAAGTAGCCGGCATATAGCAAGCTGGGGGCTGTAGCAAGGCTGAAAAATTGCAGGGTCAGCAGGTTTTTAATAGTTTTTAGCAAGGTGCTGAAATGGAATGGCATGTGCGTGTGCGAAGTTTCAGGCAAAAAAAGCAAAAGCGCTAACCAAGAAATCGAGCAAATGGCGCACAGCAAAGCATAGTTTCCTTGCCAGCCAATCCATTGATTTACTAAGGCTCCTATGACGGGGGCTAGGGCCATTAAAGTAGTTAAAATCGCATTCATAATGCCAATGATCCGGGCTGCTTTTTCGCCTTCAAACCGGTCGGCAATCATGCTAAAAACAAGGACTGCCGCTGCACTCGCGCCAATTCCCTGAAAAAATCGCGCAAACAGCAAAGTGTTTATCGAGGGGGCCAGCACGCAGCCGATAGCACCTGCCAGCAGGACTGTACTGCCGCTTAAGAGCGCTTTGCGCTTTCCCCAACTTTCAGCAACAGGTCCCCAAAATAAACTTCCGATACAAAAACCGATAAAGTTCACGGCCAATGTACCTTGAATCATGGCATCACTGGCTGCAAAATATGCTGCCATTTGGGGAAATCCAGGGACAGAAATTTCCACTTCTAAACAACAGGGAATAAGGGCAAGGATCATTAAAGTTAAAAAAAATTTGGGCATAAAATATCTCCAAGTAAAGTTGTAGCGAAACAAAAAAAGTGGAAACGGGAAAAACAAGGATTGGAGTGAATTTTAAGAATTACCAGAAAATGGCAGCTTAATTATAGCAAATAAGAATTTAAATCTCAACAACTTCGCACTAAGTATTTTTTGCATGATAGCAATTTTTTTCTTTTATTTCTGAAAAACACTTTGCTTGATACCAAAATTAGTATATTTATAGCTTGAAGAGTTTAAATTCGACTTGCTACCTTCTAAGAGTCAGATTCGAGCTCTTAGAGAGAAAAAACTTTCGAATATGACTTATTATAAGGTAGCAGGCCGGGTTTTAAGGGGGATTATGATTGGTGAAGATCTCTATATTTTAGAAAAGGCTAATGAAGAAAACATAGAGGAAATGCTCCACTATTTACGCGAGCATGAGAACAGCTGTTTATTTCTGCTAGGTGACTTAGAAGAACATGGATACACCTTAACCGATGCGCCTAATTCCGGAAATTTTCAGATTATTCGCAATGGTGAAGATATTGCCGCTGTTTTCTGCTTAACTCAAAGGGGCAACTTGTTAGTGCAATCCAATGAGATAACAACCCGGGTATTTGAAATTATATTGGATGCTTGCCGTCAAGAGCCCATCAAATTGCGCGGACTTATAGGTGAATGGGATTTTTGCAGCCAATTTTGGAATTTTTTAAAGGGTAAGCAGGCGATTGCACGAGAGAAGTTTTTTTCAAAAAATAACTTATACGCCTTAAATATTTCCGATGAGGCTATCCCGCAACAAATTAACGTGCGTTTTCTTCAAAATGATGATTTTATTCAATGGCGCAGCGCCCATATTGAGTATGCAAAAGAAATGGGATTGCCTGAAGATCTCAATGAAGAACAATTATACGAGCAGTTCCAAAGCAAAGTAGCTAAAAGAACGATTTGGGGACTGTTTAAAAATAAAGGAATGATCTCAAGTGCAGAGTTAAATGCCAAAGCCGGCAGCTTAGCCCAATTAGGGGGAGTATTTACCTTGCCTAAATACCGCAAGCAGGGATTTGCTAAGTCTCTCTTACAGCAGATCGTGCGCGATTGCCGCAAAATACATAATCTCCGGAAACTCGTTGTTTTTACAGATGAGAATAACGAAGCGGCTATTCGTTTATATGCCTTTTTAGGGGCAAAACCTTGTGGAAAGTATACATTGCTTTTTGGAGAATAAAAAAGGATTTAAGATGGGATATTTTGCATTTTTAACAGTTTGCTTATGCAGCTGTTTTTTGAGCTGTAGTTTATTTGCAGGTCCTTGCGGCTGCAATTGCGCTTCCAATTGCCAATGCGGCTGCGCCAATGGCCTTCCCTGCAAATGCCAAACAAAAACAGCGAGTTGCCCTTGCGGCTGTAAGTGCGCCATGGCTTGTGATTGCGGTTGCAAGCTTACGCATAAGTGTAATTGTGCGGAGCCAAAATAGTAGTGGAACCTGCTCGAGGTGAACTTCCCGATTCGCAACTCATACATGAGGAATACTCTAAAAATCCTTATCCGTTTTGGGTGTGGTTGTTTGTCATTATAGGGGTAGTCACCTTGATGTGGGCTTCGCAAAATGCTTATCGCACTTATATGCAAAATCGCTATTTAGGCGATCCTTTTTTACAGGTCACCAATAGGGAGCTTTCCCTTTTTCTTTGGCAGAATCCGCTTTATATGCGGCCGCACGCTAAAACAAAAACAGGCTATCTCACCGGGTTTCAGTATTTGCAAAAAGTAAATATTGAGCCCGGCTTTGCAGAGCAATATGCTGCGGCGCCGCCGGAATTGCTTTTCCTTTATCATACCTGGAGCCGCTTATTGAAGCCTGCTTTGCCTAGCAGAGAAGTTCCTGCTTACGAGTTTGCTGAGTTTTTAGAATATGTCGATGAGTGGCAGCCTGCTAATTGGCCAAATGCCCCTGGCAGTTATATCGAGTTGGTGAAGCGTTTGGATCCAAGCTCCAAGCAAAATTTACAGTCTCTCTTGCCGCTTGAAGTGCGCTGGGCATTTCAAGGTTGGAAAAACTATTTTAAAGAGGGAAGCAAGATCAATCAGCTGCAGATAACCTATGCCGTTCTCAAAGAATTTTTGGAAAAATATCCCATGTATGGGCGTAGTTACTGGCGCAATATTTCAGGCGCTGAGTACTTAAAGACATTCACTTTTGGCAAGTATTCGGATAATGAACCTATACCCCGCGAGGATCTGGAACCTTTCCTGAAAGTGGCCATCTACAATAGTCTTAGCCGTTAATCCCATTAGACGCTATCGTTTAGCTTTTTGGGCAGAGGAAAAAGCCGGTTTCATAGGCAGGGGCGGACCGGCCTATTTGGAGCTTGCCCTGGAAAAATTCCCTATAGACATCCAAAGCCTCTTTAGCCGATTGCACACAGTAAAAGCAGTTTGAAACCCACTCTGAACCTTTAATGGTGCCTGTGTTTAAATTGCACTGGAATCTGGAGGAGATTTTTTGTGTCCAATAGTCTTTAGAGCCAAGCAAAATGACAGGATTGGCTGGAGCCATGCCCACTTTTAAACGCACTTCTTCAAGGGCATATTCAAAATCTGTACCGATCCCTCCCATAACAAAGATGGGGAAGTCCAAATTGAACTCAGCCTGGCGTTCTACAAGTTTATCTAAACGGTAGGTCATTTTGGCTTCAACAAAGGGATTGATCCTTTGCTCATTGACTACAGCCTGGGCCTTTTGCCGGAAATCTACAATATTGGCGCAAGAGAGGATGCCAAGCTGCTTCGCCACGCGATTGCCAACTTCCATTGCACCTGGTCCACCCCCGGTAACAAAAGAAATGGGGGTGTCCTTATGCAATAGGGGATGGGAGACTTTATCGCGCATCTCAAGAATGCCAACCATAATCTGCTCTAATTCTGCGCCAAAATCACCTTCCAGAAGATTGGAGCCATAAATGCCAAATACAGTTGAGGCTAAAAATTTTTGTACGGAATCAAGGGGGACAAACATGCCGCAATCTTTATCGGGTTTTTCCGTATATTGCAAAATTTTCTGGGTAGACTCATCTACCCAGTAGACTGGGATGGCAAATTTATTTAAGTCATGCAGCAGAGAGCGGTCTTCAGCGGAAAAATAGATGTCGTAATTAAGGGAAGGGTATTGGAAATAGACCCCCTTTAAGCATCGTTGGATATTGTCGGCTAAAAGCATGCGCTTCATTAGCGGGGAGGGAAAATAGCGTGATAGCAAAACCCCTTGGCTTGTAATTAATCCGTCGCTAATAGCTTTTAAAAATGGATAACAGGGCTGTTGATGAATATAGCGGTCGATCATTGAAGCTTGGCGGGTTCCCTGCAATGTACCTGGTAAGTCATGAAAAAAAGTTTCCCGCACCATCCAGTCTTCTGCTTTAAGATTGAGCAGTTGCTCGCCTTTTACAATAAAGACAGCTGTGCGGTTTTCTTTAGGTTCAGGGGCTGTAGCAAAAGCTTTAAATAAAACTTGCGGGTCTTCTACAGCAGTTTGCAGCTGGTCGCGGTCGGAGAAGAACACATATTCACGGTAAGGTTCAAGTGTATAAAACTCCAGAGGAATGTCGGTAAGTTCCCGTTTGCTGCTGCCATATAATTCGTAGATGTCTCCGGAAGCCTGGGTGTCAGGCTGCAAAATAGAGGCCGAGGTGTGTTTGTAGCCGGATGACAGCAGCTCATCTACGACATGGCCAAAAACTGTACGAATATGCAGGGGGTAGGTTTTGACTAATAAAATCTCATTTTCATGCACATTTCTTGGCACAAAAGGCTTCCACTCTTGATGAAGGCGTATAATATGGCGAGTGGATATCGAGGTGGCCAGCGCCTTTTCAATGGTAGGCAGGATACCCATGATGGCATCATCATAGACGACCCGGCCATTTTGCAATGTCAAGAAAGCGACTGTGCGCCCATCAATCTTATCTAAAATGAGGTCGTTGCTGTCATGCAAGCCGCCCAAAGACAATAAGGGCCTTCCCATCCGATCTGCGCGGCCGAACATACGGGAAAGATAATCCGGATCACGGACCCTGCGCCTTTCATCCGCTGCAAACAGTTTGCCTATATAGGCGCCTGGAGCCAATAATTTAAGCATAGCTTGCCCGATAGGGCCTATGCCGCTTAAAAGGACCTTGATTTGTGCGCAATTTTTGGCAGGAGTAAGTTCTAACTCTATGCTGCGGCCATCAACCCCTAACTGAGCCAGCGCGCTTTTAATATTAAAAAAGACGCGATTTTTATCGATTTGAAAGCCCACAAAAGCTGCTGAAATATTTTCGATGAATACAATGGCTTCAGCTGTTTTTTCGTCAATGTGCTGGATGCTGGTTATAGCTCCATCCGGGGTGACCAGGTCGTAGTGAGTGATGTCGAGAGATATATTCATAGATTCACAGTTTAGCATTTTAGTGTGAAAGGAGCTACTCGAAAGTAGTTCTTTTTTCTTTAGCATGGAAATAGATTTTCCGCGAAGGTTGTGGATCTCTTGTTTATAATTTTAACGTATTTTCTCAGAAATAGCTTGCATCCAGTAGTTTGCATAAACGCACTTCCAAGGAAAATGTTTGTATATCATTGATAATTAATAACATGTTGAGGGGCGCAGGATGATTAGCTTGCTGTTTGCTTCTAACCAAGGGTGTTTGAAAAAAACACTCGACTGTTCATAACTTTGCAAGGCAACCGGGTTTTAATCTCTTCCAATTTGAATTTACTACTTTTAGTTTGATATTCTTTGCGATAAAATCTCAATCTGACATAATCCGCAACTTTTACGGAGAAGCGATGGGTACGCAAAAAATACCAAGAAGCTTTGGCACACACGATGGCACATTTCACGCTGATGAGGTGACTGCTTGTGCTCTTCTCTTAGTCTTTGATAGCATCGATTTTGACAAAATCATCCGCACAAGAGATTTAAAAAAATTAGCCGTTTGCGAGTATGTTTGCGATGTCGGCGGCATTTATGACCCCGCTCAAAAAATGTTCGACCATCATCAGGTGGATTATCAAGGCGAGTTGAGCAGCGCAGGTATGATTCTGGAGTACCTTAAAGAACAAGGGACAATTGATCAGAAGACCTTTGACTTTTACCGGAAATCCCTTTTCATGGGAATAGACGATCACGATAACGGGCGCGACCCTCAGCGTGTCGGATATTGTTCATTTTCAAACTTGATTGCAAACTTTACCCCCATAACTTACGAAGCGAGTGAAAGCGAACAAAATCACGGTTTTTTTGAAGCTGTTACCTTTACACGCTGGCATTTGGAGCGATTGCTAAAACGTTTTCGTTATATGCAGTCTTGCAAGCAGCAGGTTGCAGAAGAAATGAATAAAAATCGTCCCTACTTGCTATTCAACCATGGATTGCCCTGGCTGGAGAGTTTTTTTGATCTGGGAGGGCTTCAGCATCCCGCTTTATTTATCATCATGCCCTCCGGAAAGCATTGGAAACTGCGCGCTATCCCCCCGTGTTATGAAGAGAGAATGAAAGTGCGAAAACCGCTTCCAGAAGAATGGGCCGGCTTGCTTGACGAAGAGTTAAAGCGTGTTTCCGGTATATCTGGAGCGATTTTTTGCCATAAAGGAAGGTTTATCTCAGTTTGGGAAACTAAAGAAGACGCCCTTAAAGCGTTGCAATTTACATTGGATAGGGTGGGTGTATGTCATGACTGCTAGTATATTTACTAAAATTATCAATGGGGAATTGCCCTCTGATAAAGTCTTTGAAAATGAGCGCATATTAGCCATAAAAGACATTTATCCAGTGGCTCCAGTACACTTGCTCATTATTCCTAAAAAACCTATTCCTGATCTGCAATCCGTTTCTAAAGAGGATTTATCTTTAATTTCCGAAATGATCGAGGTCGCCCAGCAATTGGCTAAAGAATTTAAAGTGGAAGAGGGATACCGTTTAATTACAAACAATGGTAAAGAAGCAGGCCAGGAGATCTTTCACTTGCACTTTCACCTAATAGGCGGAAGAAAACTAGGGGCGCTAGCGTAAGTTATGGGCATAAACCGTTTAAACCGCAGTACAACAGGCCTGATCGTTGTCGATATGCAGGATAAATTTTTGCCTTTTTTAGACCGCACAAAAGAAGTGCTAAAAGCTCAAACAATGGCTGTGAAAGGTTTTAGCCTATTAAATATCCCGATTGTTGTTTCAGAACAATACCCTAAAGGGCTTGGCCATACTGCCAAAGAGATCGCCTCTTGCTTGCCTCAATCACAAGACTACATCACTAAAGCCAGTTTTTCTTGCTGCGGCGAAAGAAAATTGTATGACTATTTTCTTCAGTCATCTGTTACGCAATGGGTGGTCATTGGAATTGAGGCTCATGTATGTGTGTTGCAGACAGTTCGGGATTTACTCAATCAAAATAAAGAAGTAACGATTCTGGCCGATGCAGTGACTTCACGTTATCCTATTAATTGGCAATCTGCAATTAATGAGATGCGCGTTTGGGGAGCCCGTATCAGTACCGTAGAAACGGTATTGTTTGAATTGTTAGAAAGTTCCGAGGCTCCGGAATTTCGCCAGATTAGCGAGCTTGTAAAATAGCCTTCTTGAAGAAATTTCCTTGCCCATGTCCGGCTATTCATCTTGTTTTATTTTTAAAACCCGACTTGCTACCTTCTAAGAGTCAGATTAGAGCTCTTAGAGAGAAAAAACTTTCGAATATGACTTATTATAAGGCAGCAAGTCGGGTTTAAACTGTGGAAAAATTTAGTTAATTGAGCATGCATGGGCATGGGTAAGAGAATAGAGATGAATTATGTAAGAATCTTGGCCTTATTGATTCTATTTGCTTTTACATTTTCAACGCTTTGTGCCGATGAAGAATTGATTGTGCGCAGGGTGTTTGCTCATCTGCTGCTTAAGGACTATCGCGGCGCCTATCAAGAAGTGCAGCAGGGTATGATTGCCTATCCCGATTCAAGGAAATTGCATGCCTATAAAATCAAAGTGCTAGCTGCCATAGGCGATGATCAAGGGCTGTTGCATGCCTGGGAGCAATATGCAAAAATTAATCCGGAAGCTTGCAAGGATCGTTTAGCCCTGGAGGCATTAGCTTGGGGATACATTGAAAAAGCTTCCCACTCTCAGTCGCCGCTTGCACGTGTCATGGCGATGATAGCGGCTTGCCTTAGCAACAGTGCAAGAGGGGTGGCAAAGTTAGAGGAAAGCATGGAAGATACCAATGCGATCATCCGCGCATTGGCAGTGAAATTTTCAGGAAAAATGCAGGATGAGCGCCTACGCGACCGTGTAAAAAAAATGTATCGCACAGAAACTGCTTGGAATGTCCGCCTGGAATTAGTAGGGGCTGTAGGTGCCTTGAAGATAGATGAAATGAGAGAAGACTTGGAAAATCTTCTTTCCGATAGGCAAGCTTCAGCAGAACTTAAAGCGGCGGCTTTGAGTTCGCTCGTGGAGCTTATGGAAACAGCTGACCGCCCTAAAGTTGAAAAACTGTCGCGCAGCAGCCGGTCGGGCTTGCGTTTGCTTGCTTGCGAAGTCGTTGCCGAGTTTGATCTAGTTGAAAATATCGACTTGTTGGCCGCCTTAGCCAGCGATCCCTTGCCAGATGTACGCAAAGCAGCATTGCAAGCCCTTGGGATGCTGAAAAGAAGCTGCTGCGACCCCGAAAAAATGCGGCAAATCGCAGAAAGCAAACTCAAAGACAGCGATCCCTATGTGGCAATTACTGCAGCCTGGTTATTGACTATTTATAATCCTGAAAACGGGCAGCTGGCATTTAAAAATTGGCTGAAGCATCCCAAAAAAGATGTCAGATTATTTGCAGCGGCTGCTTTAGGAGCAACGGGTAAATATGGCCTGCCATTGATTAAACAGACTTTTTATCAAACTGATGACGAGTATACTCGCATTAACTTGGCGATGCAGTTAATTAGCCAGCGTTGCGAGACTGAAGCGGCATGCTCAGCTATTTATCAAGCCTTAACGCAAAATCGTGAACGCTGGATGTGGAAAGAGGAGGGGCTTTACCGCTACGTCGCTCTAAGTAATTTAAAGCTTAAAGATGAAGTGCCGCAATATCCTGAAGCCTCGAATCAGTTAGTGCGCCTGGAGTTGCTGCAAATATTAGCCTTTATGCATTATCCAGGAGCGCAACAAGCAATCCGGCATTTTTTACAGGAAAAAACATTCGGCATTACCAGTGTGACCATTTCCCTAATGTTAACGGAAGGGGATGAAGAGGCCCTGAATTTGATAAGGAGTCTGACTGCAGATACTGACCCTGAAGTACGCGCGCAGGCAATTTTGCTATTAGCGATCTGGGGGCAGGATGAAGGGGTGATTAAACAGCTGGAAGACAGCTACAGTACAGCTGATCGGGAAACCAAGGAAAAAATCCTTGAGGGGCTGGGTAAAATCGGGGCCGACAGCTCTATTCCATTTTTATTGTCAAAGCTGAAAGAACCTTCGCAAGCTTTGCGCATCTTTATCGCCTCTTCCCTCCTGCAGTGCCTTTACCATTAATCTGATTTCGTAAATAGGCGCTTAAAACCCAAGTTGCGCCCCTAAATCACGCTTGAACAGGCCTGCACTTGCCGATTGAAACGCTAAGCCCCTCGGCCAAGTCACGACTTGGCTCTTCGGGACTTATCCTTTCACTTGTCAAGTTCGGCAATGTTCAAGCGTGATTTAGGGGCGCAACTTGGGTTTCAAGCGTGATTTAGGGGCGCAACTTGGGTTTAAATTAATTTAAAAGGATCTGAGTTTGGGCGGCGATGGTTTTGGAGAGTCCTTGCAGGCGGGCGCGGATTTCAGCGGGGCTGGAGGGGCTGGCAAAGTCGGAAACTGTTTTCCAGATTTGGCAGGGCAAGCCTGCTTGTCTGGCTGCAAAAGCGACACCATATCCTTCCATATCCACAAGGTCATAGCTTAAGCCTAAGGTTTGCTGCAGATCGTTATGATTGATAGGGTAATCGCTGCTGACCAAACGCAGCCCCTCATTTGCCAATTGAATAGCTGGTTGGGTTTGGGCGGCAAATTGATGTGCATGGGAATCGCAATAAGCAGGGATGGAGAAATGTTTGGCAGTGACGGCTGCCATGTGAGTGGCTCCGATTGTCAGTTCAGGCCGCAGTCCTCCTGCCACCCCAAAGTTAACAATAGCATCAGCAAGGCAAGCATATTCGGTAACCGCCTGGCAGGCTGCCAGATTCCCAATTCCTGTAATTACAATATGGCCTAAAGAGCATTTAAATAACCTGCCGGCTTTAAGCGGCGCGGCCTTGTAAAGAGCAATTGTGGCTTCAGCCTCTATCATAGTAGCGAATGCGACAAGCAGCGGCATTTTTATTTCACTTCATGCAGCCAAGGGATATTGGCGGGCAAAGATAAGAGTTTCTTCTCTGCAGCTAAGCGCAGCAGCAAGGCTATTGCCTCTTTTGCTGCTGCAGAAAGGGCATAGGTTTGCTGGTTTACATAGAGTTCAATATGCTGTTGGATGACCTTGGAGTCTTTTTCCTGGCTATTTTCCAGGATGTAAGCATGGGCTGTTTCCGGGTGCTGCCTGGCATAGAGGTAGGAGTCTTGTATGGCTTTACTGATCTGGTTTAACGCCTGGGTGCCAAGATTGCGCGCAGCAAAAATTCCGCCTAAGGGTATGGGGAGTTGATACTGCTGCTCCCAAAGATTGCCAAGGTCGGCAATTTCTAAAAAACCTTGCTGTTTAAAGGTAAAGCGGGACTCATGGATGATCAGGCCGCAGTCGGCATTGCCGTTTGCAATCATTTCTCCAATTTGGTCGTAAGTGCAGAAAATCTTTTGAGCCGGTTCCGGGCAAAGCAAGCAGAGGAGCAGATGGGCGGTTGTATCACTTCCGGGAATGGCGATCCGTTTTTTGGTAAGATCAGCGAGGTTGAAAGCGGTTTTTGCAATAATTTTAGGGCCGCAATTGTGCCCAAGGGCTGCTCCTGCCGGTAAAAGAATATATTCTTGCATGCAGCGGGCATAGCTGAAATATGAACCTTTAGTTACAGGATATTTATTTGCCCTCATCCACTCGTTTAATTGCTGAATATCAGCTAGAACAGTATTTATTTTCGGCGCTTGAGGCAATTTGTTGTGCGACCAGCCATAGAATAGATAGGTGTCATTCGGGCATGGGGAGTAAGCAAGCGTGATCTCTTTCATCTAAAGGGGCCTTTGGTTTAATAAAGGTGTAGCCTAAATCGAGAAGTTTTGCATTAGAAATGTATTTGTTGCCTAGATGCGGCGAAGATAAAGAGGCGTCCCAGGTAGGTTCAGGCAGATCTAATTTTTTACAAAGAATCTCATACAAAGTTTTTCTGCTTATTTTTAGATCATTGACCAGATGATAAATTCCTGTGGCATGGCGTGCCTGTAAAAACTCAATGGCTTGGACAATGTCTTCGATATGGATAATATTTGTCCAGTTGCGGCCGTTTCCCGGGAAAGGTTTAGGCATATGCCGCTTGATCCTGGCGGCAATTTCTCGGCCAGGGCCTATAATTTCGCCTAAACGGAGAGTGAGTATTTCATGGCCCCATTGGGCGGCTTGCTGCACTGCTGCTTCGCTTGCTAAAAGCAGCTGCATATGTTCTGTAGCTACTGGA
Organism: Verrucomicrobiota bacterium; assembly: GCA_023428915.1. Classification (GTDB taxonomy): domain Bacteria; phylum Chlamydiota; class Chlamydiia; order Chlamydiales; family JAEYWL01; genus JAEYWL01. The sequence goes on from JAEYWL010000028.1 coordinate 13,404, forward strand.
TTAACAAAAGTTTCCTCGATTTTAGCCCCTTCGCATTCTCCATAAACTGAAGTGCTGCTAATGTAAACTACTCGTCGTTTGGCTGGGGCATGCAGCAGGGCGGCATTTAATTTTTGTGTGGTTTCAATATAGGTAGAGTGATAAGTATCGCCATGTTTCGGGGCTACAGCCACAAGAATAGTATCTGCTTGATTGACGAGTGCAGAAAAATCAGGATGCGGAGAGAGCAAATAGACTTTCGAGCTGATAGTTTTAAGGTCTGCGACTCTTTCGGGTTTTCGCGTTGTTGTTATAACAAAACGGTTGAGATTGTGCCAATACCAAGCTACGGCCATACCGACGTAACCGCAGCCTAAAATAGCCAGTCTCATGTTGAGCTAGGCTCAAGAAGGCCCAATTCGGTAATTGCGTTCAGCAGGTCTTTGTTTTCGGGCTTGTCAAAGGCGCCGCTGGATTGCAGCCACGCCAGATAACTCTTAGGCACTTGTTTTAATGGCTGTCCCTGGTGTTTACCAAAAGGCATATGCTGAATCACGCGCGGTTTGTTTAACAGGGAGTACACTTGTGCAATCGATAAGTCGTCTATAAGATTGCTAAACACTTTTTCTAGCACAATCACATCATCCAAGGCCCTATGCGCATTATTTGCCGGAATATCAAAAAGTTCGCGCAGCGATTGCAGCGTATGGCGGGGTAAGTCTGCACGGTAGCGGCGGGCCCATTTTAAACTATCTATAAATTTCCAGGCCGGCATTTCAAGCCCATGACGGGCATATTCATTGCGTAAAAAATGCACGTCAAAGTTATCGTTGTTATGTGCAATTAATACTGTATCCCCCTGGCAGAATTCCACGAACTCTAAGCCAATTTGAGCAAAGCTCGGGGCTTCAGCTACCATTTCATTGGTAATATTGTGGATAGCAGATGCCTCTGCGGGAATAGGCATGCCGGGATTGATCAGTTTCTCAAATGTGCGGTTTTCATAGGGGTCAAAAGCCGCAATTTCAATAATACGGTCTTTATCAGGACGTATTCCGGTCGTTTCTGTATCGTAGTAAATAGGTCGCGGCATAATACCTAGGAAAATAAAGTAAACTATAAAGGAAATAATAGTAACAGCTTTTAATTAAAATTAAAAGCTGTTTAATGTTCCTTATTTTTGCTGCTGGCTTGCTTCTTGAATTTTCTTCAGAATGTCATCAAAAGCTACAGTACCCATTGCAATGGCTTCTATCGGAGTAGAAAAAGTTTGGCATGCCGTTTGGATAGTGTCGAGATAGCTTTCAAGCAACTTTTCGTCATACGTATTATCTAAAGCTGGTATCATGCAGCGGAAGAAGGCGACTTCAGAAGTTTCATCCATGCCAAATCCTGGAATGTCTAATTCCTTATTAAAAAGATGCAAAAGCCTGGAAACGTCGTTAAGGTTGTCTTTTTTCAGCTGAAAGGGTAAAAATGCCAATAACTGCAGTAAGTCGCCTTGTTCATAGATCCTAATGAACAGGGGAAATTCTTTGCCATCTAAATTCAGGATGGTATAAACCTGCTGAGTCTCTTGTTGAACATGGGCGTCCATATTTTTCTTTTTCAGAGACTTTTTGATGTTTTCCAAATTAAGAACGGCCATATCCATTGCCTCGTGTTAATAGCTTACGTTAGGGGTTAAAGCGTTGCCGCCTTTTTGAGGGACTACATTCGGATTATTAGTCATGGGAATGACTGACATGTAATCATCATCAGGCATTTTGTAGCAGCTAGAGAGACAGGAAACCATCATTAAAGCTAATAAAAGTTTATTCCACATAAATCATCCTAAATAATAATTGAATTGGTTTAACTATAGTGAGCGTCTCGATAATATGCAAGCTTGGATAAGCCAATAAGCTATTAATTTCGGACATAAAATTATTCACGATTAAGGTTGTCTCTATCGCTCATTAGAGATTCGAAAGACTTCCTTGCTTGTTTCTCCGTTTGGGGAAAGTACCCTAACAAGCTTACCCCAGCAGGGGACTCGCCAATTAAAACGGTATTGTTTTCCACTTCCAGTAAATAAAGAGAGGTTTTAGCTGAAAGGGTCCTACGTTCATGGATCTTAATTCTGCTTGTGTCATTTATTTGTTGGATTTGCGTGTTTAGCATTCTTTTGACAAACCACGAGGCAATCAGTAAAAAACCGATGATCGCTCCCAACGCAATAAACATATGCATGGCTTCGCCAAAAAAGCGATCTGTGCTGTAATCATTTTCAGCCCCTGCAGGAAAATACTCTGTATAAGGATGTGATTCTGTTTTCTGTTCTAGTTCTGGGGAGAGGGGGGGCGTTGGTTCGCCGCTTAAAATGGGAGAAAAAAACAAAAGCAAGAAAGAAAATATGTAGTGCATTTGAACCTTATTAGTGAATTTAGAAATATCGTATATTTGTTTATGTTTTTTTGAATAGTATATTATAAAAGGAAGTAACTAAAAAACTAGCTATAGAGGGTATATGTCTACGATCTTGGCCTTGCTGTTGTCTATTTATCTCTTTGCAACTGGCCAGGCGGCCTTTATTTATGAGCAAACAGTGACTGCTAGAATTATTCTGGGGGTCTTTCCGTTAGCCGGTTTTTTTATTATGTCAAGTTTACTGGCGGGGGCTTTACAGCGCTCTGAAAAAACATCCAGTCCTAGAGCCATAGAACTTGTGATGCAAAACACTTGGATGAAGGGGATTAATTACGCCATATTTATCCTCCCCATTATCACAATACCTCTTTCTAGTAATTTTGGAAGTTATGACAACAACGCTTTAGCTTTCTGCTTGTGGCTAATAGCCTTTGGCATTTCATTAGATATGCTTTTTGCCGCTAAAAAGATTTTTTGGAACTCGATTAACCCTTTTTCATATGTAGCAGCTGTGCAAAAGCAAGCTAAAAGTGCTTTGCATCACAACAGACAAACTGAAATTCCCCAATGGATCGATGCCTTGGCAGAGCAAGCTTACAAATCTTTGGCTGCCGGTGCTGTTGCATTAGGGGCTGAATCGCTCAATGGTTTGCAGGGCATTATTTCGAGCTTTTGCGATAGCAGTAAAGGGCGTTTATTAAATAAAGGCAATGACGATGAAGCTTTGGCAGAAATATCCTATACAGTTTCATTTTTTTGCCAGCGTGTGGGAGCTATTTTTCAAAAAGCCCTTGAAAAGCACTCAGAGCCGATGGCTAGCCAAGCTATAGTGCTGCTAGGCAAAACGGCTATTTTTGCTGCTAAATGCGATCCAGGCATGGCATTAGAGCCATTGCATCTATTAGGCAAATTGGCGCTTGAAGCTCAAAGCAAAGAGTATGAAGAAATAGCGATCAAATCTGAGATCACCCTGCAACAAGTCGGCATGGCTTTTACTAGCGACATTAACCTATTTTCTTTACCGCTTCAGGAAATTTTCCTCTCCATTATAAAAAGTATGGAAGCGCTGTCTAAAAATGCCTTTAAAAAAGATAAGAATGTCAATCTGGAGCTTCTAGTCAATCCTTTCCGTCAACTTAAAGGGCAGTTTATAAAAGAGGAACAAATTGTACAACATCCCGATGCCCCGGTCATTTTACAAGAGTTAGACCGGGTAATCGGAGAATTTGAAGCGCTTGGGCAAATACTGACAAATATGCCCAATGTTCCCGGTTATGCAAATCAAGGATAAAATCCAGAAATGAGCTCTGCTTGACTTCCATATCCAATCAGTCTATGATCTTTCTAGTTCATTGATTAACTGTTGCTTGGAATATTAAATCATGCGTTCTCAAATACTTGCTTCTGTAGAAGACAGCATTGCTGCCTTAGAGCAGCTTAAGCGACCTGAATCCCTGCTGTTTATTGAGCAAGCAAGTGCAATGCTGATCGATTGTTACAAAAGAGGCAGTAAAGTTTTAATTGCCGGAAATGGCGGCAGCTTATGCGATGCTGTACATTTTGCAGAAGAGCTCACCGGTTTTTTTCGCGGTAAACGAAAAGCATTACCTGCCATAGCTCTCGCTGAACCCGGACACATTACCTGTGTTGGCAATGATATTGGTTTTGATGCCATTTTTTCTCGAGGCATCGAGGCTTATGGCAAGCCGGGCGACGTTTTTATCGGTTTGAGCACAAGCGGCAACTCTTCAAACATTGTACAGGCAGTCGAAGCGGCTAAGCATGCCGGATTGAAAGTCATTACCCTTCTTGGAAAAGGCGGCGGGCAGTTGAAGGACGAAGCCGACTTGCAGTTGGTTGTCGATCGCTTCAAAACCTCAGACCGTATTCAAGAGGTGCATATGGCTATCCTTCATATTTTAGTAGAAATGATAGAGGTAGGACTTTTCCAACCGCTCACACCGGAAATGGCCATTCCGGTGAGCTGACATGTTGCGGTACACGGAACTTTTTTACATAGAAATTGTTACAGGAAAGCGCAAAGGTCCTTTAGCAACCTTGCTGCGTGGATTGCTTTATTTCTTTAGCTTGATCTATAAAGGGGCCACAAGTTTACGGAATAAAGCTTTTGATAATGGCTGGGTACGCTGCTACTATGCCCCGGTTCCAGTTGTTGTAAGCGTAGGAAATATCGTTACCGGCGGAACGGGCAAAACGCCTTTAGTGCTCAAATTGGCAAAAGATTTAGACCGCAATGCTAAGTTGGCGATCCTCACAAGAGGCTACCGCAGCCCGGCTGAAAGGCTTAAAAAACCCATTACGCTTAGCCGCGGCGAAGGGCCAAGCTACCCCTCAAGTTATTGCGGAGATGAACCCTACCTCCTTTCAAAAAATTTGCCTCATGCCTTAATGTTTGTCGGCAAGGACCGGCAAACAGGTTCTATTATGGCTTCAAAGCTGCATGCCAAAGTCGTTTTGCTGGATGATGGCATGCAATACCGTTCCTTGGCTCGCGATTTTGAAGTGGTCGTCATGGATGCCATGGATCCCTTCGGCCAAGAGTATTTGCTGCCAAGAGGTTTTCTCAGGGAGCGTTTAGAAGGGCTTTCACGAGCCAGTCTGATTGTCCTTAATCATGTTAAAGACAAGCAACTTTACCTGTCTGCCAAACATAAGCTTGCCCGATATACTGAAGTACCGGTTATAGCCATGCACCCCAAGTTTTTAGCCTTTAAAACCATGGCAGGAGAAGAAATCTCCCTGAAAGAGAAAAAGGCAGGAGTATTTTGCGGAATTGCAAAGCCTCTGCATTTTTTTGAATTGCTGGAAAACCAGGAAGTGCAGGTGGTGGATCGGTTCCTTTGTCCCGATCACATTATTCCTGCTTCCAAAGAACTTCATAAGTTTGCCGAAAGATGCCGCCAAGAAGGTGCCGAATATTTGCTTTGCACCGAAAAAGATAGCGTAAAGTTAACTGAAACAGCCTTCACCTGCCCGCTTCCCATCATCTGGCTGCAAATGGAGCTTGAAATTATAGAGGGGCAGGAGCATTGGGAAGCTTTCTTAAACAAGATCCGTGAAAAAATCGACGAGGATGTGCTGATTTCAACCCTCAGCTAGAAGGGCGGGGACTTTAAGGGTTTAATAGACTTCTTGCGTAATTACATTTGCTTGCCAAAAAGGGCAATTTTGGCAAGCAAATGTAATTACACAAGAAGTCTAATGAAGCAAGCACTAATTGTTTATATTAATTAAAAATATAAGTTTTGACAGCTTGAATGATTTTAAACAAGCTTAGACGCCGCTTTGGACAATGTCGTGCATTTTGATGAGGCCGAGAAGAGTATGGTCTTCCGAAAGAACCGGTAAAACTGTAATAGGGCGCTTCTGATCGGCTTCCATGCTGCGCAAGGCTTCTGTAGCTAAAACATCAGGGCTAATAAAGCGCGGCTGCTCGGTCATAAGCTCTGACATGGGTTGGTTGAGGGCTTCAGGGCCATATTTTTGCAAGGCGCGGCGCAAATCGCCATCTGTAAAAATACCGGTTAGTTTTTCCGCGGCATTAACTATTAATAAGCAACCGCATCTTTTATTGGAAAGCTCGACCAGGACGTCAACTAGTTTGGCTTCCGGGTCGCAGACAGGAAGCGCCTCTTCGGTTAGCATCAAATCCTTGACTTTCAAGGTCATGCGTTTTCCTATTTGCCCTGCAGGATGGTTTAAGCGGTATTCTTCAATGGCGAATTTTTTATGGCGCATGAGGGCTACTGCAAGAATATCGCCAAAGAGCATTTGAATGGCAGTAGAAGTTGTTGGGGCTAGTCCGAAAGGGCATAATTCTTTTAACAGGGGCAAAGCTATGCAGTGATCGCAAGCTTTAGCTAAACGGCAGTTCAGCTGGGTGACAATGGCGATTAATGCGACACCCCGGTTGCGCAGGTAGGGAATTAAAGCAAGCAGCTCTTCATTTTCACCGCTTTTACTTAAGAATACAAAGGCATCTTTAGCCGAGACAATGCCAATGTCGCCATGCAAAGCATCAATAGCTGAGATATAAAGCGCTTTAGTCCCTGTGGAGGTCATGGTAGCTGAGATCTTTTTGGCGACCAAACCGCTTTTACCGATACCTGTAAAAAAAATAGTGCCTTCACAGAGCTTCAGTTGGTCAAAAATACTCTGTGCTGCAGCATGGTCTATCTCATTAAAAAAATGAGACATGTTCATGCGCTGTTCGTCAAATAGCTGCTTTAAATCAAATTCTGTAGCGGTATGGCTAGTCATGGCGCTAATTTTAACCAAGAGGTTCAATAGTGGCAAGAAAGAATCAATATTAATCTGAACTTGGGTCGCTACTGTTCTTCCTGAGCCAAAGTGTATCCTGCTACACCTTCATAAGTATACAGATTCTCTAACATGGAAAAATCCAGTTTGCTCTCTTCCAGCCTTTTCAATAAATCAATAATTTGCTGGTAAGTAAGAAGGGTGTTTTTTTCCTTGGCTTGGAAACGGCAGCGCCATAAATCTGTAAAAGTAGTGTCGGGTTTAATACCTGGCCAGACCCGTACGCCGCGATTGGCAATTAGCGACAGGTGAAGGGGGGCGGCTAAAGAAGACAATTTTGCCTGAAGCTCTTCCACTGAGCCTTGATGTTGAATAAATACATCTGTTCCCGCTAACTGTTTGCCAGTTTGCAGAGGTGCTTGGCGCATGGCTAATTTTTCATGCGGAATAATTTCGTAGGTGGCTTCTTTGAATTGTTCCGGTTTTTGGCCTAAACGGGCAATAATCGCATTTGCGAATTCTTTTGTGCCTACTTTTTCTTTGCTCGTTTTATCCTTGAAGATGTCATAGGTGTGGATTCCATCCTCTAAGGTTTTTAACCAGGCATTATGGATAAGTGTAGCAGTAGCAGTTTCCCCCAGATGGGCCAGCATCATAATCCCCGCTAAAAGTAAACCGGAAGGATTTGCCAGGTTTTGCCCTGCCCGGCGTGGTGCAGAGCCATGGATGGCTTCAAACATAGCGGCATGCATGCCGATATTAGCGGAGCCTGCTAAGCCAACTGAACCGGCAATTTGCGCAGCTACATCTGAAAGAATGTCGCCATACAAGTTTGGCATAACCACGACGTCAAAGGCTAACGGTGTATCGGCAAGCTTGGCAGCTCCGATATCTACAATCCAATGTTCATTCTCAATTTGCGGATATTCTTTGGCAATTTCATCAAATGTTTTATGGAATAACCCATCGGACATCTTCATGATATTGTCTTTCGTAAAGCAGGTGACCTTCTTGCGTTTATTGGCAACAGCATATTCAAAAGCATAACGGATGATTTTTTCACATCCCTGCCTGGTTATGGTTTTTATGGCTTGAACGGTGTCATAAGAGTTTCGGTATTCTAGGCCGGTATATAAATCTTCTTCATTTTCGCGGATGATGACGACATCCATGCCAGGATGCTTGCTCAATACATAAGGGCAATAAGCAACACAGGGGCGAATATTGGCATATAAACCCAAGGTGGCGCGAATAGTAACGTTTAAGCTTTTGAAACCGCCGCCTTGAGGTGTGGTAATGGGGGCTTTTAAAAAAGCTTTAGTCTGCTTGATAATATCCCAAGTTTGCGGATCGATTCCTGCAGGCTGTCCGCGTAAATAGACTTTTTCCCCAATTTCGACTTTGTGATACTCTAGTGGAGCGCCTGAGGCCTTAATTACCGCTAAGGCGGCTCCCATAATTTCAGGTCCAATACCGTCACCTTCAGCAATTGTTACAGGAATTTTTGCAGCCATAGAAACACCCCATATTGAAAAAAAATTATGCTGCCACTGCATGCAAATTTTTTCAATTCATTTTCTTTAACTAGACATCTTTCAAAACTCGCTTTGGTTGCTAAAATTAGACATTTTTGAGCAGCTTTTTCAAAAAATTTTGAGAGCATGTAAATATACATGGTCGAAAAATTTTGTGGAAAAGATGCAAAAAAGGGCAATTTTAGCGACTAAATGGGGTTTTGAAAGATGTCTACTAAATCTAATAGTAAAACTGGATGAGTTCTTCCTGGTTTTTTTTCTGATAAAAACAAAGTAAGAATAGGATCGAGAAGTACAATACAAGCAAGCTGCCTGCCAGCTGGTCATTATACACCCAATATTCAGCCCCTAATGGAATGGCATTGATAAGATGCAGGATATAAGCGATGTAGGTGTCGTTTAAGCTATGTATTAAAGAAGCTAATGGTGAAATAACTGTCAGCAATAAGCCAAGTAACAATAAAGTAATCGCCAGGCCGGCGAGAAATGGAAAAAACAAATTCCAAATAAGGCTGATTAGAGGAAATTTTTGAAAGTAATATAAAGTTAAAGGCAGGGCAGCCGCATTGACAGCAAATCCTAGTGCCAGGGTTTTTTTGAAAAAAGTAAGCAGCAAATAGGCGTGCTGGTCAAGCAGGCTCATCTCTGAAATGATACTTAAGGGGCGTTTTGGGAATATTAAGCCCGCACCTTTTTCGAAAGGTTTATAAAGAAGGATAATTGAAGCGGTGACAAGAAAAGAAAACTGAAAGCCCGGCAAATACATGACCATGGGATCGTACAAAAGACTTATGAGCAAAGCTGCCCCCAGCGAATTCAATGGCGTTGTACGCTTTGCAAATAAAAGGCCTGTAAAAACAATAGAAGAAGCAATCCAAGCGCGCATTACAGAAGGCAGCGGCCCTAAGAAAAGAAAATAAGCTGTCAATAGAATGAGAATAGCTATGGCAGCCGGTCTGGGTCCAAATATACTTCTCGCAAGTATGCCCAATAGCGCAGCCGCTAATGAAAAATGAAAACCCGAAACAGCCATTAAATGCTGCACGCCTAAACGGGAAAGCTCATTGGCCATTAATCGGTCATTAAGCTCTCCAGTTGCAAGGCCGGTGATGAATTTGGCAGAAGCTCCTTCATAATACTGCGTAATATAGCTTTCAAAAGATTTTTTTGCTGAAAACCTTTTTTCTGCAACAGAATAAGTAAATGGCTCAGGATACCAAATAGCTTGCTTGCGCACTTTTAAAGAAGCTATGCCATTATCGATTGTTTTAATCATAGCCTGAACTCGATAGTGTTGATTGGCTCCTGGTCTTGCAAAAGATGCTGACTCTGACATGAGGAGCCGAAAAGGAAGCCTGCTGGCTATTAGCTGATCTTGCGAGTCGTAAAATTTTTCTATTGTCCCCGTATAGACCCAGCCATTGCCAAAATGCGAGTCAAGTTCTTTAACGGAGCTTATATCGATTAATGCAGATCCCGCAATACCATCTTTAGGAACTTCTGGAACCATATAGCCTATCTTGGCCCAAGTAAAACCAGCTAAGAGAAGAGCAAGGGCCAGGCAGCCCCTTATTCCATTAAGCTTGCAGCTTGCAGGCGTAAAAAGGCTAAGGCCAATTAAAAAAAAGGGAATGAGAAGGCTGGCTGCCGGGTTTATCCCGTTAGCGAAACCGATCAGGTAAGCTAATCCGTATAGCAAGGCGGGGTATTCATGCCAGGGAATGCTGGGAATGATTTTATGTAGAATAGATCCCATTTTAAGACTATTCCTAAAGTCTGAATTAGGCGCTTAAATGGACAATGTTTAAATTTGGAATTCCAGGCTGCGCTCATATGTTTGTAGATTACGTGCAGGGTCGTTCTGAGTGGGAATAGTGATCTGGGCTATTTTTGCGATACCTTGAGAATGATTGACTTCATGAGTCAAGGAATGAGAAATGTATTTAGGGGGCTGCAAAAATGGGTCTATAGCACCCACTACAGGTTCGACTACCTTTTTTTGAATTTTTACCGCGCCAGCTAAGTGCTTAAAAGCGATGGAGGCGAATTCATTTTCTTGTGTTTCATGTGAAGCCAAAGACTTCATCCCTTTAGCTGAAATTAAGTGATTATAGCTTACTGTGCCGCCACCTACTAAATGGATAATTTTTTTTCTTTTGTCTATCCCTTCCACTTCTCCCATAAATATAAAGTGACCTTTAGGTAATGAGAAAAAAGAAGGAGCATTTGCTGCTTCTATATTTTGCCCATCAAAATTAAGCTGATATAAAATTGGTTGAATATTTTTACTGCGATCGACTAATACAATATCGGCAAAAAGATGGACTTGTTTCCTGTCAAACTTGTTCGGACCTACTCCGATCACAACTGCCTTAATAGCAACCATTTCCAGCTACTCCTGTTTTTCGTAAGTTGATTTTTAGGAAGTTAGACTTTTTTGACAAGATAAAAATCAAAATGACTGGAGGGAATTGGATAAATAGTATAAAAAAAACTTAACACAAGATTTTGCGCTTAAAGGGAAAAAAATGGATCAACACGTGCACGAATTTTATACTCCTTCTGATGAGGCGCCCAAAGGACACTTTCATAAAACCATAAACCTGGTTGAGCAATCCAATCTGACTTTTGAAGAGGTGCAAGGGATATTTCCAGAGATGCCGAGAGGCTGGTATGAATTGGCTCATTTGCCCACTTCCGATCGCATTGAGTTTACCCGGCAATATTGGCACTCAAAGCTCCCTTACTTTACTCATAAGGAAGCCAACATAGGACAGTTTTTCGACAGTTTAGGCGATATCGATATAGTTTTGGTGCAAAAAGAATTTGAAGGGCCATTTGGGGCTCACTTAGTTTATAGCAGAAAAGAAGACAGCGGATTTTTCTACGGGAACATTGGAGCAACGGAAAAAGAGTTCAATGCACTGAAGCAAAACTTTCCGGCAGTGATTTTCCCAGAAGATTACCTCGCTTTTATCCAAATCCATAACGGATTTTCAAAAGGAGGGGATCGAGGAATTCTCACGGTGGAGGAAGTCATTGCGGATTTCAATAAATTCCAATGCCTTATTAAAGAAGGGGAACCGTTGTTATTAGATAATGGACAGGAGATCAATCCTGCTACCCTTATCCCTTTTTATGAATCGTTTGATATGCCCGTTTATCAATGTTTTTGGGCGGAATGGTATCCCGAAGAAGAAATGGGAAATGTCTATTTTTCTTGCTTAACAAAAACCATTTCCGACATTCAGGAACGGCCTATCGGTGTTGAAAATTTGGCTTTTCCCACCTTCCTGGAGTGGCTGCATTTCTATTTAGAAAAAATTGGATAGAATATTTTCTTTGATTGAATTTTTTTAACGCATCAAGTATCAATATTACCCATATTATGACTATTTAAAACCCGACTTGCTACCTTCTAAGAGTCAGATTCGAGCTCTTAGAGAGAAAAAACTTTCGAATATGACTTACTATAAGGTAGCAAGTCGGGTTTAAAGTCTAATTAGAGCAATTGATGGTTAGGATTCTTAATGTATTCTGTTCAAAACCTTTTCGAACAGCATGGCGAATATTTAAGCCTTGAATTGGTGGCAGGCCATGCCGGTTTGAAGCGCCGTATCAAAGTGCCTGAGGCTCACCGTCCTGGAGTAAGTCTTGCCGGGTATTTAAAAAGCCACGCTAAAAAAAGAATATTAGTTTTTGGCAAGGTTGAGGTTGAGTATCTGCAAGACCTTGATCACGATACGCGTGCAGAAAGAATTGAGGCATTATTGAACTCAGAAACTCCAGCCTTAATCTTTACACGACGCCACAAACCCTCTGCTCAGCTTAAAGAACTTTGCGAGAAGCATGGGATTCCCCTTTTTCGTACATCTATGGCCACAATGAATCTTTTAAATAAGCTGACACTATTATTGACGGGAGAGTTTTCTCCAAGTGTAAGCTACCATGGCACGCTAGTTGAGGTCTTTGGCGTAGGAGTGCTGATTCAAGGGGACTCGTCTGTGGGAAAAAGCGAGGCCGCGCTTGGATTGATTGAAAGAGGGCACCGTTTAATTTCTGACGATATTGTGCGCGTAAAAAAAAGGGAAGGCACCTATCTTGAAGGTTCTGGAGCAGTCCTGACGCGCCACCATATGGAAATTAGAGGCATAGGCATTATCAATGTGGCTCACCTCTATGGGGCTGTTTGTGTGCGCGATAGCAAAAGCATTGACTTGGTTGTCAAATTAGAAGCTTGGGATGATCATAGCTTTTACGACCGGGTGGGTACTGATGAAAAATATTGCGATATCCTGGGGATCAATGTTCCCTTCCATGTATTACCCGTAAAACCCGGCAGGGATGTGGTGCTTTTGTTGGAGACAATTGCTCTGAATCACCGTTTAAAAGGTATGGGATATAATTCTGCAAAAGAATTTAGAAGCAAACTTCTCGAAATGATGACTGGAAAGAATGTCTCCCAGGAAAAGGAAGAGCCTCCTGTACAGGTAATGAAATTCCGTAAAAATTAGGATTCGTGTGAAAAAACTTACACAACAAGTGAAAGTCAAGAATGCCCTTGGCTTGCATACCAGGCCTGCTACTGCCATAGTTAAATTGCTGCAAAACTGCAAATGCGATGTGACCTTTACCTATAAGCGTGAAACAATCAATGCTAAAAGTATTTTAAGTATATTAATGCTGGCGGCCAAAAAGAATTCCAATATACAAATTACTGTAGAGGGAGAGGAGGCAGAAGAGGTTATGCATAAAATAGTTTCAGCTTTTGCCAATAAGTTCGGGGAGTAAATAGGCAATGGCAAATCGTAGCAGAGAAATAACCCTTAAGGGATTTCCACTGAGTCACGGAATTGCCATCGGCAAGCCCCATTATTTTGTGCATTCAGAAGAAAATGTTTTTGAGGAAACCATCACTGCAGAAGCCGTCGGCCATGAAATAGAACGCTACAGAAAAGCCCTTTTAAGCTGCCAGATGGATCTGAAGAGATTGCAGAAACAAATGACAGTCGAGGGAGCTCTTGAAGCAGCCGCAATTTTAGAAACACATCAGCAAATTTTAGAAGACCCCCTTTTAACGACTACTATTGAGTCGGGGATTATCGAAGCGAAAAAAAATGCGGAATTTATTTTTAAAACCTCTGTAGACCAGTACCTAAAAAAATTTGAAGCCATTAGCGATCCCTTTTTTCGAGAACGCAGCAAAGACCTTAAAGATATCGCACGCCGCATACTTGGAGACTTAGTCCAAAAAAAGCGCCCCTCATTTGAAGAGATGCCGCCAAATTCCATAGTCTTGGCTGTAGAATTAGCAGCCTCGGAAGCTGCAGAAGCCAGGCATGAATATGTGTCTGCTTTTGTAGCAAGTACAGGTACGCCGACGTCGCATGCAGCTATCGTAGCAAAAGCTAAGGGCATTCCCTTTGTTGTAAATATCGATGTCGACTTTATTATAAAAAATGCCTGCGACACAATTATAGTGGATGGGCGGACTGGCAATGTTATACTGAATCCATCCTCAAGTACTTTACAGCGCTATCAGCAGTTGCAAAGAAAGCTGGCTGCACATTTCAACTACCTGGAGCAATCAGCCAAACTGGAAGCCGTAACCTTTGACGGCTATAAAATGCGAGTCTCTGCCAATATAGAAATGGTCAGCGAGCTGGAAAAACTGCGCATGTATGGCGGCGATGGTGTTGGCTTATTCCGCTCAGAGTATATCTTTTTAACTAAGCAATATTTTCCTTCAGAAGAGGAGCAGTATCAAATTTACAGTAAAATTGTAGAAATGATGCAAGGGCTGCCAATTACAATTCGCGCTTTTGATGTAGGTGGGGATAAAATTTTGCTAAAGGACTATGTGGCCCCTGAAGTTAATCCCAACATGGGATGCAGGGCGATACGGTTTTTGTTAAAAGAAAAAGAAATATTTAAAAATCAATTGCGTGCGATTTTGCGTGCAGCCGCTAAAGGTAATGTCAGTGTGCTTTTCCCCCTTGTTTCTAGCCTGCAGGAGCTTTTAGAGGCTAAGCAATTGTTGAAAGAAGCGGTTGCCGAATTGGAAGCGCGAGGGCTTTTACTTAAGCCTGTTAGGCTGGGCTGCATGATAGAGGTTCCTTCAGCAGCTGTAGTAGCAGACCTTATTGCCAAAGAGTGCGATTTCCTATCCATCGGCACAAACGATTTAATTCAATATGCCATGGCTGCAGACCGCTGCAACCCGGATATGAGCAAACTTTATTCGCCCACCCACCCCTCCATTATAAGGTTGATCCAATTTGTAGTGGCTCAAGCGCGGAAATACAAAGTGCCTGTTACTGTTTGCGGAGAAATAGCCGCCGACCCAAAGTTTACCTCCCTTTTAATAGGCCTTGGAATCGATGAGCTTTCCGTTTCGGTGCGCTATCTGCCAATCGTTAAACAGGCGATTCGCAACGCCAGTATCATTGAGGCCGTTAGGATTGCAGAAGATGTGCTCAACATGCACACTTCAGAGCAAGTTGACCAGCTTTTAAATGAAGAGCTGCAAAAAATTGCCGCCAACCAATCTCAGCAATTCGCTGAGGCCAGCTTAAGAACCTGATTGCTACCAACAGCATAGATCAGGCGTTTAAAGAGACAATGGACCTTATGAGACGATTCAGTAAATCGTCACTTACAATTAATTAAACGCAAAGTTCGCAAAGACGCAAACATACATTTAGGCATATCTTTTTCTTGCAATTAATATCTTGTGTCGCTGCTCACCGCAGCTCAATATGTATGCCCATTATAACCCCACGTTCCGGCCTAAAGGCTTTCATGCGGGGCTGCTGCAGTTGCATCGCTTCCTAAGCTAAGCCGCGATAGCGGCGGAAGCATGTAGCCCCAAGCGTAAGCTTGGGGTCCAATAAAAACAAGTCAGAGAGCTGTGTTAACAGCGACAGAAAAAATACATTCATCGAACAAATCACAAAAAAATATTAGATTTTCTCTGTCGCCGTATTCACGGCTTCATTATTTTGATTGAACATCACCCCAGGCTTACGCCTGGGGCTACATGCTACCGCCGCTTCGCGGCTCAATTTGCTAGAAAGGAGGGCAAACTCGCCTTGAAAGCAGAAGCCCGGGGTTTCAGCGCAAAGTGTGATGCGCCCTTTGCCTTTGGCCTGATACATTTTTAGGAAACGCTGCCAGGCAGTTTCATCCGGAGCCAGGCAAGTCATGAGAAAGTTTGCTGTGACAGGAGCTTTATATTCAGCGGTGCTTTTAGCGATGACGATTTGGGTCTGAGGAGCACCTTCAAGGCGGTTATAGAGGTAAATCCAACAGGCTAAAGCGGCTGCGGCGTGCAAGCTGCCGCCGAATGCTGTTTGCTTGTGGTTAATGTTGGGAGCTAATGGAACCAATATTGTCGCAGAGGCGGCTGAGGCCTCTACGACTTTTATGCCCATGGCTTGGGAGAGAGGAATATGGTGGTAAAGGTATTCCTCGAGATTCATTAGAAATTAAAACCGGCAGGCATTTGAGGTTCAGAATCCTTTAGTTTTTGCCAAGCGTCTTTATAGGCGGCTTTAACAAGGTCTTCCAAGCCTTCTATGTCTTCTTTATCTACGCATTCCGGCTTTATTTTAAGTTGTTTAATTTCATATTCGCCAGATAGCGTTAAGCTGACAAGGCCATTTCCGGCAGAACCGACAGCTTCAGAGTTTTGCATGTCTTCTTTCATCTTTGAAAGCTGCTGCTGCAGCATTCTGGCTTCTTTTTTTTTCTTGGCAAATCCTGTTCCCATAATGGCTCCTATTTAATGAGAGATTTTCTTTGAATGGTTCCTTCTAATTCAACCGCGGCAAACTGCATCAGTGTATCGTAACGGCTTTGTTCAAGTTTGCTCATGGGAGGAAGTTTAACGGGTTCTGCAACTGCTGCTATGGGGGATGGGGCGGGTGCCGGTTTAGGTAATACTTCTTGCAGTGGTTTGACTGGTTTAGGGGCGTTCATCCCTAAGTCTTTAAATGACGGGGTTGGATCTTCCGTCAATAGGGCTGATTTTGGCTGAAATTCTTCTGCAGGAGGAGCCTTAGGCGGGGGTGCAGCCGGCGGTTTTGTTTGGATGGGTTCAGCCTTGACTTCTGTTGGAAGCGTTGCAAGGCGCTTTTCTAATTCAGCTAGTTTTTGCACCAGAAATTCTATAGGCAAGCGTTGGTGGCTTCTCAAAACTTTTAGCAGGATTGCCTCCAAGCTAGTAATAGGGGATGGGCTGAAGCGGATATCTTGCTGCGCTTGCAGCAGATATTCCAATAACATGGCACACTGCTCTTTAGTGTACAGGGCGGCAGAAGCTTCATAGCGGGCCTTATCGCTTTTTAAGAGGCGTAAGTTGGCGGAATGGATGCCGCATAGCTTGATCAAGAGCAGATTCCTGAAATGCCCAACTAGGCCTTCCAGGAATAAGGAAAAATCCTTGCCTTCATGAAAAATGGCTTGGGCAAGTTCAAACGCTTTAGCCAAGTTGCCTTCTTTGCCTGCCTTGTCTAACTCAAAATAAATATCGATAGGCAGCAAACCAAAAATGGCTTGAATGACATCTGTAGTGATTTTTCCATTATGAAAGGAAAAAATTTGATCCAGCAGGGATTCGGCATCGCGCAACCCCCCATCAGCCATTTGGGCCACCATTTGCAAAGCCTCTTCGTCAGCCTCCAAGTTGAGTTGCCGGGCTATGTAGCTGAGCTTTTTTACGATGCTTTCTGCGGGGATTCTCTTTAGGTTAAAGCGCTGGCAGCGGCTTACAATGGTAGGCAATACCTTGTGCGGTTCGGTAGTGGCAAATAAAAAAATCACCTTAGGGGGCGGCTCTTCCAAAGTTTTTAACAATGCATTAAAAGCTTCTTTGGTAAGCATGTGGACTTCGTCAATGATATACACTTTGTAGCCGCCGGCTGCGGAAACGTAGCCGACTGCTTCATTAATTTGGCGAATGTCCTCAATACCGCGATGCGAGGCACCATCAATTTCCAGTACGTCCAATGAAGTGCCGGCTGCAATTTCTTTACAAGAGGAGCAAGTACCGCAAGGTTCCATATCGGCTGAACGGGCAGGGCAATTCAGTGCTTTTGCAAACAGGCGCGCCAAGGTAGTTTTTCCGGTGCCGCGCGAACCTGAGAACAAATAAGCATGGGCCAATCTTTGAAATTGAATAGCATTCTTTAATGTAGTCACTAAAGCATCCTGGCCCAGAACTTCTTTAAAAAATTGCGGGCGGTATTTCCTTGCGACTACTATATAATCAGACATGTTCGAATATCCTATTGCAAAGCTCTCCAGGCATCGGCAATCATCTGCTTCAGCTCAGGATAGCGGGGATGCCAGTTAAGTTCGCTTTGCGCCTTAGAGGCATTGGCGACTAAGATCGGGGGGTCTCCCGGCCTTCTGGCGGTTTCTTTTATGGTTAACGGAACTTGCACAACTTCTTGCACTGCTGCGATCACTTCCCGCACGCTGTAGCCATTGCCATTGCCCAAATTATACACGGTCGTGGGCGCACCTGTAAATAACTGCTCCATGGCTAGCTGATGAGCCCATGCCAAGTCATGCACATGAATATAATCCCTGATGCAAGTGCCGTCAGCAGTAGGGTAGTCTGTGCCGAAAATGGAAACTTCATTGCGCCCCTGCTGAATGCTTCTTAAGATTATCGGGATCAGGTTGTTTTCCCTCTGCTTAAAGTACTTAAGGGTGCCATCTGGATCGCCGCCAGCAGCATTGAAATAGCGCAAGGAAGCAGAGCGCAAGCCATGGCTTTTTTCAAGATCGGCTAACATGAGTTCGGTCATTAACTTGGAGGTGCCATAAGGGCTAATAGGCCGGCAAGGGTGGGATTCAAAAACTGTTTCAGTTTCTGGAAAACCATATACGGCAGCACTTGAAGAGAAAATAAAGGTCTTTATCCCAAACTGCACCATGGCTTCGAGAAGATTGAGTGTGTTGGCTACGTTATTGCGGTAATATTTAAGCGGCCGGGCGCACGATTCGCCTACATCTGTAAATGCAGCAAAATGCACAACGGCATCAAAATGCTGTTGTGAAAATAGCCGGCATAACGCTTCTGGATTGTTAAGGTCGAGTTGCTGGAATGACCCAGCGATTACGGCCCGTTTATCACCGAGAGAGAGATTGTCTATGCAAAAAGTTTCATAGCCTTCTTCTCTAAGCAATTTAGCCGTATGCGAACCTATATAGCCAGCACCGCCGGTGATCAATACTCGTTTATTTTTCTTATTTTCTTTATTCATTGCAGGTAAGATTACCATAATTTGGTTTTCTTTGGTAATATGCTATTAATCGGGGAACTATATGCGGTTATTATTTAAATCCGACTTGCTACCTTCTAAGAGTCAGATTCGAGCTCTTAGAGAGAAAAAACTTTCGAATATGACTTATTATAAGGTAGCAAATCGGGTTTTAACTTGCATACTTAATAGGATGGGGGAGCAAGGGATGAAGGTTATCCAAAACTAGAGTAAAGAAAGAATGAATAGCCAGTATAGTACAGAAGCGTACCGGCCTGAAAATGATTTACGGTATGCGCATGAACAAGGGTATTTTGATAAAAGCATTGGCGTCCGGGTGCTTATTGGTTTGATATTTACCCTTACTTTGTTCTTGTTTTTTCATTTTCGCGAAGTGCGCATTGATATTTTAGAAGTTGGCAGCAAAGCCACAAGCTATATAGTTGCGCAAGTTCCCTTTGACTTTTTGGACGATGAGGCAATGGTTATCCTTAAACAGGAATCTGTTAAGGATATTGGCAGCATTTATAAGCTTTCCGATAATGAAATAGCGCAGCGGCGGGCAGATTTTGACCGGCAGCTGCTAAATGACCCTAATTGGCGGCAGCAGTATGGAGGAGTGGCTCTTGCCGACGTATATGCTGGTCTGGATGCCTTGCAAAAGGCCCTTTCAACTATTCGTTTTACCGATCCCCGCACGCTTAGCCAACTGAACGCACAAGGATTAGCCGATATCCGCTATCAAGTGTTCATTCCCCAAAACCTCTCCAATCAGGTAGATCTGCCCAATGAGGTGTGGATCAACCTGCAGCGCAATTTTTTAGCAGACCATAACATTAGTCCGGAAGCGCAAAACATTATTCTCAGGTATTTTAGCGCCAGAGCTTGGAAAATCGAAGAGGATATGCCCGATCGTTTGCAGCTCAGAAAGAAAATCCAGGCCAATGTCCCTGATAAGTATACCCATGTGTTTGCAGGAAATCGCATCCTGGATCAAGGGGAAAAAGTAACCTTGCGCCATATTGCCATGCTGCAGTCGATGAAAAAAGCCTTAAGCGAAATGCGCAATCTCTGGTATCCCTCGACGCTGCTAGGTACCTTGCTTATGAGTTTATTAATGGTAGGGCTATGCGTAGCTTATCTTAAAGTTAACTATGCCTCTATCTTGCAATCAAACCGAAAACTGTTTTTGCTTGTTGCGATAGTTATACTTACTTTGACGATCGCTAAACTTGTCGAATATTTTATCCTAAATAATACAGACCGGAGGTGGGCAGATATTATTCGCTATCCCCTTATCGTTCCTTTAGCAGCCATCCTAGTGTGCAACTTGCTAAATCCTGCTATTGCTACTTTTACGGCAGGTTTTCTAGCCATTATCCTCACGATGACGCTGGCGTTTGATCATGGCGGTTTTTTGATATTGAATCTGATAGCTTCAATTATCGCTATATTGTCCACCCGCACTCTTAGAAAGCGCAAAGAGATTTTTATCGTATGCGCTAAAGCTTGGCTTGGTTGTGTGGCAGTGGTCGTTTCCATGCATCTCTATTCCAATGCACCTTGGGGAGATTCACTGGTATTTGATCTTATAAGTGCAGCAGGGTTTTTGATGGGGACAGCGCTGCTGATTTTGGGCATACTTCCTCTGCTTGAAGTCGGTTTCAATATTATGAGCGACGTTACGCTGATGGAATACATGGACCCCAACCACGACTTGTTGCGCAGGCTTGCGTTTGAGGCGCCCGGCACTTACCAGCACACTCTGGTTGTTGGAAATATAGCCGAAGCGGCTGCGCTGGCAATAGGTGCCAATGGTTTGTTTTGCCGTGTAGCTTGCCTTTATCACGATATAGGCAAGATCACTACCCCTTACTATTTTACAGAAAATCAACAGGGTGAGATGAATGTGCACCAATTGTTGACGCCGCTTGAGTCTGCTCAAGCCATTATGGCACATGTCAGCGAAGGGGTAGCTATGGGGCGCAAAGCGGGATTGCCGGAACAAATTATAGATATCATTAAGGAACATCACGGCACAACTTTAGTATACTATTTTTATCGCAAGCAGCTGGATGCCAATGACGGCGATACAAGCAAAGTGCAGGAGAGCGATTTTCGTTATAGCGGACCACGCCCTCACAGTAAAGAATCGGCTATCATCATGATTGCAGATTCTTTTGAAGCTGCCGCCCGCTCCCTTGACAAATTCAATGAAACTACCCTAACTGAACTGATCAATAAAATTGTGCGGGATAAAGCAGAAGATAACCAATTTGACGAATGCCTGCTGACATTTGAGGAAATGGCTATTGTTAAGAGAACGATGGTCAAAACTTTAGTGGCAGCCTTTCATTCCCGTATCAAATACCCCTCCCGTGAAACTTCAAAAAGCAAACCAGCTACGGAGTCAGCATGAAATTTCAGTCAGCTTTAATTACAGGGGCGACTTCAGGAATAGGGGAAGCATTAGCCCGCTTACTAGCAGCCCAGGGTATTTCTTTAATATTGACAGGGCGCAACGAGCAAAAACTCAATGCGTTAAGACAGGAATTGTCGCAGCAAGCGCCCATAACAACAATTGCCGTAGATTTAGAGCAAGCAGATCAGGCGGCTCAGCTAAAAACTGTTATTTTGGAGCGTGTGCCGGATCTGCTGATTAATAACGCAGGTTTTGGGCTATATGGGGAGTTGACTCGATATGATGAGGCAGAGCAGCTTAAGATTATTGATGTTAACATTCGAGCTTTGACAGAACTTGCGATTGCCGCAGGCAAAGCATTATACAATGCAAAGCAAAAAGGGGTGATTATGAATATCTCCTCGGCAGCTGCTTTTATTCCGTTTCCCTATTTTGCGATTTATGCTGCCTCAAAAGCTTATGTAAATCATTTTACAGTCGCTTATGATGAGGAACTTAAGCCTCATGGGATTAGGGTGCTAGCCGCTTGTCCTGGGCAGGTGCATACCCATTTTAGAAACCGCGCTTCCAAGGGATCTCAAGCAAGTAAAGATGAAACAATGGTCATGGAGGCGGAGTTTGCTGCTCGTGAAATTTGGCATCAAATTCAAAAGCTGCAAACTATTCGAATTTTTGACTGGAAGTATAGAGCTGCAATAGCCTTGGCAAGGTTGCTTCCGCGTGCTTTGCTCAGCCCCATTCTCAAACAAAGCGTGGCAGAGTTTGCGCACCCTTCTCATAAAGAGGCTATGAAAAAAGAACAAAAGCAATGAACAAAACCGTTTTGCATTTCTTTGTTTGGGATCCTAATGGAAGTATATCAATAGAAATGGAGTTTACTAATGAGGATGCTATTCGTTTATTCAATTTTTACAACTTCTCGGGGGCTATAAAAGAAGACTTTCTAGCACGCGCAGGTAGTCTTCTGCCAGCACATCGCAGTGTTCGATGCCTTCATCTAAAGAGTAGAAGGTTTTGCTGACTGTGCCGCAGTAGATTTTGATTTTTGGTTCTGTACCTGAGGGGCGGATAACGAGCTTAGTCCCATCTTTTAGATGGTATACAAGGACATCAGAAGAGGGGAGGGTTAACGGCTCAACGTTTCCTGTATCAAAAAATGTACATTGAGAAGTTTTATAATCTTCAATGCAAACTACTGGAGTTCCAAGAACTGCTTTTAGTGGGTTCTTGCGTAGCTTTTTCATCGCTAAATCGAGTTGCTGCATGCCAGCCCGTGTAAGAGGGTAATTTACTGACTTCAAGCTTTCGCGGAAGACACCGAACTTGGTGTAGAGTTCCAGAAGCCTGTCAATAAGTGTTTTACCCTCAAGTTTAGCCTGGAGAGCCATTTCGCAAATCAAAGCGCTAGAGATGACGGCATCTTTATCCCTGACATGCGTACCGCACAGGTAGCCGAGCGATTCCTCGCCGCCGAACACAAAGTTATAGCCTTGCGGGTCTTTTTCCCATTCGGTAATTTTTTCACCGATATATTTAAAACCTGTCAGCACATCAAAGCAAGGGCAGCCATAGTGGTTGGCGATCGCTTTGAACAATTCGCTGGTGACAATTGTTTTAATGAAAGCAGCTTTTGCCGGCATCCGCTTTTGCCGGGTAAGCGACTGGCAGAGATAGTCTAAAAGAAGGCAGGCGACTTGATTTCCAGTAAGGATGGTAAATTTTCCTTTATGGTTAATGACTATGCCAACCCGGTCGCAGTCGGGGTCTGTGGCTAAAAGCAGGTCGCCTTGCAGTTCTTCAAGGACTTCCATGCCGAGCTTTAATGCCGTTTTATCTTCCGGATTAGGAGAGTGGGCAGTTGGAAATTGCCCGTGGGGCTTGCATTGTTCCTTGACATAATGGATATTTTTTAATCCCCAGGCTTGCAAGAGTTCGGGTACGGCGGCAATTCCAGTGCCATGCAGGCTGGTGTAAATAATACTTAGCTTATCGCCATGCGCCAAGGTTATTTCCGGGTGGCATTGCAACTCCTTGACAGCTGCTAAATAGGCCTGGTCAAGAGTTTGGTCGACTTGATGGATTAAATCTGCAGAGCCATCAATTTTCACCTGGTCAATTGAGCTGATTTGCCGGACTTCCTCAATAATGCCTTTATCATGCGGCGGCAATACCTGGCAGCCATCTCCCCAGTACACTTTATACCCGTTGTACTCAGGAGGATTGTGAGAGGCAGTGATCATAATGGCGGCATTGCAGGCATTTAAACGGCAGCCAAATGAAATAAAGGGCACAGGCCGGAACTCTTTGCAAAGGTACACTTCAATTTGATTGGCAGCTAAAACTAGCGCCGCTTCCTGGGCGAATTCTTTAGAGTTCTCACGGGTGTCATAGCCTATAAATACAGCAGGGCGTTTGCCAAAATGCTGTTTAAGCAGGTAATTGGCTAATCCTTGAGTGGCCAGGCGAACAGTATAAAGATTCATCCGGTTGGTGCCGATACCCATAAGCCCTCGCAACCCCCCGGTGCCAAAATCTAAATTGCAATAAAAGGCATCTTCCACAGCTTGCGGGTTTTCCTCAAGCTGCTTCTTTATAAACTCTTTGCTCGCAGGGTCGTAATTGCCGTCTAACCAGGCTTGTACATTTTTTTGCGCCGCAGGATCAAGCATTTGTGTTTCCAGGATTGAAGGCATAATTACTCCTTTTCTTTAAGCATTTGCCTTACTCCGGCAACCACAAACAGCACTAAAAAAACTGCGCAAACAATACCGACTACTGTAATTTCCTGTAATAATGATGCAAGCAAAGGCAACATTGCACTCCCGTTTTGACACATTTCTTAATAAGATAGTAATGTTCGATAACTTAATCAAGATAAAATGGGCTTCTTAAGATTCAGACCTTATTCGGGCACGGTGAAATGCTGGCCTTGCCTTACGACGCCGAATACTTGCTGCAATAACTCGGCATTAAGGGTGGTATGAAAGGGGCCGTGGCCTAGACAGCATCCTTCTGAAAGAATAGCGATTTGATCGCAGAAACGCTCGGCAGCAAGAAGGTCGTGCAGAGTAACGATGACTGTTTTTCCTTGTTCGGCAAATTGGGCCAGTAATTGCCAAATGGCTAGCTGATGTTGGATGTCTAAATTAGAGGTGGGTTCATCCAATAATAAGATAGGGGCGCCGGTAGCTAAAGCTCGAGCGATATAAGCTCTTTGGCGTTCGCCGCCGGAGATTTGTGTGACTGGACGATGGCTAATATGAGTGATATCTGCTGCTTCCAGGGCCCACAATAGCTGTTCTTTGTAGAGTCTGCTCCCGGCCGCATAAAATCCCATTTCCACTAATTCGCGCACAGTATAATCAAAATTTAACTGGGGAAGCTGAGGTACTAGTGTCACTAAGCGGCTGAGTTCTTTTCTTGGCAGGGATAATACATCTTTAGTTTGACAAGTCACTGTTCCGTGACAGGGGGGCCAAATGCCGTTTAATATTTTCAAAAGGGTGGATTTGCCGGAGCCATTAGGACCAATGATTCCCGTGATCTTTCCTGGCTGCACTTTCAAGCTGATTTTTTTTATGATGTGCTTGTAGCAAATTTCGTTTAATTCAAACATCCAATGCCCTTTCTTGCCTTCTTCCGAAAAGTAAAATTAAGAAAAAAATACCGCCAAGAATAGTGGAAATATTTCCTATTGAAAAATTATGGATGGCAAAATAACGCAAGAATAGATCCAGTCCCATCAAAAGTGTGCCTCCTGCAACTATGCAAAACGGGATGATGACAACATTGTTATTTCCAAACAAATAGCGGACAATGTGCGGCAGCACTAATCCAAAAAAAGCGATTACTCCCATAGCCGCTAGAGCCCCGCCTGTCAATAAGGCTACACATAAAAATAACCGCCACCTTATTTTTTCCACGTCAACGCCGAGATTAGCAGCGTCCTCATCTCCCAAGGCTAAAAGATTTAATTCTTTTTTGTAATACCAGCTGCCAAGCAGCCCAATTAAAGTAAGCGGGAGTTGCAGATGAACATGCAGCCAGCTGCGGTCGCTGCTGGTGCCCACCTCAAGTAAGCTCAAGGTTGAGAATAATTGCCAGTTATCCCTTACGGAATACAGAATAGCACTTTGTATGGCAATTAAAACGGTGGAAATGGCAATTCCAGTTAAAATCAGGTTGCCCAAATGCAAAGCGCCCTTTTTACGCGATAGGCTATAGACAAGCAATAAGGTAGCTAAGGAGCCGAACACTGCTGCAACCGGCATTGCGTAGGGGGTTTGGCTTTGCCAGCCAAGCAGATAGACCAGAATAATACACAGGCTGCCTCCGGAGGTAATGCCTAAAATGCTTGGGGAGGCGAGTGCATTTTGAAATAGGGCTTGCAGTATGGCTCCTGAAACGGCTAGTGAAGCACCGGTGCAAATGAGTATGATTAAACGGGGCAGGCGCTCATCCAGCAAAGGATTCCATAGTGCATTGTCCGAAAAAAAACGGGCAAGAACCCCTTGCCATACGATTTCAAGGGGGGCTTCTCCCTGCAGCAGTGTAGCTATGGCCAGTGTAATAAAAAGAAGGCAGATGCAGGATTTAGCAAATAAAGAACTCATGAATATATAGCGTGGGCTAGGGCAATGTAGAGGTCAAAGCAAGCTAGTATGATAAATTGCGAAGGGGACTCTTGAATTTCTTCATTAACAATATATACGCGATTATTTTGCACTGCCGATAATTGCGCCAAGCCTGGATCTTGCAAGATTAGATTTTGAATGGTTGCCGATGGCTCCATTGTTGAGATAATTAGGCAAAACGGATTCCAGCCGGCAATTTGTTCATGTTCAAGGGGGATTTTCCATCTCTGTTCATCGACACTGGCTTTAAGCGCTTGATTAAGCCCAAGCTGGGACAATAAGCTGCCGATGACCATTTTAGGAGTCGTAGCAGAGAAGGAGAGGTTATGATTGAGGCAAAGGGTTTCGGCAATTTTGCGCTCCATGCCAGGCTGCTGCCTAATTACAGTTAGCCTGTTTTCAATTGCATGCAAAGCCGATTGCATAAACAGGGACATAAGCTCAGCTTTCTCCGAGCAGCCCACTTTTCCCCCAATAGTTTTTAAACACTCAGCAAGTGAATGGTAATCCCTTAGATTGCCAAGGCAGCAAAGTTCAACTTGCTGACGCTGCAGCATTTCTATGGTAGCTGGATGTGAGTAGGGAGCTGTAAAAGCCAGTTTGGGTTTGGCGAGAAAGATCTTTTCAGAGCTATATTTGTCGATATCAACTGCAATCGCATCAGTCAGTTCCTTGTTGTACAATTGCGTTTGCCGCCTTAATCCCGCGGGGATGGCAGCAATCTGCTCAGGCGGGATAAGCGCAAGAAGGAAGCTGGCCGATAAAAAGGATTGGGGAAGGTAAAGGTCGTTTGCATGAGTCGCAGGAGTTGCGACAGTTCTGCCAATGCGCTGTGCAAGTACAAATTTTTCCGGATGCAAGCGCTTAACTTCATGATACCCTTCTGAGCACAAGATTTGCGCCTCAATATCCCATTCTGCCATTAATTTAATCATGAGCTGAATATTCCCGGAAAGTGCTTCGTGCAATTTTTCCCGAGAAATGGGCGGCAATGAGATGTTGGAAATTTGCAAAACGGGCTCAGAGGTGACGAGCTGCGGGGTAAAATGAGAAATGATGGGCTTTTGGTTTGAATTAAATGCCCAGCTCCACCAGGTAATGACAAATAAACTAGCTGAAAAGTAAGCGAGAGCAGGTCTTTTTAAAAAAGTTAGCATAGCAGAAAGCTGGTTGTCTTGTTGGAGCGACAGCATTTCGCTCCAACAAGAATTTGAGCTTAGCTATCTTGCTCTTCATCTTCAGGAGCGTCAGCGATCAACGCTTCAGAGATTAATACTATACCAGCAACAGAAGCTGCATGCAACAGGGCATTTTTAACAACTTTTGCTGGATCGATAACGCCTGCGGCCAGCAGATCTTCAACTTTTTCTGTAAAAGCATTGAATCCGAAGTTCGCTGGTGCTGCCAGCACTTCTGCCAGTACAACAGAGCCATCTAAGCCTGTATTGTATACAATTTGCTTGAGCGGCGCAGCGCAAGCTTGAGAGACAATCAAGCCGCCGATGGCTTCATCGTCTTTCAGGTTTAAATGCTTGATGGCCTGGCTTGCCCTTAGCAGGGCAACGCCGCCCCCTGCTACAACGCCTTCTTCTTGCGCAGCTTTAGTTGAGTTCAAGCTATCTTCACAAGCTTGTTTTTTCTGCTTGAGCTCCGGTTCGGTTGCAGCCCCTACGCGAATGACAGCAACGCCGCCGCTTAGCTTTGCCTTGCGCTCTTCCAATTTTTCACGGTCATAGCTGCTAGTGGCAGCGGCAATTTCAGAATCGATTTGCTTGATTCGGGCTGCAATTTGCTCCTGGCTGCCATTGCCATTGACAATTGTGGTGTACTCTTTGGAAATTAAGACTTTTTCGGCGGAACCAAGCGCTTCCGGAGAAATTTCTTTTAAAGACATGCCTGTTTCTTCGGAAATTACAGTTGCGCCTGTCAGGGTTGCAATATCTTGCAGCATGGCTTTTCTGCGATCGCCAAATCCCGGCGCTTTAACTGCCGCAACTTTTAAAGTACCTCTAAGCCTGTTGACCACTAAGGTAGAGAGGGCGTCGCCTTCAACATCTTCTGCGATGATAATTAATTCTTTACCCGTTGAAGCGGTAGCTTGCAAAATAGGCAGAAGCTCCTGCACGTTAGAAACTTTTTTGTCGATAAGCAGGATTTGCGGGTAGTGCATTTCCACAGTCATTTTATCGGTGTTTGTGCAGAAATAGGCGCTTAAATAGCCTCTGTCAAACTGCATCCCTTCAACGATCTCAATTGTTGTTTCTGTGCCCTTCGCTTCTTCAATCGTAATTACACCTGATTTGCCCACTTTTTCCATGGCTGTTGAAATGAGTTCGCCAATTTCGGCATTCCCTGAAGCGGAAACAGTTGCAATATTTTTTAATTCTTTAGCATCTTTTACGGGGATGGCGCATTTCTCTATTTCTTTGACTATGGCATCTACTGCTTTATCAATGCCGCGTTTAATAGCTGTCGGGTTGCCGCCGGATGCGATTTGTTTAATGCCGCTATCAACCAAGGTTCTCAAAAGCACTGTGCCTGTTGTAGTGCCATCGCCGCACTTTTCTTTAATCTTTTGCACGACTTCTTTTGCCATGGCTGCGCCCATGTTTTCATAGCGGTCTTTCAGCTCAATTTCTTTGGCAATGCTTGCGCCGTCATTAGTAATGCTTGGCGCGCCCCAGCTTTTTTCAAGGCCTACATTTCTGCCTTTGGGACCTAGGGTAAATGCCACTACGTCTGCTAGTTTATTAATACCAGCTGAAAGGGACGCTCTAGCATCTTCATCAAAAATTATTTCTTTTGGTGTAGTAGACATAGGTTTACTCCTTGAGGACAATTTCATTGTTAAGAGAGTTGTATTGTAGTTTCCCCTGATGAAAAAGGCAAGGGAAAAAAAGAAGATGTTAGCAGATTGTGATAAGGAGTGCTAATTGCTGGCTGTATAAGCAATAACTTAGCTAGCCGCATTAGGCGCTAAAACCCAAGTTGCGCCCCTAAATCACGCTTGAACAGGCCTGCACTTGCCAATTGAA
>JAEYWL010000029.1 GCA_023428915.1 Verrucomicrobiota bacterium
GCACTTGCCAATTGAAACGCTAAGCCCCTCGGCCAAGTCACGACTTGGCTCTTCGGGACTTATCCTTTCACTTGTCAAGTTCGGCAATGTTCAAGCGTGATTTAGGGGCGCAACTTGGGTTTAAACACGAATTTATTCTTCGAGCTGGGGAATTTGAGGGCCGCGCTTATTCACTGATTTGGAATACTGAATATTCAATCTTTTAAGCAAAACATCCATGATGCGATCCACATGGATGTGGCTATTTTCAATATAGACTTCGTACCGTTTTTGCGTTCCCCCGATAACAGTGCCAAGCAAAAAGAGATTCTCAATATTTGTTTCCATAGTGTCAGGGTGATGGTACGGCTTGCCATCCGCTAAAATTTCCACCCCTGCCATGCGGCATAAGGATAAGTCCGCTTCAAATCCAATAGCCTTAATTACAAAATCGGCCTCCGCCTCCACTATGCAATCACCATTGCGAATGATGACCGTTCCAGGTTTAATCTCAATGACATTACTCGCGTAGTAACAACCTATTTGCTTGGCATGTATGCGGCTTAAAAGCTCTGGCAGCAACCAATATTTTACGTGCTGGGCTTCAAAGTCTGCGTTCTGCAGCACCAAAAAAGGGTTAGCCCCTGCCTGGTAGCATCGCAACGCATTTTCAGCTGCTGAATTTCGTCCGCCTATAATGCATACTTTTTGGCCAAAATAATAATGAGGATCCAACATTTTCGCGTGGACGTGCGAGAGTTGCTCTCCAGGAATGTGTAGCATGCGGGGTTTTGAGGTCCCACCCGTGGCTAAAACCAGAAACTCCACCTGATAATAACGTTCTTCGCCCGCTTTAACTGTAGTGAGTTTAAAATATTTGCTCTGTTTCTCTATAGAGGCAACTTCTTCAAAAGCATTTATTTGCAATTGGTATTTCCCAACCACCGAGCGGATATAAGCCAGGTATCCCTCGCGTGTGCTTTTTTGCTGGTCGATAGTCTGTATAGGGATTCCGAGCAGACTAATTTTTTCATTGGAGCTAAAAAAATGAGTCATCGGCGGAAAATCATAAATAGCTTGTGCAACTTGGCCTTTATCAAACTGAAAATAAGAAATGTTTGCACTTTTTAAAACTGCTGCCAGCTCGATTCCAATCGGGCCTGCTCCAACTATTGCTACTTGAGCTTTTTGCTTATTCATCTAATTGACGAGGCAGAAACCCATCCCTTCAGGGGTGGAAGGAAGCCTCGCTCCTTTTTTGTTGTTAAAAAAATATTACTTAAGTAGATTTTCGCGCGATGTATACACGAACAATTTGTTGTAAACTCCTGACTGATTCTGAAATAGCTTCTGCATTTAATGAGCATCTATTCATATTATTAAACCACAAAGGTTTCTAAAATGTTTAATTATTTGTATCAACATTGGGCTTTCATGTCTTTACCAATAGCCATATTTTCCACCTTGATTTTATGGTGCAACGCCAGTCATATTGACCCTGTTGTATTTTGGATTTGGATGCTGTTCCCTGTTTATTTACTGCATCAATTTGAAGAACACGCATATCCGGGCGGTTTTAAGGACAGCATAAATGCACAATTCTTCAAATTGGACCCAAAAGGCCCGCTTACCGATGCTGCAGTGTTTTGGATTAATATTCCCGATATATGGCTGCTATTTCCACTGATAGCCGCGCTTTCCCAGCTTGTAAGCCCTAAAATTGGCGTTCTGCTTCCTTATTTTACAATCTTTAATGGCGCGCTCCACGTTATTCTTGCTATTGTAAAAAAAGCCTACAATCCAGGATTATTCACTAGTCTATGCTTAAACATACCGATAGGGGGATATGCTCTTTATTTAGCCGGAAAAGAGAATCTATTGGATACGGCTACAAATTTTTATGGAATAGGGGGCACTTTATTACTACACCTTTCCATTATACTGTATGTGGTCTATAAGATAAGAGTAGATCGACGCCATACTATTAAATAATTGGTTATAAGATTAGGGCAGATCGGAGCCCTGGCTCTTAATTGGAATTTAAATGGATATTCTTCCCGACACAGATACTTTAGCTATATGGTTGCAGCATTATGGCAGCATCAGCCTATTCATTTTGCTCGCCTTTGGGATTATTGCCCTTCCTGTCCCTGAAGAGTCGCTAATGATCTTGGCTGGAATTTTTATGGCTAAAGGGATTTTAAATATTCCGGCAACGATTATTTTTGCCTTAGGCGGCAGTGTTTCAGGCATCACCGTAAGCTATTTTTTAGGACGGGCTACTGGATTTTATTTAATAAGAAGATATGGCGGCTGGGTGGGTATTAAAGAAGCGCACGCCATTAAGGTGCATGACTGGTTTGAAAAATACGGCAAATGGACTCTGACGCTTGGATACTTCATACCCGGTATTCGCCATTTTACAGGGTACACTGCAGGGGCAACCAATTTGCAGTTTTCTGTTTTTTGCCTCTTTGCCTATGCAGGCGCTCTATTCTGGGTAACTACTTTTCTTTCTATAGGGTACATTTTTGGCGAGCATTGGGCAAAAATTGCAGAATATGTAGAATTGCATATTGAAATGGCTGTGATAACGGGAATTGCAACGGCCTGCCTGCTTTATCTGTTCTTTACGAATATTTGGAATTCGGAATAATTCCCCATTTGTCTTTGAAACCCAACTTGCTACCTTCTAAGGGGCAGATTCCTCTAGGAGCTCGCACGAAGCGTTGAAAATCAATGGGCCATATTAATAATATGACTCATTGATTTTTACGAACTCCTAGAGAGAAAATAATTTCGAATCCGACTTATTATAAGATAGCAAGTTGGGTTTGAATTCTTAATAGGATTATTGCAATTTAGTCATTCATAGGCTATCCTATTGCCCTATGAATGATAATCAACATGCTAATCTTCCTTGGTATAAAGACGGCTTGCGCTTCAAGTGCACAGAGTGCGGCAAGTGCTGCACCGGTTCGCCAGGCTATGTGTGGGTAGAAGAAAATGAAATGCAAGAGATTGCTGACTACCTCAAAATCAGTCTTTCGGATTTTAAAAAGAAGTATACACGCCAACGGGACAACCGCTACGCTCTTATAGAGCTGCGTCAGCAAGATTACGATTGTGTTTTTCTAGAGAATAAACGCTGCAGCATCTATGCTGTACGTCCCAGCCAATGCCGTAAATTCCCGTGGTGGCAGCAAAACCTGGAATCTCCAGAGAGCTGGCATGAAGCCGCCAAATACTGCGAGGGAATAAATGATCAGGCTCCCCTTATTAATTTTCCCACAATTAAGCACATTAAAGATAACTGACATTGACAAAATAACGCCCTCTTTGTAAATCAATAATAACTAAGAGGGGTTATATGGATGCAAATCTATTGTCAGTTGCTAACAATGAGACTGTTCGTGAACCTAGTCATGACACTATTGCCAAATATGTCAGAAAATGGGGCAATTCTTCCGCTATTGCCTTGCTAGACCCAGCCTGCTCAATTTTTTGGCTGCCGGGTATCGAGGGCTTCATCGGCTATCGTGTAGAATATGGCTGCGCCATTGCTTTTGGTGATCCTGTTTGCGAAGAAGCAAATAAACCAAATTTAGCCGCAGCTTTTTGCGATTATTGCAAGACAAACAAACTGCGCCTCATTTTTGTTACGACTACTGAAACATTCTCTGATTGGGCTAAACGTCATATTTGCCACAGCCTTCTTCAAATTGGCGATGACCTGATTATGGATCCGCAATCAGATCCTAAAGCCGGTTCAAAAGGAAGGATTTTACGCAAAAAAGAAAACCACTCTACTCAAGAAGGTGTAACTGTCACAGAATATACTGACCACAACCCTGATTTGGAAAAAAAATTAGAGGAGGTGGGCTTTTCTTGGTTAAAAGCACGTCATGGCCCCCAAATATTCTTAACGCATATGCATTTATTTTCTGACCGCAAAGGCAAGCGCTGGTTTTATGCTACCCATAAAAATGAGGTGGTTGGCGTATTGGCTCTAGATCAAATTGCCAGTAAAAATGGCTGGTTGGTCAATTTATTAATGCCTACCAAAACAGCGCCGAACGGGACATCTGAATTGCTTGTATTACGCGCCATTGAGGTTCTGCGGAAAGAGGGCTGTACCTATCTTTCTTTTGGAGTCACACCCTCATCTGAGTTGGGTGAAACTGAAGGATTGAGTAAAGGTGTTGTCTGGTTTTTAAAATATATATTTAAAGCGATAAAATACTGCTTCGGTTTAAATAATCGGCGCCAATACTGGGAAAAATTTCAACCGCACTATGAGCATTCATACGTTTTATTTGCCGGCAAAAGAATCGGCCCAAGAGAAGTATTGGCTATTTTACGATCTTTAAATACTACTGTTTATTGAGGTAGCTTACAAGCTAATTAATGTCTTATGCAAATTCTTTTAATTCATTTAATTTACAATATGAATACAGATTTTTAAAAGATTCATCGTCCTTTATTCGCGCGACCCAAGCTGGAGTTTCCGTAATTTTGGATATTAGGGTATTACGGCCTGGATAGTAAAGCATGCTATCTGAAGAATGTTTGGATTCAGCTTCTGCTTCTTTTGCCATATAGATTTCCATGATGGCATTGGCTTGCGGCAAATCAAATTGCGGATGGTTGCACAACCATTTTATTAATTCAATTGCCCGGTCATCATTAGGCATTTTTTCAATACAAATTCTAATAGCTTCACTAATGACTGCATCATGGATGGGGATTTCGGTATAGAAATGTTTTGTGCGATAATGCTCAAGAAGAATTACAAAACTATTTGGCCAAAAAGGTTTGGCGTTGTTGTAGTTTTCACAAATTTTTGCTAACAATTGCTGAAGGGTTTTAGCGGTCAAAGTATCTTCTTTTACAAACCATTGCAGCATTAGATCGCAAAAATCCTTTTTGCATAAAGTTAATGCATCAAAGACAAATGCAAGAGTCTTTTCAGATTCTAAATTTAATTCATAAGTGCCGCAAACAAATCTAGCAGCACCAAGCAATGAAGTTTCATAATCCTCTTCAAATTTTTCAATGATGCTAAATAAATTTGCTTTGACATCGGCATTGCATTGTTCGCGATCATTGCGATAAAGTTTGGGCAAGGCTTCTGGATCGTCCCGTTTATATTGAAAACTGGAAGATTGGCGCTTAAGTGTTGGCCGGGCTCGTATAATTGGCCTATTTTCCTCTGCGAGTATACCCTCTGCTTTATTTATTAGTTCAGAAAGAAAATTGCCATCGCTAATTTCTAAACTGCTTTTGTTATCATCGTAATATTTATTTAATTGCGTCAGCATATTTTTGCTGAGCGGCTGATTGCTTGCACTGCGTTTAATAAATACGCTGTAAAGATCTTCAAGCAATTTAGCCTTTAACAATTTTTTTTCTATTAACCACTGCATGGTTTGGCCTGCAACTTGCGGCGGACAATGTGCAAAAAAATCGGCAAGAAACTTGATCGGTATTTCATCGGCATAATCCACAGTAGTCGATCTTGCTACATACTTAATCAACTCGGGTAATGATTTAAAATTAGGGTGAATCTGATCCAAACCTTGGAAAATTCTTTTTATGTCTTCTTCGCTGCATGCCGCACGATCCTCTTTGTAATTTTTCAAGCATGATGCGGTCGCTCCTTTGCGCTCAAAAATCTTTGAGCCCCTGCCGGAGCCAATTCGCGAACCTGTTTTTGGAAAGGTATTTAGTGTTTTTTGCTGAGGCAGTTCAGTCGTTTCTGTCGAATTAGCAACTGCAGAAGTAACAACAGATTCTTGAATTGATGGCGGCGGTACCGCCACCAATTGTTTAGCCGAGAGGCGTTCTGACACTTCAGTCGCTAACGTAAATGTCGAAATTCTTCCGAATTGGCGCAAATTGCGAAAGGTGTCGCAAGCCAATAATATTATCTGTACCACATATCTATTGAGCGTAAATTTAGCGATGCTCTTTTGCAATATTCTTCTTTGAAATTGCCCAACTTCATAAGGGGCGGTAAATTGCTCTTCATGGACTGCAATGTACCCCGCAACTGTCCTGAAAGGAATATTTTTTTTAGATTTTTCAGGCGTCACTTCAAGTGATGCGCCGCCCATCGTTAAATAGGCATTCCCGTGATATTGTATTTCGATTAATTGTACTGCAGCTTCAAAATCCTTAGGGCTTACTTGACTAAGATCCATGCTTCTACCTAGCTTTTAAAAGATTGTATCAGGCGATCAACACTGTTTTTTGCCGAAGAACTACCATGCACATACTCATGAAGGCATTGCTCTTCTACGTGTAAAAGTTCTCTATTTTGTTTAAGCCAAAACCATCTGCTAACCAGCGTTCCTAAAGTCACTTCCAGGGAACTGTATTGCCTAATAAAATGTGTTAGCTGTGCAGTTTCTTCAGTAGTTTGTGAATATTTGAGAAGGTTGAAAAGATTATTTGCGATCCTGTCGGAGCCAAAACGGGCGGCATCAAATAACTCCTCCGCCAATTTTTGCCAATTTGCCAGATGTAAATAAGAGAAAAGTGCAAACAGGTCATTCCAGCTTTTTTTGGCATGAGGCGCCACCTCTAAAATTGGTATCTTTTTTAAACTTAAGATATTCCCCAGCCATTGGCTGTCTTTTATACCCACAAGAGGTCCGGAATGCGGCATAAGATTGAGCAGCATTTGCGGTGATAAGGCACTAGCCAGCAGGCGGATGGTTTTTTTACCTATTTGATTTTCATAAAGGACCTGAGAACGATTTTTTTCTTCGGGATGGATAAGTACAATTTTTCCGATGTTTGCCTTTTCCAGCAAACTTCCAACCAGCTCAAAGTTCTCCAGTTCCATATAGGAGATTAAGATATCGATTTCCTTATTGCTCTCCTGTTCAAATAACGCTGCTAAGTAAAGAAAGATTTCAAAACGTTTTGAG
Organism: Verrucomicrobiota bacterium; assembly: GCA_023428915.1. Taxonomy (GTDB): domain Bacteria; phylum Chlamydiota; class Chlamydiia; order Chlamydiales; family JAEYWL01; genus JAEYWL01. The sequence continues at coordinate 6,915 of JAEYWL010000029.1, forward strand.
TAATGGCTAAAAGTGTTGAGATAGACTACGCGCTGCTTTTTATACTGATGCAAATCCTTATCTGTTGGCTGGCTCTTGTTGAAGAGCAAAGCAAATACGGGATGGCTTATCCAGGCGGCAGCTGGCATAGGATTTATGAAAATACCCGCATCGGTAAAGCCTAATCCATTATTCGTTATTTCAAATCCCGGCAATTCTTTAGATAGGGGTGTATCATATTGAACAAGGCAGGCGTCAGAACATGCTTGAATAAATCTTTCAGCTTGAGCAAGAAGTGCTTTTTTAGCCTGCTGCACTTCCATTTCATGTTTGAGCTCCGCATTCAAACCATCAGAAAAATTTGCCTCTTCAAAATAAGATTGTTGTCCCGAAAGCAACACCACAGCCTCTTGTTCTAATCCTGAAGGTAAATTGCAGTGAAAGCCCCCTTCGGTTGATTTTAAATCACTAACACTAAATACTCTTATTTCAGCCGCAGGAAAATAAGCCTTAAGCGAAGCCCTTGCTTGCAAGATATCTGCAAGACCAAAAGCATTTTCGACTTTTGCAGCGAGCAGAATTCTTTTTTTTAGGGCGGGCTGCTTGGTCATATAAGCCCGGGCAAGGAGCCTCTGCATCACCGCTTTCTTGATCGGCTCCTCTAATTGAGAATTAAACTGTAAAGCCCCTCTCCAGGCGCGAAGTAAAAGAGGATGAATAAATTCTTGAATATAAGGATCTTTTAAAAAATTTGCCACGTGCCACTCTCTATTAAGAGCATTATCTTACCGCTCTCTAAAATGTATACAAATCTATACACGGCT
>JAEYWL010000055.1 GCA_023428915.1 Verrucomicrobiota bacterium
AAATTTGCATTTGGAATTTCTTGCACGAATTCACGTACATGACAATTACCACACAAGCTTTATTTACTTCTCTGTCCTAAAACAGAGTCTTTTGCTTGCACATTGCCTTTCTTATACTGTCAATATAGCTTTTAAACGCTCAAACGGCGTCTTATTTTCTTTTTGCGATCGTTACGTTTTTTTCATCGTTTCGTTCGCAAGAAGTTATAAATTACACTAGCGAGTCAATTATTCGCAAGCGTTTTCCCTGAAGTTTTTTCAACTTTTTTCAAGAGCTTAATAAGCAATAATTTAGAACAGCAAATCTAGAGTTGATTTACTGCATTATTTTTTAGCTTCATTAGCAATTATAGCAATTTCATTGAACTTAAGGCAAGCATCATTTTAATATAAACTATTAATATATAATTGTTTAGATAACTCTATCAAATAATCTCCTGTATTTATATACATGTAGTCAGAATAAAAATCCTCCAACCGAAAGGATATATATGAAAAAAATACTTTTGAGCAGCTTGGCAGCCCTTTGCTGCTGGCTTCCCTTGCAAGGTGAAATTCTGGGAGTTTCTGTAATGTGGAATCCCGTAATGTGCAATGTGGATTGCGCCAAACTTTTAGAGAAGCATTTTGCTGCAATTAGAGGTGTGCAGAGCATTCAAATGGATTATGCCAATGGCAGGGCTACATTACATTGGAAACCGGGTTTTCCGTTCAGCTATAGCTCAATTGATCTCGCTGCCCGCCAAGTAGGACCCAGCATGGACGAGGTGCGTCTCAAGGCTCGAGGCACTATTACGCATGCAGGCGCCTTATTTTATTTAATTTCTTCAGGAGATAATACCAGGATTGAACTCTTCAATTACCCTGCTCCATCCAGCACACAGTATATTGAATACAACAATATCGGCTCTTACACACTTAACCCCGATATGCAGCAGCAGCTGCTGGCTGCTGAAAACTCCGGAGCCATCGTTACAGCAGAAGGAAGGCTTTTCGAACCCGAGGTTGGGTCGTTAAAGTTAATAATTGAGCATTTCAATGTTTCTAATCAGCCAAGAGATCCAAACAACCCTAATCAGACAGATACCCCGCCGGCCATGCCGAATACCATGACGAATTATCAAAATGCCGCCTATCTTCCACCCCCAGGGCAGCAAATGAATAACAATTACCTTATCCAGCAATCCCCCTATGAACAATCCTCTGCATACCCAAACCTCAATCAAACTCCTTACTACAACCCCAGCCCAAGCTCCAATTACTATGCCCCCTACCGCAATTCAAACCCAAATTTTACTCCTTATACTTCTACCCCCAATAATAGTTACATGTATGAAGCGCCTGATCCAAACTTTAGAAATTACGCTGCGCCTATAAACAACGCTTCCTCCTATTATCCATCAGATTACTTGCAAAACTCGTACCCGAATCAAAGCCCTTACCAAAGTCCCAGGAATTATCCCATGCCTGATAGACGCTCTGCAACGCCGCGCAGCAGTTATCCCGTAATTCAGCCGCTTCCTCCGCTTAACTCTTTAAAACCTCTCAATCCAGTCTAGAGAGTTTTAAAATCTTCAATATACTTGAAACCTCTTTTCAGGTATATTGAAGCTAATCAATACACAACCTTCATTTATCAAGATGCATGCCATATCACAATCTACCCCTGAATCCGGATCCAGCTTTTCTGCAATGCAGGCAGGCGCCATTCAAAATCTTCCTCAAAAATTTGCAACTGCAATTCCGGCATCCGATGAAAGCCAGGCAGGATCTAGAAGCTTAGGATCGCTTGATCAAAAAATTTGTGTCGCGTTTCAAAATTCTCAAGAGGAAGTTAAAGCAAGTTCTCTCCTAAATGCCATGAATGCAAGCGCCCGCAAAACTAAGGGCTCAGCAGCGGAATGGTGGAGCGGTATTACGGAGATCCCTATTACTTCTGCAGCCTCTTACAGCAGCCTTTCCATTTTTAGTCTATTTATTCCATCTTATGAAAGCGACAACTCTTTCTCAAAAGCTTACTATTCACCTGAGATCGAATGCATTTTAGAAGAGGTAAAATTAGATGAAGACCCTTCTGCTCAAGTTGAGCAAAACAGCCAGCCGGAAAATCCAGATTTAATACTTCACGGCTCTCCAAAGTATAGAAGAAGCAGCCGTATTGCCAGCTTAGCAAAACTTCCCTGTGCTGCGGCAACTTCTAATATTGAAGAGGAGGTCTGTGACGAGGCTGCCTTATCTTCAGATGAAGAACCAAAAGCTAAACGCAGAAAACTCTCTCAGGGAAATGTATTTATTATACTTCATGAAAAAACAGGGGCTTCCTCATCCTGTACTGAAAAAATCGCTGCCTTGCTGGATACTAGTGTAAGCATTTTAAAAGTGTTTCAAAAATGCGACTCTCCAAACAACTTTAGATATCATTCCCTTAAACTAATTAAAGTGGATCAATACGCCTATTTTGAGATAACCAGTGCAAAAGTAAAAGGACAAGATAGAAGAAGCTGTAAAAGAAGCCAGCTTCGTTCGTTATTTTCTGCCATGATAAAATTTGCCACAGGTTTGTTTAACCCCAATTTTTTTTCTGATCGGCTAATACAATCAGTCAAAAAAATTAGAGCTTCCTTACAGGAAGATTCAAATGATGCAAATTGCGCCTCTTATAGAAAAATTTTTAAAGTAATTGATACAATAAAAAATTTAAGAAATCCCTTAGCAAAGCATACTTGCATAGACAATCTCTATTACATTGCAAGTTTAGAATCTTTAAAAAAAGAGATTCAGCAACTCCCTTGATACCATATCAAGGATATAGGGGACAAGTTGGGTTAAAATGAAAGCCAGCTTACTTTTTTATTAACAATATTTGAATTTGGCGATACGGAATTATCGGCAGCAGTTTTAAGCAACTCATCAATGCACTTTAATCTCTGATTGGAAGCTACCTGCTCCCCCTCTTTTACACCATTAGTTGCCAACCCCGTACACTGCACAAAAGCTGCCTTGGGGTCATTCTTATCAAAACGAGTACTGGGGTGATCTCCCCCATAACTTAATTCGAGACTTCGATTAATATCATAGTGATTCCAGCGGTGGAATAAATTGACTCCCACATCCGACACCGGATCTCTTTGGGGAATAATTTTCACAAATCCATCCAAACTCGGATCATTTTTCACCATATCAGTTAAAGCTTGCTGTTCATGCAAACATGTTTGATTAGGGCAATCGCCATAGGTATAAGAACGGTTTGGAATTTCAGTCTTATGCATATTCCAGAGTTTTTTGAAAAATTCTCTGCTTTGGGAGTCATTTTTTACAAAAATCATTGCCGTGTTCAAGGGAATCTCTGGGATAGCATGACTCATTGAATCTTGAGTGACAATGACATGCGTATTACCTTCTAATACCCCTTGCTGTAAAAGGATATCTTCAATGCGGAAATTGGCATTAGTCACTACTAGATCATCGTCCATCCATACAATCCATTCCGGCTTCTCACCGACTTGATTTTCAACTCCATTCAAAATCTGATTAATGGCAGATATTTTGGACCAGTATGGTTCTAATGTAACTTCTGTTCCATCTGCTAGGACTTCTATAGCAAGATTGGTGTCGTGTTCTACGTATTGGTACCCTTTTTGCTCAGCATATGCCTTTTGGTTAGCCACTACCTTTTTAGATAAGACCACTCTTTCTGGATTGTCTTTTGTGTAAGCTGTTAATAAACAAATTTTAGGGTTTTTAGCTTTAACTTTTTCCTCTTTACCAAGTGCTTCATAAGCTTTAAGAGAATCTACTTTATGCTTTATAAACTCTCCTCTTTGCGGCGCGATTTCTTGTAAGCGTTCTAACACAAGCTTATAACTAGAGCTTTTTTTAGGGGCAAATTGTAAAGCTGTTTCAAGGATAAAAGGCAAATCCTGAGATTTAACTGCGACCTCTCCTTCTTTTACGTCTTCAAGCATATGCCAAAGGGCGTTACTATCATTTGCTTCAGCAGCTTCAAAAAAGTCTTGAAGAAATTCTTTTTCTACCTTGCCCCCTTCGCTTACCGTAAGCTTTAAAGCTGCTCTTTTAGCAACATGAGAAGCAATATATCCCCCTGCTTCCTGTAAACGGAATTTGGCATGGTTGCCAGCCTTATGTATTGAATTCTTATTTTTAGGCACAGGAGTTTCTATTTGATTCTTAGCGTGAACAACTGTTTGTAAACCTAAAGGTCCTGAATCTTTTACCGCTAAGTAATTTTGCCTATGATGGGGTTGTACACCAGGTGCATGATTATAAGGCATTTGAGCTGTTCCAGCTTCTTGAGAAGTTGTACTGCTATGATACCAACTAATTGCGCCTGCTGCAGCCGGCAATAAAGCTACCAGAGTAATGATTCCAACCACTGCAGCTGTCTTTTTCCAAGCTTTCTGCTCTTCCTCTTGCTGTTTCTTTAGTTGTTCTTCTTGAGAAGATCTTGTCTTTTTACTTCTACTATTAGAACTCGTTTTTTTTACATAAACTTCTTGATCACAACTAGAAAACAAATAATTAAAAGGACTATTAATCATATATAAAAACCTCTATTAAAATAAATTATATACTAGTTTTATAAATGTTTAATTAAGATTATTAAACAAATTTTAATAGGTTAATAAGCAACATTTACAATAAAGTTTTTTTGTTATAGGATATCTATAATTTTTCAGAGGAGAGCAGCTTGGAAGAGCAAATTCATTTAAAGCAAGTAAAAGTACATAACCTAAAAGGGGTAGACCTCACATTAAATAGAGGGGAATTGGTGGTCTTTACTGGAGTCTCCGGCTCCGGTAAGTCCTCGCTTGCTTTTGATACCTTATATGCTGAAGGGCAAAGAAGATATGTGGAATCGTTATCTTCCCATGCACGCCGGCAAATGAGCGAACTCTCCAAACCTGATGTCGCATTAGTCAGCGGACTTACCCCGACAATTTCCATTGAGCAAAAGACCGCTGGCAGAAATCCCCGTTCGACTGTCGGGACCATGACCGAAATTTATGATTTTCTGCGGGTGCTTTATGCCAGAGTCGGCACCCCTTATTGCCCTGTAAGCGGCAAACCGGTTGCTCCGCAAAGCCGCGAACGGATCATCAAGACCGTGCAAAATACGCTCATTGGCAGCAAAATCATTATTTTGGCTCCCTATGCGCGCCAAAAAAAAGGGGAATTTAAAGATGCCTTTCAAGAGTTATTGCGAAAAGGCTTTATGCGCGCCAAAGTTGACGGCAAATTCGTAGATCTTGATGAAGAGCTTACCCTGGACCGCAATTTAGCACATGATGTCGATGTGGTCATTGATCGCATTGCCGTAAACGAAGATAGCCAGGCGCGCATTGCTGAAGCCATACTCAACGCACTCAACATGAGCAATAATATGTGCCTGGTGCATTTTCAAGATAGCGGCGAAGAGCAGTTGTTTTCTATGCATGCCTTTTCACCTGAATCAGGCATATCTTACAGCGCTCTGGAGCCTAATGATTTTTCCTTCAACAGCCCTGCAGGAATGTGTCCGCGCTGCCATGGATTAGGAATAGCCAACGACTTTGATTTGAACAAAGTGATTAACTCCAATTTAAGCATTGCTGAAGATTGCTGCAGCGTAGCCACCTCCTATCAAACAGTGCGCTACCGCAATATTTACGACAATATCGCACGCCTTTATGGTTTTAAAGTGACTACCCCTTGGAAAAAACTCTCTGAAGATGCCAAACGGGTATTTCTCCATGGAACCGGGGATGACCGCTGGATAAAAATGCAGTTTATCCATCCCCATAGCGGAGCTGCCTGGGTCGACCGGGTGAAGTGGAAAGGGGCCCTTTACGAAGCACACCAACGTTACGCTGAGGCTAAAAGTAATTCCTACCGCAAAAACATGGAAGGATTAATGATTCAGCAGGTATGCCCTGAATGTCAAGGCGCCCGTTTAAAGCCCTATCCTGCAGCGGCTCAATTAGGGGGCAAGAAAATCCATCAAGTCTCGGCGATGACTGTTTCAGAAGCTCTTGCCTTCTGCCAAGGCCTGCAATTAACAGGATCAGAAGCCATTATTGCAAAAGACTTGCTCAATGAAATTATTCAGCGTTTAGGCTTTCTGCAAGAGGTCGGCTTGCATTATTTAACCCTTGATCGCACAGCACCTACTCTTTCCGGTGGTGAAGCCCAGCGCGTCCGCTTAGCTTCGCAGATTGGAAGCGGCCTGGTGGGAATTACTTATATTCTTGATGAACCGTCCATTGGCCTGCACCCGCGCGACAACAAAAAGTTAATTGCTACCCTTAAACATTTAAGGGATATTGGCAATACGGTTGTGGTCGTGGAACATGATGAAGAGACTATGTGGGAAGCGGATCGCGTGGTCGACTTTGGCCCAGGCCCCGGTGTCAAAGGCGGAGAAATCTTAGTCAATGGCTCAATCAAAGAGCTATTGAACAATAAGCGTTCCATAACAGGCGCTTATTTGGCCGGCCGGCGCTCCATTTCTATTCCAAGCGAAAGGCGTTCTCCTAATAAAGAGCAGCTCAAAGTGCTCGGCGCCTCCCATAATAATCTTAAAAATGCAGACATTGAAATTCCCTTAGGTTTATTTGTATGTGTAACAGGTGTTTCAGGTTCCGGAAAATCATCTTTGGTAACTGATATACTGTACCCTGCTTTGGCAAATCACCTGCACCATGCCGAATTGCCCGTCGGCCAGCATAAAGAAATTCAAGGGATTGAATATCTGGACAAAGTAATCGCTATAGACCAGACGCCCATTGGCCGCAATCCCCGTTCAAATCCGGCAACTTATATTAAACTCTTTGACGAAATCCGCGACCTCTTTAGCCAGTTACCCGAAAGCCAAGCGCGCGGCTACAAGCCGGGCCGTTTTAGCTTTAATGTAAAAGACGGTTCTTGCCCCCGTTGCGAGGGCATGGGCCAATTGAAAATTGATATGGATTTCCTGGAGGACGCCTGGGAAGAATGCCCGCAATGCCATGGCAAACGCTTTGACTCCTCGACATTATCAGTACTTTTTAAAGGGCATAATATTTTTGACGTCCTGGATATGGATGTCGCGCAAACAAGCGAGTTGTTTGAAAACTTCCCCGCCATTTCCCGCAAGCTGGAATTGCTCAAAAAAGTAGGAATGGAATATATCAAGCTGGGGCAATCATCCACTACCCTCTCAGGGGGAGAAGCGCAGCGCATCAAGCTAGCCAAAGAGCTGGTAAGGCCCGCCACGAGTAAAACCCTTTATATTCTAGATGAACCGACAACCGGCCTGCATTTTTACGATATTCAGCATCTATTAAACGTATTGCACGAGCTGGTAGCTAATGGCAATACAGTTTTGGTCATCGAACATAATATGGATGTGGTTAAAACAGCTGACTGGATTATCGATATCGGCCCGGAAGGAGGACGTTTTGGCGGTGAAGTTGTCGCACAAGGAACCCCTGAGCAGATAGCTGCTATGGATACTCCTACGGGCCATGCCATACGCCATGCTCTAGAACATGATCCGGCTGCACTTATAAAAGAGGCTAGCAAGCGCAAAAAAACTAAATCTGCTAAATCTTCAACCCGCGCCATAGATTTTATAACTGTAGAAGGTGCAGAACAAAACAATTTAAAACTGATAAACGCCGCCATACCCCGCGAAAAAATTACAGTCTGCACCGGCCCCTCAGGCTCCGGTAAAAGCTCGCTGGTATTTGACACAGTGTATGCTGAAGGGCAGCGCCGCTATATCGAATCGCTTTCCGCATACGCCAGGCAATTTGTAAAGCAAATGCCAAAGGCCCGCGTAGGACGGGTTGAAGGCTTATCCCCTGCCATTGCTATTGAGCAAAAGTCCCATGCCGGCAATCCGCGCAGTACCGTCGGCACAATGACTGAAATTTACGACTATTTACGCGTCCTTTATGCGCGCAAGGGAACCCCCCACGACCCTGAGACTGGTGAAGAGATCAAAGCGATAAGCCGCGACCACGTGGTGGACCGGATTTTGACCTATCCGCAGCAGGAAAAAATTCAAATTTTAGCGCCTCTGTTCCTAAGAAAAAATGATAAGTTTGAAGAAGTAGCCGCGCGCTTTAAGCGCCAGGGGTTTTTAAAAATCCGCCTGAACGGTCAATATTATGAATTGGAAGACGATGCTGCTATTCCGTTTGACAGGAAACGAAAAAATGAATTGGCGCTTGTGATTGACCGGTTAAAGGTAGAGCCTGCCATTCGTCCAAGATTGCATGAAGCCATTGAAAATGCTGCTAAAATTAGTGACAACAAGGTTGTAATTGCCAGAGAAACCGGCGATGTGTTTTACAATATGTCATTTTCGGTGGAAAGCACCGGAAAATCTTATCCGGAAATAACAGCAAAAACATTTGCCTTTAATATTTCGGAAGGCATGTGCCCCGCCTGTGAAGGGCTTGGGGTGCAATACGGCGCCAACCTCGCCAGCCATCCTGAAGTAGCAGGCCGCACTGTAATTGGCTTGATGCGTGAGTTTTGGGACGGAGGAAGCGCTATGGCTTTCGACCTTTTACACACCTTTTTAAAAGCAGAACAAATCCCGCCGCATCAGCAAATCTATAAGCTGACACCTTCGCAATTGCAACTCTTAATGGAAGGTTCCCCCGCCGATGTATGGTACACAGCTAATAAAGCGCTTAAATTTCGCTGGCCCGGCATAAATTTCGCTCTGACTAAAGTCAATCGCTCTCTGGTAAGGGAGCTTAAAGAAATGCTGGTTATGCTCTTTGACGAAATGCCCTGTCCTAGCTGTAAAGGGGCCCGTGTTAATTTGCTGGCTCAGCATGTCACACTGCTAGGACACAATATTCAGCAATTTTGCGGGATGACAATTGCCGACTCTCTAGCTTTTATCGAGTCTATTTCTTTAGAAGCTGCCGAAGAAAAAATTCTGGGTGAAGTGCTGCAGCAGTTGCAAAGCCGGCTGCGTTTTTTGTGCGAGGTAGGCCTAGAGTATATATCGCTTAATCGCTCAGCCCCTTCCTTAAGCGGCGGGGAAGCGCAGCGCATTCGCTTAGCCAGGCAGCTCGGCAGCGGTTTAACAGGCGTGCTTTATGTACTGGATGAGCCGACCATCGGCCTCCACCCCAGAGATAACGATCGCTTAAATAAGGCCTTAATGCAATTAAAAGACCTCGGCAACACTTTGCTGCTAGTCGAACATGACCCCTTGACTATTGAAAAGGCTGATTATGTGCTCGATTTTGGCCCGCAAGCCGGTGACAAAGGCGGCCGCATTATTGCAGAAGGTACTGTTTCCCAAATTAAAAAAAATCCCAATTCTTTAACCGGGGCCTATCTGTCCGGTAAAAAAGAGATTGAAGGCGGTTCTAAACGGTGCAAGCCTTCAAAGCAATTCCTGACTATCTCGAATGCCGCAATGCATAATTTAAAGAACATTACCGTTGCGTTCCCTGTGGGTTGCTTTAGCTGCATTACAGGAGTATCCGGTTCAGGTAAATCGACTTTAATGCATCAAATCATGCATCCGGCTCTTGAGCGGGGTTTAGCTAACCGCGTTGACTCCGTGCAATATGCGGGTTCGACTATTTCCGGCATTTCCGCATTTGACAACCTCATTGTCTTGGACCAAAATCCGATTGGCCATACTGTACGCTCCGATGTCGGCACCTATGTAGATGCCCTTAAAACCATGCGGGAATTTTTTGCCCAGCTGCCGGAAGCTCAAATCCGGGGTTTGATGCCGCGCAACTTCAGCTTCAACCATAAGCATGGAATGTGCACTGGCTGCATGGGCCTGGGCTATAAGCAAATTGAAATGCATTTCCTGCCACCTATCAAAGTGACTTGCACGGATTGCCACGGCTTGCGCTTAAACCCTTTGAGCTTGCAAGTCTGCTATGCGGGTAAAAATTTTGGTCAATATCTCGACACTACAGTTGCAGAAGCAAGAGAGATATTTCAACACAATCGGCGCATCGCCCGCATCTTAGATACCCTCATACAGGTAGGTTTAGGCTACCTTAAATTAGGCCAGGAGATGAATAGTCTTTCCGGCGGAGAGGCGCAGCGCATCCGCTTAAGCTGCGAGCTAAGTAAGCGGGCTACCGGCAAAACGGTCTATCTTTTAGATGAACCCACAACCGGCTTGCATTTTGACGATATTGACAAGCTGCTCAAGGTATTGCGCGCTTTAACAGCTAAAGGAAATACGGTAATCCTCATCGAACACAATGTCGATGTGATTGTTAATGCTGATTACCTGGTTGATCTTGGCCCGGATGCAGGTGAAAAGGGTGGCGAGCTTGTAGCGGCCGGCACTCCGGCCGAGGTGGCGAGCTGCAAAAACTCCTGGACTGGCAAGTATTTAAAAAAATCTGGCCGTTAAAATCTTTCCCTCACTTACGCAAACTAAATCTTGATCTTAATCTTGATCATGATCTTAATCTTGCTTTTCTTCAACTTTTCTAAATTCGAGCTTTATGTCTCAGTCGGTAAGGAAACGCTTAATATCTACCAAGGAGATTA